>JAXDLH010000274.1:0-6077 GCA_034666705.1 Chloroflexota bacterium
GTGCGGATCACCAATTGCGCCATCGACGTCGGCGACGACAACGTCGCCGTGAAATCGGGCGTGGTCGACGCTGCCAATCCTGGGGCAGACAGCTCGGGGATCAGCATCGTCGGCTGCGCCTTCGGCCACGGGCACGGCGTGTCTATCGGCAGCGAGACCGTCGGCGGGGTGCGCGACGTGCTGGTGGCAGAAAGCGCCTTCGAGGAGACGCAGTTCGGGGTGCGGATCAAGACGAACCGCGAGGTAGGCGGGCCGATCAGCCACATCGTGTACCGAAACTTGACCATGCGCGACGTCGGACAGCCAATTGCCATTGCCGGCTACTATCCACGCATTCCGTCGACGGACGAGCCACAGCCGATCACCTCGACGACCCCGGTCATCTCCGACGTGCAGATATGCACCCTGGAGGCTACCGGCGCGCGCACAGCCGGCTACGTCGTCGGGCTGCCGGAACGGTCGATCGTCGGCGTCGCGCTGCGTAACGTGACGATCGCCACGGAGGTGGGCCTCCTCATCCGGGACGCGGCGCTCACGGCGGGCGCGACTACGATCAGTCCGTCGCGGGGCGCCGCCTATGTGCTGGGGAGCAATGGGACCGTAGCGGAGGTCGACACGCCGACCGGGGGCTGCGACGGGTGCGCCCGATGTTTTTGCGCGCGACTCATGAACTGAGCCATCTTCCTTACGATTTTGAGAGCGCATGCAAGATCTCCGGTCGCACCCGGCGGCGATGCCATGCTTGCAGCGCGGCACCATGCTGCATAAGATGAGCCCGACAGAAATGGGATGGAGGATGGTCAATGGGGATATGGAGGGGGGCACGGCGGGCGATCGTGCTGGTCGCGCTGCTCGGCACCGCATGCAGTGGGGCGCAAGGTGCCCGGCCGGCGGCGGACACTGCTGCGGGCCAGAGTGCGGCCTCGAGCCAGCCGACTGGGCCGAAGCGCGTGACTGCCGCGATCATGAGCGAGCCGGGCGTCCTCTCCTGGAAGCTCAGCGAAGGCGACAACCTGCGGGCCGGCCTCGACACTGTCGAGCCGCTCATCATCGTGGGGATGGTCGCAGCCGACAACCAGGGCGTGCTGCGGCCGATCCTGGCCGAGGCCGTGCCGTCGACCGATAACGGCCTGTGGAAGGTCAACGCGGATGGCACCATGGAGACGACCTGGCACATCCGCCAGGGCGCCCAGTGGCACGACGGTACCCCCGTCACCTCTGCCGACTTCGTGTTCACGGCGAACGTCGTGACCGACCCGGAGCTGCCAGCCGTGCGCGACGCCCGCTACCGCTTCCTCGATCGAGTCGAGGCGCCCGATCCGCGCACGGTGGTGGCGCGCTGGAAGCAGCCATTCGTCGAGGCGGATGCGATGTTCGGCGGCGATCTCGCCCTCCCGCTTCCCAAGCACCTTCTCGGCGGCACGTATACCGATGCAAAATCATCCCTCTTCGAGCTGCCGTACTGGAACGAGCAGTTCGTCGGCACCGGACCGTTCAAGGTCACGACGTTCGAGCGCGGCTCGCACGTGCTGCTGGAGGCGAACCCGAACTACGTGCTCGGCCGCCCCAAGATCGACCAGATCGACGTGCGATTCATCCTCGACTCGAACGCCCTGGTCGCCAACGTGCTCTCCGGCGTCGTCGAGCTGACACTCGGCCGCAGCATCTCAGTGGAGCAGGGGTTGGATGTGCGCGATCGCTGGCGCGACGGCCAGGTGCCGGTGGCGCCAGTAAACTTCCTGCGGCTCATCCCACAATTCATCGATCCCACGCCCGCGATCTCGAGCAATCTCGACTACCGCCGCGCCCTGCTATACGCCATCAACCGCCAGGAGATGGTGGACACCCTGATGTATGGGACGACCACGGTGGCGCACAGCTTCATGGATCCCGGGCAGGCATCGTACAAGGCAATCGAGGATAGCCAGGTCGTGCGCTACGACTACGACGCGCGCAAGGCCGCCCAGACGATCGAGTCCCTCGGCTACGCCAAGGATGCGAGCGGCTTCTACCAGGCGGCGGACGGCAGCGGGCCGCTCACGCAGGACGTGCTCGTCAGCGCCTCGCAAGAGATCAATGTGAAGTCGATGTACGCCGTGGCGGACTACTGGCAGCGGCTGGGTATCACCGTGAACCGGGTGGTCGAGCCAACGCAGATGAGCGGGGCCCAGCGCACGGTCTACGAGGCCACGCGGCCGGGATTCTTCCTGACGCGGCAGGGCGGCGATACCGGAAACTTCCCGCGCCTGTACAGCACCGAAGTGCCGCTGCAGGAGAACAACTACCGGGGCAGCAACGCCGCGCGGTACCAGAGCAAGGAGCTCGACACGCTGCTCGATCGCTACTACGTGACGATCCCGCTCCCCGAGCGCACCGAGCTCATCGGTCAGATCATCCACCACATCTCAGACCAACTGGTGCTGTTGCCGTTGTTCTATGGCGCGGAGCCAATCGCAGTGGGGAATCGCATCCAGAACATGACGCCGCGCAGCTCGAAGGCCACGCAGGCCTGGAACGCCACCGACTGGGATGTGAAGTAGGGACCCGTTACCCCTCGCGCAGGATGCGGATCTCGAGCACGTAGCCATCGGGGTCGCGGACGTTGACGGTGGGCCCGGCGCGGCTCAGCTCCGGCTCACCCACCAGCTCGGCGCCGTTGGCCCGCAGGTAGCGCGCGACCTCGTGGATGTCGGCGGCCCGGATCATCAGATTGATGTGATCGACCGAGCCAACCGCTGCGGGTACGTAGTCGGCCCGCTCCTGCAAGATGATCGACTGGCCGCTGGGGATCCGCACCAGCGTACCGGCAGCGACCTCGCCCTGCACGTCGCCGCCAATCATCGTGTAGAACGCGAGCGACCGAGGAAGATCGCGCACTCGCAGCACGACGTGGTTCAAATGGTCGATGGTGTAGGGTCGCTCCATGGATCTCATCTCCTGCCGGCCGCCAGTATCGCGCGTGCGTTCTTATAAGCGGATGGAGAAAAGGCACACAAGTAGGCGCGGTATGCAGCGAGACGTATGCGTTCCAATCGTCCCGCGCGCCGGGAGCTGCTCTACGCCACCTCGGACTGGTCATGTAGCATTGGGTAACGTGCGGCTGTATGCTGCCGGCAGTGGACGCGCAGCGCGACACGCACCGGCTGGGCGCATTTATCCGGCGCGCTGATTCGCGCCGCGGAGGTTGAGCGCTATGGCGGTTCCGATCCAGCGGCCGACGGCGGCGCGCGACGAGACCCATGGCGGCGTGACGTACCATATCGAGGGCGAGCTCGTGCCCGCACTTCAGATCGAGCTGAGCGGTACGTCGGTGTACTTTGAGCACCACGTGCTGCTCTGGAAGGACCCGGCGGTACAGATCGGCGTCAAGTCGCTCAAGGGGTCGTTCAAGCGCATCGTCTCGGGTATGCCGATCTTCATCACGGAGGCGCGTGGGCCCGGGCGAATCGCGTTCAGCCGCGACGGCGTCGGCCACGTCTTCGGCATTCACCTGCACGTCGGCGAGGCCATGGACGTGCGCGAGCACCAGTTCCTCGCTGCCACCGAGACGGTGGATTACACGTTCGCGCGAGTGAAGGGCGTCGCCAATATGCTATTCGGCGGCTCCGGGTTTTTCATCGATACGTTCAGTTCCCCCCAGCGGGAGGGGATCGTCTGGCTGCACGGCTATGGCAACGTCTTCGAGGTGACGCTCGGCCAGGACGAGCAGATCGACATCGAGCCCGGTGGCTGGGTGTACAAGGACCGCACGGTGCAGATGCAGACCACGATGCAGCGGCTGTCGACCGGAATCTTCGCCAGCTCCGGGCAGCTCGTGTGGAACCGCTTCACCGGCCCGGGCCGCGTAGGGCTGCAGACGATGTATCTGCACTTGCCCACGGACGACTAGCCAAGATCTCCCAGAGCAGACGCGGGGGCAAACCCAAGGCCCGCGGGAATTGCTAGCGGAGAGCGAAGCCGGTGCAGGTGCCATCAGTGGGGCCTGAACGTCGGTGAGTCGAGTGACCTGGACTACTGCAACGCCAGACTATGGTGAAGACCAGCGGCGATTGAGGTCGCGCCGGTCAAACCGGCGACCTGCACCGGGCTGAGGCGAGTGTTAGGGGTGCCGTCGCCCAGCTGGCCGTGGCCGTTGTCACCCCAGGCCCACACAGTATGGTCAGACTTAATGGCGAGGCTGTGAAACTCGCCAGCGGCAATGGCCACAACGCCATTAAGGCCATTTACCTGGACGGGGGTAGAGCGGTCGTTCGTGGTGCCATCGCCAACATCGCCCGCGCCCCAGGCCCAGACGGTGCCATCGGCCTTGAGCGCGACACTGTGGTTGCCGCCACCCGCGATGAGGTGGACGTTGCTGAGGCCGTTCACCTGGACCGGTATGAGCCGGTTGATTGCAGTGCCATCTCCAATCTCGCCGTTGCCGTTGTTCCCCCAGGCCCAAACCGTGCCGTCGCTCTTGACCGCCAGGCTGTGAAACGCGCCGACGGAGATGGCCGTTACGCCGGTGAGTCCGCTTACCTGGACTGGGGTGAGGTGGTTGCTCGTACTACCGTCACCGACCTGCCCCTCGAAGCCATCCCCCCAGGCCCACACGGTGCCGTCGCTCCGCAGGGCCAGGCTATGGAGCTGGCCCGCGGCGATGGTTATCACCCCGCTGAGTCCGCTCACCTGCACTGGCGTAAGCCGGTCGCTGCCGCCACCATCGCCGATCTGGCCGGAGGTACCGGAACCCCAGGCCCACACAGTACCATCGTTCTTCAAAGCCAGACTGTGAAAACCACCGGCGGCAACTGCGTTCACGCCGGTCAGGCCGCTAATCTGTGCTGGAGTCAGACGCCCGTTCGTGGTACCGTCGCCCAACTGGCCATTGCCGTTATCCCCCCATGCCCAAGCGGTGTGGTCGCTCTTGACGGCTAGACTGTGCTGATTGTCGCCAGGGCCACCGCCTATCGCAATCACGCTCGTGAGGCCGGAGCATGTGCAAACCGGAACTGCCGTCAGGCGGTTGACCTGGGTGCCGTCGCCAAGCGCCCCGGCGGAGTTGTCGCCCCACCCGAAGAGAACGCCCGCGGGGCCCGTCGTCGGGCTTGCGATCACCACCGGGGTGGGCGCTGCGATCGTTTGGATAGTGAAATCGATGCCGGTCGAATCACACACATGGTCGCCACCCTGCGGGTCAATCAACAGATAGATGAAGTCGCCCGGGCTCACCGAGACTGCGGCGAGATTGCTGCTGCCCGTCCCACTTGCGAACAGTTGCGAGCCGCCATTCGCATACGCGCCACTGGCAAGATCCGCGGCGCCGCGGGCAATGGTCCACGCAATGCCGTTGCCGCAAACGCCGTCGATGTCGGTAACGCCGCCGGTCACGCTCACCCAACCGGTAATGGGGCTCTTCCAACCAAGGACTGCGAGCTGCGACGCGTTGGGGTGCATATTCAGGACGGCGTCGGGCCAGGTGATCGACGTGATGTGCTGGGTGTTGCCTGAACGGTTGATTTCGATGACCGGCAGCGCGCCACCGGCGGCAAGGTACCCTTCCACGCCGGCGACCCCCCCGATGTTCGTGGTGTAGGTGGGGAGCGGGCTATAGCTCGCAGGCGTGTGGGCGAGGCCACTCGCACCAAGGTACCACCAGACACCGGTGTTGCCAAAAATGTCGCGGCTGGGGTTCTCCTGGTTCGGTGCAATGCGGAATTGCTCGGCCGCATTCCAACGCCCGGCTGCGCCCGGCGTGGGCGTGCGGGTCTGGGTCGGCGTAAGCGTGCGAGTGCGTGTGGCCGTTGGCGTCCGGGTCGGCGTCGCACTGGCGGCGGGCGTGAGGGTCTGCGTCGGGGTCGGGGTGAGGGTCCAGGTCGGGACCAGCGTCTCAGTCGGCGACGGGCCCGCGGTTCGCGCGCTCTCCGGCGTGGCCGTGCTCTCCGGGGTGGCGGTGTCAGTCGCTAGGAGCGAGCCGGTCGGCGTTGGCGTGTCCGTGCCGGCCGGCGGATTCGTCGGCAGAATCGGCGGGTCAGTCGGGACCGCCCCCGTCGGGCTCGGCGTTGGCGCGAAGGTCGGCGGCGCCGCCGGGGTGCGCT
>JAXDLH010000275.1:0-5625 GCA_034666705.1 Chloroflexota bacterium
ATCGGCCACCATGACGGTGCCAGTGAGGATGTCGCACTTCGCCAGCACCGTCGTCTGCTTCCCGCTGTCGAGCAGCGGCGGATGGATCTGAAACGTCTGGAACGCGCTTTCGGGCACGGACTGGGCTTCGTCGCTTAGCTCGCGGACCGCCATGGTGTACCTCCGTTATCGTCGCGCGAACTTCGCGGCACGCTCCAGGATTCGCTCCTCGCGCCGCTTCATTCGCTCCTCAACCGGCATGTTGAAGAGCTTCATGCCCTCTTCCCAGGTCATGTGCTTCAAGTCCCCGGGCAGGGGGATGAGGTGCTCGGCCGCTTCGCCGCGCACGATGCCGATGGGGTCCAGCCCCTCCTGCACCCGCTCGACCTGCTCGCCCCACAACTCGTGCATGATCAGCACCCCGCGGTCCGAGGTCGAGAGGCGCCACTTGTCCCAGTCGGGAAGGCGGTTGCGCTCCTCGGGGCCCTGGGTGCCCATGATCACCTCGTCCTCCCAGATTGGTCCTTGCCGCGCCGGGTGGCCGAGGTTCCACCAGTGTCCGACATCCTCGGCCCAGCCCTCATAAAACGGGCCGCCGGAGTCCGATGGCGAGTTGTTGTTCATCCGCTGGTAGATCGCCTCCGGAATCTGGCCATGCTCGTCGAACTCGTGGAACGACACACCAAACCAACGAGTCGTGTGGTCGTCGATGGGCACTGCCCAGTTGATGCCAGAGCCGTTCGGTTGCCCTGCGCGCTGGCATGGCATCACGGCGTGCGTCTCGTGGTACTCGTACACGCCCGCTTTGGCCGTGTTTTGCAGCGTGGCGTAGCAGGCGCCCCACGGTGTCTTCTCGAATTTGATCGGCGTCGCGGGTTGCCCGTCGTATCCGTAGTGGATCTGGCGCACGACCTTTCCGCCCTTGTACCAGCCGTGGGCGATCTCGCGATGCCAGATGTCGAGCACGTTGTCGAGCGTTTGCAGGAACACGTTCGACTTCTGAATGCGGTTGCCCTTACCGGTGGAGCGAATGCCATCCTCGCGGAATAGCTGCGGGTACTTCGGGAATGGTGGCTGCTTGTCGGCCGGGCCCATGTAAGCGAAGATCAGTCCGCCGACCTCCACGCACGGATAGGCTGGGTGCTTCACGGTGAGTTTGAAGTTGCTATCCGGCGGCTCGGCCGGGGTTTCCAGGCACGCACCGGTCTGGTCGTACTTCCAGCCGTGGTACAGACAACGCAGGCCGTCGTCCTCGACGCGCCCGTAGTACAGTGAGGTACCGCGGTGGCTGCAATGCTCGCCGAGCAGGCCGGGCTTGCCGGATGCGTCTCGGTAGAGCACCAGATGCTCGCCCAGAATCGTGACCTTGAGCGGGTTGTTCACACCCAGGAATCCGCCGCGTCCGCCACCCCCGAGGTTGGCCGACGTCTCGATCGGCAGCCAGTATCGACGGAACACCTCGCCGGACGGCGAGCCGGGCCCTACCCGGCAGAGAATCTCTTCTTGTTTGTTACTTGGCATCATCACTCCTTACGAGCGATCGTCCATTCCGACCGCCCATTCCGTATAAGGGCACCAACGATGAAACTGTCATCCTGAGCGAGGCGCAGGATCCGTAGCCCCAACATTGGAGTAACGGATCCTTCGCTTCGCTCGGGATGACACCACGTTGCGCACCCTTAGAGCCACTCCGCGAAGCCCATGGCGCACCCGTTTCCCGCGTCCGTGCGGTAGCAGGGTACGTAGTCGACCATGTTGCACTGCAAGCCATCGCCGGCCATCGCGCCCGCGAGAATGATCCAGTTTTTGATCTCCGACGTGCCCGCCCGGAAGCGAACGTCCGGATAGTCGATCAGCTTCTCGACATCGTTGTGCTTGAGTCCGTCGATGATGCGGGCATCGAGGTCTTCCTCGATCACGGTGTGGCTCAGGCCGCCGGAGGCGATAATCGCCACCCGCTTGTCCGTGTCCCACGCCTCGACCGCGCGGCGCAGCGCCTGGCCAAACTTGTAGCTCCGCTTCGCGGTGGGCGCGTTCGGCGGATAGTACGTGTTGACCATGATCGGCACATTCGGGATGACCTCATTATTCATGAGGCGGCGGTACACGTAGTAGAAGGCGTGGCCGATCGTCCCGTCGCGGGTACCCTTCGGCATCGAGTTCGAGCGCGCCACGTCGAACTCTTCCTCGATCAGCGCCTCGATGAGGTACTGGCCCAGCCCTGGATCGGTCGGATGGGTGACGCGGCCGTCCGGCCAATTTGCCACGGCTGCATCGCTGAGATTGGCCCGGTGGCCGGCCGCGGCCGGCGCATCGTCCACCGTAGCTCCGTTGTAGATGGCGATCGACGGCATATTGTCGTCGTGGAAGGCCTCGTGCTGATCGTCACCAAGGAGGATGCATACGTCCGGCGCCACCCGGTCGAGCGTCTCGCCAAGATGGGCGATCGCGCGCTGACACGCATCCCAGCGCGCCTGAAACTTCTCGGGGCTGACCTCACGCTCGAAGTGGGCGTCGCGCCGCGTCTCGAGAAGCTCCTCATATGTGAAGGTCTTGCCCTGGTACCAGTGCGCCGGCATCGTGAAGGCGCCCTTCGCGTACTCCAGCCACTTATCCGGCGGCATCTCGAGCTGCGGTGCGTGTGAGGAGGCCATGCCGAGAACGATCTTTGCCATCGTGCGAGCTCCTTTGCTTCAGCCTGCGCGGACCATTTGAGGGCATTCTACGCCCCGGCGTCGGTCGGCAGGCCAAATTCGACCTCGTATCGCGCTACGCAGAGCCGTGCGGGCCTCGGCGGACGACGCCTCGTTCTCCTTCTACGCACCGCCGCCGACGACTGACAGGTCGAGGTCGGGGTGCGCGACAAACGCCTTGCGCAAATCCTGGGTAGCCTCCAGCCAATCCGCGTCAGACGGCAAGATCACACCACCGGAGCGGATACCGTAGACCTCGGGCTCGTCAACGCCTGGCGGCACGACGCCACGCTCGTGATACGCGCGCGCGACCATGCTCATCCGGAGCCGGGTCCGGAGAATCATTGCATCACTGCTGCCCAGGTGCTCGGCAGTGCGGTCCATGATTGGTCCCATGCTTTCGGTGATCGCCTGATCCTGTATCGAGATCCCGTCGATGCCGGTGTAGCTCTCGTCCCGACTCTGCTTGCCACGGTCGATCAGGTAGTCATTCGCCTTGGCCTGCACGGGTCGGAAGCGGCCATACCAATCGCTCGTCCCGGGCTGATACCGGGTGCCGGCAAAGCCACCGACGAAGCGGTCCTCGGCACTCCGCGCGGCCCAGGCCGGATCCGCGGTAGGCCCGACGACTGGCCCTCCCGCCGGCCGTCCAGCCATGGAGATGAACATCGTGTGCGTATCGTCGAGAGGGACCCAGGCCCGAACCAGAACCTGGTTGCCGAGGACACCGGTCGGGATCAGCGCAAAGCACGGGAACATGAACCCGGCGATGCGCCAGTAGAGACGGCCCTCGCCGGCTGGGCGGTACGCGCCGTACATGGTGCCGAACGGCATGTCCGCAACTTTGTAGCGCGGGGCGCGATCCATCAGGCCGTAGTAACCAAAGGTCCCCGGCTGCACCTGCGTCGGCTTCATCGAGCCCATGTGCAAAAACTGCAGATGGCTCGTATCGATGTCGCCCTCGAGTGCCTGGAGCCAGTTGCACTCCCGCTGCATCATGCTGACGGTGTACTGACCCTCGGGGAGCATGTTCGGCTCGATTTCCGGGAGCGGCGGCGGCTCCTGGCGAGGCCCCATGTACGCCCAGATAATGCCACCCCGCTCGGCGCAGGGATAGGCTATGGTCTTAATTTTGCTCTTGAAGTTGGACTCGGCCGGCTCGTTGGGCATGTCGACGCATTGGCCAGTCGTATCGAACTTCCAGCCGTGATACACGCACCGCAGCCCTTCCTCCTCGTTCCTGCCGAAGAAGAGCGAGGCGCCCCGGTGGGGACAGTTGGCGGCGACGAGGCCGATGCGGCCATTCGTGTCCCGGAACGCGATAAGATCCTCGCCGAGCAGCCGGACCCGCAATGGCGGCCCGTCCCGCTCGGGGAGCTCCGTCGAGGCGATCGCCGGGATCCAATACTGGCGCATCGTCTACTGGCGCATCGTCTCGCCCATAGGCGTCCCGCGGCCCACGCGGGTCAGGAGCTCATTCTCTTCTCTGCTCGTCACCGGTGTGCCTCCAATCTGCAGCGTGCTCGGTTATCCTCTTGCAGGAGCCTATTTCAAGCGGATTTGCCGACTCCCGATAGCCGAGGTTGTCGTTCGCCCGCCATCTCACCCCGTCGCCAGTCAGCTCACATAGCGTGGTGATTCGGTGAACGTACTCTCCACGAAGAGCTGCTCTACTGAGGGTGCCTCGGGGATCAGGCCCTGATTGTGAGAGTAGCGGATCAGGGCCTCGAGTGCGCCTCGATTTGATTCGAGATCGTACGGCCATGGATCGGGACCAAGGACCGTGCGCTGATCCTCCACAAGATCCTGCACCCAGGCGAGGGCCGTCTGGCGGGGATCGGCGAGGCGCTGGTAGCAGCGCGCCTTGGACTCGCGGAACGCCTTGAGCATGCTGATCGCGACCCAGGGGAACTCGCGCAGCACGCTGTTCTTCACGACGACCGTGTGCATGATTGGGAAGATGCCGGTGCGGCCGAAATAGTCCCGCTCGACCTCTTTCGGATGCTCGAAGAGGCGCGCTACACGTGGATCCCCCTTCGCGAACGACGGCAGCGTCTCGGGATAGATCGCTGCGTCTAACTCGCCTGCGACCAGCAAGTGGTCGAGGTTCGCGCCATGCGGTACCCGCTCGATGTGGAGCCAGGCGGGCGGGTCCCACGGGGTCTCCTCTTCGTCTTGCGTGAGCCACTGTACGCTGCCAATATTGAAACCGTAGTCGTCCGCGAGGATGCCTCGCGTCCACACGCCGGCCGTGTTCTGGAACGTGCGCAGGGCAATGCGTTTGTTATTGAGGTCGCGTGGCTCCGCGATACCAGCGTCGCTGCGGATGAACACGAAAGAGTGACGGAAGCGGCGGTGCGGGAAGACGGGGATGGCGGTGAACTCGCGCTGATTGGCGAACGCCACGAGATAATGGGACATCGAAAGCTCGGCGACGTCGAACTCTTCATTGCGCATCATGCGCCAGTGCCGCTCCGGCGAGGGCATGCTGAGGGTGGTGAGGTCGATACCGGGCGGCTGCACACTGCCATCGATGAGCGCACGCGTCAGGTCGTAGTCGCCGCAGGCAAGCGTCAGCCGGAGGTCAGTCACGCCACCACCCCGCACCATTTCTTCGCAGTGGCTAGTCTACCCTGGGCGGAAGGCGATGGGGCGCTCCCGATGGTTTTGCACGCGACGCATGAACTGTGCCTTCCTCCGTACGATTTTGAGAGCGTATGCAAAATCTCCGGTCGTACCCAAGACGATGCGACGGCTTGCCCGGGGCGGGGGGCTGGAGTAGGATAGCCAGCGTAGCCACGATAGCGACAGACTGGCGGAGAGGTGAACGGGATGCAGGTGCGACTGCGGGTGAACGGGGAAGAGCACCAGGTGGAGGCGCCAGCCCCGCGGCTGCTGCTCGACACCCTGCGCTACGAGCTCGGCCTCACCGGCTCCAAGCTCGGCTGCGGGG
>JAXDLH010000276.1:0-3090 GCA_034666705.1 Chloroflexota bacterium
TTGCCCGGGGAGATGTAGTAGCCAACCTGGTTGCGGTTGTGGAGCATGACGCGGTAGGTACCGCAATTGATCCAGCCCTCGTCCGGGTCGCGGGTAACGTCGAAGGAGCCCGTACCGATGTAGCGGCCGCCATCGTCCGGATGCCACTTCGGGGCCGGGAACTTGAGGAGGTCGACCTGGTCGCCGCGCATCACATTCTCGAGCACCGGTCCGTCGGAAACCTCGACGTACGGGATCGGCTCGATCGCGTTGCGCCGTACGCGCCAGGCCTCGATCTTTTCGGCCAGCGGCACGTCGTGTGCGATGCCCAGGGTGTAGGCGATCCGCTCCTGGGTATTGAGCGAGTTGGAGAGCACCCGGAAGCCTGGCGCATACCCGGGGATGTTGTCGAAGATCGCCGCCGGCGCGCCGGGAGTGTGGTTCAGGACGTCCGTCGCCTGGCCGATATCGTTCTCGGTATTTGCCCCGTTGACGTGCTTGAGCTGACCCATCGCGTCGATCTGGCGGAGCCAATCCCGCAGATCGGTGTAAGCAAGATTTCCGCCCGACGACCGGCGGATTGGGGTCTCGATAGCCACAGTAGGTTCCTCCTATGCGCTTGCGTGTGTCTGCGGTCGGTGGGCGAGCGCGGCCTAACGCTCCGCCACACTCTCTGCCATGCGAGTGTGAGTATTCCCGCTCGGCTCGCTGCCCGTCCAGCGTTTGAAGAGGCCCTTCTCGATCCCGAACTGATCGAGCACGCGCTGGACCGTATGGTTCACGATGTCGTCCACACTCTTTGGTAGATGATAGAACGACGGCATCGGGGGCAGAATCACGCCGCCGTTCTCGGTTACCTCCAACATGAGCTTCAGGTGGCCGCGGTGGAGTGGAGTTTCGCGGACGACGAGGACGAGCTTGCGCCGCTCCTTGAGGGTCACGTCGGCCGCCCGCGTTAAGAGGTTGTCGTTGTACGAGTTTGCAACGGACGACAGCGTCTTGATCGAGCAGGGGGCGATCACCATACCATCGGTGGGGAACGAGCCGCTGGAGATCGCGGCGCCGATGTCGCGGTGGTCGTAGACAACGGTGGCGAGCCCGAGCACCTCCTCCGGATCGCGGCCGACCTCGTAGCGAATCGTCTGCTTCGCCGGCTCGCTCATCACGAGGTGCGTCTCGACGTCCGGCGAGCCGTGCAACACCTCGAGCAGGCGCACGCCATAGATCGCGCCGGTCGAGCCCGAGATGCCGACCACGATGCGCAGCATGGCCATCCCCTCTCTGGCACCATCGCGAAAGGCAGGCGCCCTCGCCCGTAGTGCGCCCGTTACCCATTTTGTACTGGACGCGCGGCAACTTAGCAATGCTTCCTACCGGCCGATACTCCTGAATAGCAAAACTGCATAGGGTTCCGGAACGTCTATGGTTCTGCCGTCGGAACGACGTGTCGGAATTAACACAACATTTACGTCTCTATGAAGAAAACAGGGAACTTTCCGGCACGGAGTTGCGTATAAACATGTGCGCGGCAGGAAGTCGGGACAGATCCCCACAGGGCCTGTAACGATGCCGGACAGAGCGTAACAAAGTCGAAAACGAGCGACGCGTTGCGATCACCGCGCACTAACCTTAGATAACAGAGCGCCAATGGTTCACAAACGTGCTGCCAAGGCGGCGCGTGAACGGAGGAGGCATCCATGGCAATGAAGTGGTATTTACGAGCGTGTCCCGTCTGCGGCGGCGACCTTCACGATGATCTCGAAGATAAGGGCTGGGTCACCTGTTTCATGTGCGCCCGGTCGTTCAACGGTCGCGACGTGCAGGCCGTGGTCGATCAGCAGAACGCTGAGCGCGGTGGGATCCCCGCGCTCGCCGAGGTACCGAGGGCCGCATAGCTCTCGCCCGCTACGACGACAAGCAAAAGAGGGCCCCCTCCCCAGTTTGGGGAGGGGGCCCTCTTTTGCTTGTCGTCCAGATCGCGGCAGAGTATCCTCGGGCGGAACACAATTGGGAGTAAACGATGGCCATCAAGATCGATTGCGACTCGCACTTCCTTCCCTATGATGCATTCGACGAGGTAGACGAGCGATTCGGCGACCGGGGCCCGCGCTTCGTGTTTGCCGCCGGCAACAAAGAGGTCGTGGTCTACAAGGCCCGCGCCGAGAATGTCCTCGACTTCATGTGGGACTACCCAACCTGCCTGAACCTGGGGCGGCGCCACCCCGGCGTCTCGAATGCCGACGTGCGGGCCGGCGATCTGGAGAAGATCGGCTTCGACCGCCAGGTGCTCGTTCCCAACAATGCGCCCTACGCCTACGACGTAGACCCCGAGCTCGGGGCCAGTGTGTGCCGCTCCTACAACCGCGCCGTATCGCGCGTGCTGCAGCAGCACCCGAACAAGTTCATCGGCCTCGCGGTGTTGCCGATGCAGGACGTCGATCTGGCGATTCGCGAGCTCGACTACGCCATTACCGAGCTCGGCCTGCACGCGCCGCAGATCGGCACGAACGTCAACGACAAGAACCTGGACGAGTTCGAGTTCTGGCCCTTCTACAAGCGCGTCGAGGAGCTGGACGTCCCGCTCATCGTCCACTGCTCCCACCTCGCCGTCACCGCGGGCGCGCATCGCTACCAGCGATACCGCTTTGGCAATGCGCTGCAGTTCCCTGCTGAGTCGTCGCTCGCCATCGGCTCGCTGATCGTCAGCGGCGTGCTCGACACCTTCCCACGACTGCGCGTCGGCATCCTCGAGGCCGGCGCTGGTTTCCTCCCGTACCTGTTCGACCGGCTCGACGAGGTGGCAGTCGAGGAGCCGGCCTATACGAAAGTCGCCATCAGCAAGCTGGCCCACGAGTACCTGAACCAGTTCTGGTTCTCGTTCAACATCAAAACCGAGGCCGCGTCACTTCCCTTCCTGATCGAGCGCATCGGCGCCGACCGGCTGCTCCTCTCGAGTGATTACCCCCACGGCATGGCGGGCTCCGGCATGGGAACGATCGGCTTCCTCGAATCCCTCGACACCGTGTCGGCGGAGGACAAGGAGAAGCTGATGGGCCTCAACGCTACGAAGCTCTTCAAGCTGGATGCGTGAGCGGTGGCTAACGTGAAGCT
>JAXDLH010000277.1:0-5384 GCA_034666705.1 Chloroflexota bacterium
ACGTACCCATCACAATCTCGAGCGGCGCACCGCCGGTGACGACCGCCTGGATCATGTCGTTCATCGAGCAGCCGCCCAGGTCAATCGCCTTGGCCAGCAGTTGCTGGCAGACGAGGGCAGACTGGCCCGTGTAGATCATGTCGACGGTGAGCTTCTCGTCAGCGTAATAGCCCTTCTGCGTAGCGACAATGTTGAGCGCATCGCCCCAGCCGGGAGCCAGGGTGCCGTAGGTAACCGTCTTCGGCTGAACCGTGCTGCCCCCCTGACCGGCGCCCCCCGCGGTCGACGGCGCCGCGGCCGTGGGGGCGGAGCAGGCGACTGCAGCGCACAGGATGAACAGCCACGCCGCGCGCCTTGGACGCTGCCCCGCGATGGATAGCGAGGGTACGGGTGTCTTCATGATCGTAATCTCCTTGCAGCGCACGGTTGGATCTCTCGGCAGGCCCGCGCCGAGGCGCCCGCCTCGGCGATCGAGTGCAATAAAAAAGGGACGCTCAGTGCAGCCTCTCCGTTGAGGCTCGACCGAGCGTCCCAGTTGCCTGGCTAAGCCGGCTCGTCTCGCAATCGTCTGAGTATGAAGCGGTGCCGCCGGTTTCGCCTGATCGGCACGTTACGACAACAGGATAGTGGGGCAGTGGCTTGCCGTTCACCGGCGAACGCGCCGATTCGCCGCCATGCATCTCAGTGAGATTGACCTAAGATGCGAAACGGCGGACCGCAGGGAGGCGATTTGCAACGCACCGCTATAAATGTCGATGAGGCGTAGCCATTTTCGTGCGTTGTGCCTATTGGCGTGCCTCGATCACCGGCGTATGGTGTACATGATGGGCCGGGCGAGCCGGTCGACGGAGGCGAGGCGTGGTCCCAATGGCGCCCGGCGTGGTCCCAAATGGTCAGCCGGCCGATTGGGCGCATGTGGCGCGTGTGGTGTATCGCGTGGAGCAGCGCTACCAGTACACCTATACGGAACCGGTGCGATCGCTGCACCATCGCTTGATGGTGGTGCCGTGCGATGTCCACGGCGATCAGCGGCTGCTCGACCATAAGCTGTCCATCGACGGGACGATCGACGAGCCTACGCTCGAGTGGGACTGCGACCAGTTTGGGAACCGCGTGTGTACGGTCCGGGCGGGACGGGTTGCCCAGATTGTAACTTTCGATGCTACGTTCCGCGTCGAGCGGCTGGCAAAGGACGGCGACCGTTCGGCCTGGGAAGCCCCCGCGCCGGCGGCTGAGCTGGCCCGGTGGCTCGAGCCAACGCCGCTCACGACGCCGGATGCCTACCTCCGGCGCGTTGCCGATGGGCTCCGGGCGAGCAGCCGCTGGCAACGGGGCCGCGCTTACCGCGCCTACCATTGGGCGGCTGCGGCCATCACCTACCGCGCCGGCGTGACGGCGTATGACACGACGGCGGGCGCCGCGCTCGCGGGCGGTGAGGGCGTGTGCCAGGACTATGCTCACATCCTCCTTACGGTGCTACGCCTGCTCGACATCCCCGCGCGGTACGTCTCCGGACACCTCCTTGGCGAAGGGACCCCGCACGCGTGGGTCGAGGCGCTTTTCGTCGACGACACAGTGCCGGGCGGCGTCCGGGTCGTGCCGTACGACCCGACGAATCGGGCGGAGCCCGGGCTCAACTACGTGACCGTGGCGATCGGGCGCGACTTTGCCGACGTCACGCCCACCTCCGGCTGGTTCGTCGGCCGCGCCTCCAGTGAGTTGTTCTGCAGCAAGCGGGCAGACGTCGTGGAGGTCGAATACCGGGATGGCGCCCGGGGGCAATTCGGGTGATGGCGAGCAACCCGCGCGTCGCCCGCGCGCCTGAAGGCAACCCGCTGCTCGAATACGAGACCGGTGGGTTCTGGGACGAGATGTTTGACGCGGCGGAGTCGCCACGATCGCACTACGCCGCCCTTGCAGGGCAACTCGCGACGCTCAGCTCAACTGAGGTTGCCCGGCGCCAGGCGGCAGCCGACCATTCGTTTCGCGGCCAGGGCATCACCTTCGCCGTCAACCAGGACCCCAACGGCATCGAGAAGATCTTGCCGTTCGACCTGATTCCGCGCCTCCTCCTTCCTGAAGAGTGGCGGCGCATCGAGCGCGGCCTCGAGCAGCGCGTCCGTGCCCTCAACCTGTTTCTCGCCGACGTGTACCACGAGCAGCGGATCCTGGCCGACGGCGTGATCGACCCGGAGCTGGTGCTTGGCTCACGCGGCTACCGGCGCGAGCTCCACGGTCTCAATGTGCCCCTCGGCGTCTACACGCACATCGTCGGCAGCGATCTGGTGCGCGATGCCAGCGGTGAGCTGTTCGTGCTGGAGGACAACCTCCGCACGCCGTCCGGTGTCTCGTACCTCATCGAGAACCGCCGGGTCCTGAAGCGCACCTGGCCCCAACTGTTCGAGGGCTACGACGTGCGTCCAGTCGAGGGCTACCCGCAGAGCCTGCTCGAGGTGCTGCGCGCCATTGCGCCGGAGCCGGAGGACCCCACCGTCGTGCTGCTCACGCCCGGCATCTTCAACTCGGCGTACTTCGAGCACGCCTTTCTCGCCAAGGCCATGGGCATCGAGATGGTGCAGGGGCAGGACCTGTTCGTCGACGACGGGAACGTGTTCATGCACACCACACGCGGCCGTAAGCGCATCGACGTGATCTACAGGCGCGTGGACGACGATTTCCTGGACCCGCTCTCCTTTCGATCGGATTCGATTCTCGGCGTGGCGGGGCTGATGGCGGCGTATCGGCTAGGACGGGTAAGCCTGGCGAACTCGGTGGGCACCGGCGTCGCTGACGACAAGGCAATCTACGCCTGCGTGCCGCGCATCATCCGCTACTACCTCGGTGAGGATCCGATTCTCCCCAACGTGCAAACCTATCTGCCCGTCGACGCGGATGACCGCGCGTACGTGCTCGATCACCTCGACGAATTGGTGGTGAAATCGGTGAACGAGAGCGGCGGCTACGGCATGCTGATCGGGCCGCACGCGACGCAGTCTGAGCGAGACGAGTTCGCCTTGCTGATTCGCGCGAACCCACGTGGGTTCATTGCGCAGCCGACGTTGGCGCTCTCCCGCCATCCATGCTGGGTCGACGATCATTTCGAGGGCCGCCACGTGGATCTGCGACCGTTCGTGCTCTTCGGCCGGGAGGTCGTCGTGACGCCTGGCGGTCTCACGCGCGTTGCGATCCGCCGCGGCTCACTGGTCGTCAACTCCTCCCAGGGAGGGGGGAGCAAAGACACATGGGTGCTCGCCGAGACTGGCCCCCAGCGAGCCGGGCGCTAGCTGATGCTTTGCCGGGTCGCGGACGATATCTTCTGGATGAGCCGCTACGTCGAGCGGGCGATCGCCGTTGGGCGGCTCATCGACGTGACGTGGCACCTCGAGCTCGACGCGGGTGAGCTCGTCGACGCCGGTCGCGCGTTCTGGATGCCCCTCCTAGGCCTATCCCGCGACGGCAGTGAGCTCGCCGACGACGCACCGGCGGTGCCGCGCGACGTGCGTCACTTTCTCTCGCTCGACCTCAACAATCCCAACTCACTCGTCTCCTGCGTGCGCTCGGCGCGTGCGGCGGCCCAGCACGTGCGCGACAGCATCTCCAGCGAGATGTGGGAGCAGATCAATGCGCTCTACCTGTCGTTGATCGCACCCCAGTTCTCGCAAGATGTGGATCAAGACCCCCACGCTTTCTATCGGCGCGTGCGCGAAGGGGCGCAATTCTTCCAGGGGCTCGCCGAGAGCACGCTGGCGCACGACGAGCCGTGGAACTTCGTCTGCCTCGGCACCTACCTGGAGCGCGCCGACAACGTGGCGAGACTGCTCGAGCTGCAGGCGCATCTATTGAACGCCGACGCATCCGCTGCGGGCGATGCCGCCGTACGCTGGCTCGCGGTGCTTCGCTCGTGCGGATCGGCCGAGGCGTACGCACGCTACTATTCGCTGCGCGTCGAGCCCGCGCGCGTCGTCGAGTTTCTGCTGCTGAACCCAGTATTCCCGCAATCGGTGCGCTTCAGCCTCGCCGCGGCTCGCAGCGCATTGACCTCGGTTGCGAGCGCCGCCGGGACCGCGCCCAATAGCTCCACGATGCTCCGGATGGGCCGCCTCTGCGCACGCTTGGAGACGACGGCCGTCGACGAGGTGCTGGAGGAGGGGCTCCGCATGTTTTTGTGGGACGTGCACGGCAGGATCGACGACGTGGCCGAGCAGATCACCCGGACGTACCTGCGGGACGAGGCGCGGCCAAGCCACGTCGTCGGCGTCGACCGCGCCGCGCTCATCATGGCCGCCCAGCAGCAGCAGCAGCAGCAACAGTGATCGTTATATTGTCTCAATGGCTGTTGATCCTTGTTGGAGAGCCAGCGGGCCGACGCTCGTTGCATCGGAAGAGCGGTCGCCCCTGCGCGTGGAGGGATGGGGCCGGAGAGGTCCGGGCCCACGGAACGATCGCGTTCGGAAGCCTTCCATGCGTTTGAGCGTGACGCACGTGACGCGCCTTGCGTACTCGGAGACGGTGACCGAGGAGGTCATGGAGTGCCGCTTGGGGCCACTCTCTGACGAGGACCAGCGGTGGGAGCGGTTCGAGCTGCGCGCCCGGCCGAGTGGCCAGATCCGCTCGTACATCGACGCGTTTGGGAACCCCGGCTACCTGGTCACCCTCGCCGCTCCGCATGAGCTGATCGAGCTGACGACGCAGAGCGAGGTCACCACGCTGCTGGCAGACCCGTTTGCGATGCCTGCCGAGCCTCCGCGACCGCTGGCGCCACTCGAGCGCTACGATTACCTGGCGCCGTCGCGCCTGGTCCCCCGTGAGCCCGAGCTCGCCCGGTTAGCCGAACCCTTGCGGTCCATCGCCGGCGAGCACGCGTTCGAGGCGGCCAAACAGCTCATGGAGTTGGTTCACGGTGAGTTCCGGTACGTGCTCGATGCCACGACGACGACGACGACCGTGGCCGAGGTGCTCGCCGGCCGCGCCGGAGTGTGTCAGGACTTCGCCCACGTCCTCATCGGCCTCTGCCGCGCGGTGGAGATGCCGGCGCGCTACGTGAGCGGCTACGTCCTGACGGGCCGCGAGGTGGATGGCCTGGCGGCGAACGCCTCGCATGCCTGGGTCGAAGTCTACGTGCCTACGCATGGCTGGCGCGGCTTCGACCCGGCCAATAACTTGCTGGCCAGCGACTCCCACGTAAAGATGGCCACTGGCCGCGACTATGGCGACGTGCCGCCGACGCGCGGTACCTTTCGAGGTGCCGCTGAGAGTGAGCTGACGGTCGAGGTGACCGTGCGCAAGCTGGGGTAACGAGCGAGGCACACCATGGAGATCCCCGCGGATCCATATCCGTACCGCTGCGATCCGGCACGACTCGCCCTGCTGATCATCGACATGCA
>JAXDLH010000278.1:0-6516 GCA_034666705.1 Chloroflexota bacterium
CTGCGGCGGACGGTGAAGGCTGAGCCCGCCGTCAGGCAGCGCTCTCTCGTCGCTGCCCAGAAGAAGGCGATGCACGCTCAGGGCCGCGCAGAGATCGCGGTGAAGGCCGCGCCCCTGGAGGCGCCGCAGGCGTTGGCGCGCCTCGAGCGAAAGCGCGCTGATGTCCAGTTCGCCGAGCAGCACCTGCAGGCCGCCAAGAACATCCCGTCGCGCGGCATGACCGAGACGCATGAGCAGTACGCCAAGCGCCTGGTCTCCTACGCGCGCACGCACGACCTGAAGCTGTTGGAGAACCGCGCGACTAAGCTGCTTGCCGCCAAGCCCACGAACCTGGCCAAGGGCTACTTCCCTCGGGACTTCGAGCAGCGTGCGCTCAAGCAGCTCGGTCTCACCGCTGACGAGGCCGGAACTCGCGTGGTGCGCACCGGTACGGCGCCGTCAAGGGCGGTGGGGGCCATCACGAGTGGCTTCAAGCGCTCAGAGAACCGTGTGCTGAGCACCGTCAACCCGGAGCGCGAGGCGGCAGGCAAGGTCCCGTTCTCCACGAACGTCCCGCTCGTCGCGCTCAACCAGCTCAAGCAGTCAGCGAAGGCCGTCTCCCAAGGCGAGTTCGCCAAGAGCATGGCCAACGTCGGAAGGCCCATCAAGGACGTCTCGGATCTCAAGCCCGGGGAGGGCCTGTACAAGCTGGGCTATCGCGGCGGCCAGTTCGGCCTTCATGAGGTCAAGGGCATCCCGGCCAAGCCGACCAAGGGCGGCCAGTACGTCGCGTTGAACCGCACGCTGCTCGACGAGATGCAGGGCGCCACTCGCCAGGTCCGCGCCGGCTCACAGACCGGCCGAGGCTTCGACAAGCTCACCGGTGGATGGAAGCGCCTCGCGACCGCCACGCCCGGCTTTCACATCCGCAACCTGCTCGGCGACACCCAGCAGGCGTACCTCGCCGCTCCCGGCCAGCAGTTGCCGCGCAACATCGCTCAGGCCGGCAAGGCGATTCGCCGCGCCAACGAGCAGGCCAAGAGCATTCGGCCTTCCGCGACCAACAAGACGCTTAAGGTCGCCGGCCAGCGCGTGCACATCGACGAGTTCCTCAAGGGCGCCCGAGAGCACGGAGTCCTCGACGCCGGCTACATCGGCCGCGAACTGCACGACCTCGGTGGCCAGGCATCTGAGAAGGCCGGCCGTGTGCGCTCCGGACGCGGCGCGGGCATCGACCGGTGGATGACCAACCGCGAGAACCTCATGCGCCTGGCGACCTACAAGGCCGGCCTGGACAAGGGCATGACCAACGCCGAGGCCTCCGACCTCGCCAACCTCTTTCACGTCGACTACGGCGAGCTGTCGGACTTCGAGCGCAAGGTGCTTCGCCGGGCGCTGCCGTTCTACACGTGGACGGCACGGTCGCTGCCGGTCACCGCCAAGACGCTCGTCACCAAGCCCGGCAAGTTCGCGAACATCGAGAAGGTCCGCGAGGACATTGGGCAGGCCTCTACCGGCCAGAGCGATGATCAGCAGCGCTCGCGCATGACGGCAAACCAGCAGCGCCAGCTACCGTTCGTCATCAAGATCGGCAAGGGCGCCCAGGCCGTCAGCGCCTCGCTGCCGGCGATGCTGCTCAACGAGCTGCCTACCGGCACGTCGACCAAGGATCTCGGCGCCTACCTCGACGAGCTCGGCCGCTTCGGCTTTCAGATGCTCAACCCGGCGCTCAAGACGCCGATCGAACTTCGCACCGGCGTCAGCACCTTCACCCGCCAGCCGATCGAGAACCCGCAGCGCCCGCTGGTCGCCGCGCCGGCGTGGGTGCGCTACCTCCCCGACCAGGTCAAGCGCCAGCTCGAGGTCACCCCCGACTACGTCGACAAGCGCACCGGCAAGAAGGCGTGGGGGTGGCGGGGGCGCGCCGACTACGCCTACCACCTGATTCCCGGCGCCCCGGCGCAGGTCGGGCAGATCGCTTCAGGGGGTCGGCCCGGGCAGCCCAACTCGCCGGCAGCGGCACTCGCTGGGGCACTGGGCATCCGCGTGGACTCCCTCAGCGACCAGGCCGCGACGCACGCTCAGAACACGCAGGTCTACAAGCGCTTGGCGGATCTCAACCGCCGGGCAGCAGAGCTCAACCAGCAGGGCATCAGCCACGACCACCCGACGCGCGAGTACACGGCGCTGCGCGCGCAGATCAACGCTCTGACCGCGCAGGTGAGTCCGCGCAAGCGCAAGGTCAGCGTCAAGCCGCTTTCCCTCAGCCCCTCCGGCGGCAAGCTGCCGTTGAGCGGCGACGCGGCGAAGTTGCCGCTCGGCTAGCTGACCAGTAAGCGGCGGTGAAGGGGCGCCTAGTCCTCGCGGCTATGCAGCCAGAGGAAGACGAAGGCCCAGATGATGATGGTCAGCGTCATCCATCTGTACGCGCCGGTAGCCAGCGTGGCCAGCACACCGACAGCGGCCACCAGAAGAAGGAACCACGGCGCTACGTCTTCAAACCAGGATCCCATCTCTCTCCTTATCGGCGCAGCATCCCACGCACCTGAGCACATGGCTAGTCCGAACCCCGACACAGCGGCCCGCAAGTACGGCGTCGATCCCAAGATCTTCCGCGCCCTCGTGCGTCAGGAGTCGAGGGGCAATCAGGGGGCGCGGTCACCAGCCGGAGCGATCGGCGACACACAGCTCATGCCCGATACCGCCAGGGCACTGGGCGTAAACCCATACGACGAGACACAGAACCTCGAAGGTGGCGCGAAGTACCTGCGCGAGCAGCTCGACCGCTTCGGCGGCGACTACCACAAGGCGCTGGCGGCTTACAACGCGGGCCCGGGAGCAGTCCAGAAGTACGGCGGCGTTCCGCCGTTCAAGGAAACCCAGAACTACGTCAAGGCGATCCTTGCCAACGCGGGGACCTCGGGCACAACGAGTCCTTCGGCGCCGTCATCGCGCAGTGTCACCACGACCACGCCGGGCGTCGACAACAGCGGCGCTAGAGCCTCGCTGATTCAGTCCTTCCTCGGGCAGAAGGGCTCTGACCCGGTGAGCTTCGCCATGCAGATCCGGGCGCTCCAAGACACCCCGGCCACGTCGAATACCACCACGGCGCAGACGCCGTCAGCGGCCTCCCCGGCGTTCGCCAAGGGTCACTCGCGCCTGCTCGAACTCATCCACAACACCGGCTCGGGTCCGGGCTTCGCGGTCAAGAACGGCCAGAAGGTCAACGGCCCGCAGTTCTACTCAGCGGTTTGGGCGGGCCACCAGAACCACGTCCATGTAGCCGCCGGCCCCAAGACCGTCGTGACGCTCGGCAAGCTCGCTGAGCAGATGGGACTCCACGTGGGCGAGAACCCCCACTTCGGTGGGGTGCATCCGGTCCACGCTCCCGACTCGTACCACTACAAGGGCGAGGCGATCGACGTGAGCGGCAACGCCAAGGCGATGGACCGCTATGCCGCGGAGGTCCAGCGGCTTTACGGGATCAGGTAGGCGTGTGTCCGCCAACAGCCCAGAGTCCAGGTTGCTAGCCCTCGAACAGCAAGCCGCCGAGGCGCGCGCCGAACGCAGAGCCTTCGAACGCCAGCTCGCGACGTTCGGGCCTATCGCCGCGCAGATCCTCGAAGCCGCCAACGACCTCAAGCACCTCACCGAGGACTTCACTGAGCTGAAGGCCTCAAACAACGAGGATCACCGCCGCCACGCCTCGCAGATCTCCGCGTGCTCGCACACGGTCGGAAAGCTCGACAACAGCCTCCAGCAGTTGCGCACCGACTACAACGAGGACGCCGTCGGGCGCGCGCAAGAGCGCAAGGACCTGCGCACCGCCCGGCGCAACTTCGGGGTCGCGATGATCGGCTCGCTGGGCGTCGTGCTCGCCGCACTGATCGGCGCGATCGCGACGGTCCTCGGAGCGCACTAGATGCGCCGCTTCCCGGTCCCCACGAGCACCAAGGCACTCGGTGGGCTCGCTGCGCTGCTCGTGCTCCTCATCGCCGCAGTCGTCATCCTCTTGGTCGTCGCCGGCCATCACGCCGGCAACCAGTCCGGTGACTCGCTGAGCAAAAGCAAGGACGCCACCCACCAGGCCCAGCGCGCCGACGCGAAGGCGACGAGGGCGTCCGGGCAGGCCGTGAAAGGGCTGCAGCGCAACGCGACATTGGTCCGCTGCCTCACCAAACGCAGCCGTGCTGCCGTCGCCAAATGCATCGGCGCGCAGCCCGGCGCGCCCGGCCAGCCCGGAGCGCCAGGCCAGGCCGGCACTCCCGGGAGCCAGGGCGGCCGTGGCCTGCCGGGCTTGCAGGGGCCTGCCGGATTGCCGGGCAAGGACTCCACGGTGCCGGGGCCGGTCGGTGAGCAGGGGCCGCCTGGACAGGACTCCACTCTCCCTGGACCGCCTGGCAGGCAGGGCGCTGATTCCACTGTTCCGGGGCCGCCTGGCCCACCCGGGGCCGACTCGACCGTACCCGGCCCGCAGGGCCCCCAGGGGCCGCCTGGAGCGGACTCGACTGTTCCCGGGCCCCAAGGCGCTCAGGGGCCCCAGGGAGCTACGGGCCCGGAGCCGACGTCGTTCACGTTCACTGACGCCACGGGGTTGACGCAGACCTGCAGCGACCCCGACCAAGACGGCAACTACGCGTGCGCCCCTAGTTAGCGCGCGGGCCGTTTCGCTAGTCCATCTCAACCCCCTGGGGGAACCCATGCTCGAACCCAACCGTCCGGCTCTGACGCCGGCCATGGTCAGCGCCGCGCTGATTGCGCTCATCGCTCCCGTCGCGGAGTTCCTGAGCGCCTTCGGCCTGTACACGTTCACCGCTGCTCAGCAGACGGCCGTGAACCACCTTCTCATCGCCCTGACGGGCTTCGCCGGCGTGCTGCTGCTCGCGGACTCCTATCTGCGCGGCAAGCGCAACGACGCTCATGCGGCCGTGGCGCAGCGCAAGCCCACGGCGCTGGTGCCGACCGTGTCGACCAGTAGCGGCTCTGCTCAGGCGGCATCCACCGTCGGGGTCCAGAACGCTCGGACGACCCCCACCGACAGCGAGCAGGACGGCGACACCGACCTTCCCGCCGAGCTGGAAGACACGCCGCCGGCGGATCCGAGCTCCATCCCGCCCGACAAGGGCGACGCCGGAACCGGCCAGCCGCCCAAGGTCAAGTCATGAGCGTGTCCGGGCTCTCGCGAGAGCATCGCATCCGCGCTCGCGACCGAGCAGTCTCGGCCGCCACGCTCGGGCTGCATCACGCCCCGGCGATCCACTACACCCAGGGCGCCCGCCGCTGGGACGGCATCCGCCTGCACAAGAACGCGCGCCTGGGCGAGTACCCCACCTACGCTGACTGCTCGGCGTTTGTGACCTGGTGTCTGTGGAACGGCCTGCACCTGGGCTTCAACGCCACCGACCACGTCAACGGCGCCAACTGGACGGCCGGGTACACCGGGACGCTGCTCGGCCACGGCGTCAAGGTCCAGCACGTCTCCAACGTCCAGCGCGCCGACGCCGTGCTCTACGGCAATGGCTTCCCCGGCGAGCACACCGCTCTGGTGGTCGGGGTGCACGGCGCCAAGCCCATGGTCATCAGCCACGGCTCGGAGGCTGGGCCGTTCTACCTGCCGATGGATTACAGAAAGGACATCATCTGCGTGCGAAGGTACATCTAGGGCCGTAGAGCCTTAGTATGCTTATCGCATGAAGTTATGCGAATGCGGTTGCGGTCAACCGACCCGGATAGCGTCGAAGACCAAGACCAGCCGCGGCGAGGTGAAGGGACAGCCCCAGCGCTTCATCCATGGCCATGCAGCCCGCGTGATTCGTGGTTCGCTCGGAGAGCGCCTCGCTCGCGGATTCGATCGTGATGACAGCGGGTGCTGGCTTTGGTCTGGTGCCACGACGAACGGGTACGGCGTGATCCAGGAAGGCGGCCGGCAACAACGGGCCCATCGTGTGATGTACGAGCAGCTCGTCGCTCCGATCCCCGAAGGAGACGACTTGCATCACACCTGTGGCAAGCGCCGCTGCGTAAACCCGGAGCACCTCATTCCGCTATCGCGCTCCCGTCACAAGAGCGCGCACGCCGAGGCCATCACTCGCTGTCCGCACGGTCACGAGTACACGCCGGAGAACACCTACATGATCCCCGGCAAGAATCAGCGTCAGTGCCGAGCGTGTAAACGCTCTGCGGATCGTCGATATAGGCAGCGCCAGCGCGGCAATCTCGACGCGCTCTAATCCAAGGGAGGCACCATGTTCAAGTCCGAGAACGGCCAGTACGACCCGCTGACGCTGCTGGTGTTCGTGCTGGTCGTGGTCATTCTGGTGTTCGTGCTGCTGCGCCTGACGTGAGTGCCTGACGACCCGATCCAGTGGCAGCTCGTCTGTCGCTTCGATCCCACGGTCAGCTCGTGGCCGCTACTTCAGTTCGCGATCAACCACGTCCTGAGTGCTCTCGAGGACTCCCCGGTGAAGTTCACCGCGAGGGTGGAGGCGGTCAGAGAGGGCGACGAGTGGCCTGGGGAAGCCTAAGCGCCTCGCACTG
>JAXDLH010000279.1:0-9944 GCA_034666705.1 Chloroflexota bacterium
TCCCGTGATATTCGTTGTGCTCGTCCCGCGACACGACGGCCTCGCTCACCCTGGCTGACCTGCTCGTACGGTGCGATCTCCTCCTCGAGCTGCGCGTGGAAGGAGAGCAGCGGCGTCATCCCCCGGGCAACCTGCTCCGCAGGCAAACCTTGTTCGATGAGCGTTGCCTGCTGGCGTGCGATTATTTCATTGTCTTGCTGCGGCCGGCGCCGCGCCTCCTGATACTCGGCCTCGGTACGGATTATGGCGCTCCCCTCCTGTTGTTGGCCCACCTGCTCGGTACCCCCTCATCTCTGGACAACGGCCCCCGCTTCGGTAACGATTTCTCTCGGATGGACCGGATGCGTTGCATCCAGTCGACCTGCGGGGCTGGGCGGACGCGGCGAAGGCCGCTCCTGCCCCGCAATGGTGAGTCGGGCGGGGCAGATTGGCACGCTCGAACCACCGCTGATTCGGATGCTTCGCCTTGGACCAGCAAGGGGACGGGAGGCCGCGGTGTACGGGACGAAGGGCGTATTTCTGCTAGGGATGGCGGTCGCGTTGGCGACGACCGGGGCGTGCGTGCCGGCCTCGCCGGCTGCGCCGACCGGCGGAGGCCAATCCATCTCCTCCACGACTCGCGGCCCAAAGATATTGACGCTGGCGGTCCAGCGGGAGTTGAAGGGCTTCGCCAAGTTCACGGGCGTTGCGGCCGGTGGCGGGAACCCCGGCGCGGGCAACAGCCAGATCGCGAAGATCGGCCACAGCTACCTCGCCCAGGATGACGGCACGGGCACGTTCGTCCCCCAGCTCGCGTACGAGCTGCCGTCGGTCGCCCGGGGCACGTGGACGATCAACCCGGATGGTTCGATGGATACGACCTGGAAGCTGCGGCCGAACATCCGCTGGCACGACGGCACGCCGTTCACGGCGGAGGACCTCGTCTTCGGCTCGCTGCTCTTCCGCGACCGGGACTTTCCCGTCCCCCCGGAGGAGCGATTGAACCTCGTCGAGTACTCGCGGGCCGTGGACCCGCTGACCTACGTCGTCCACTGGAAGAGCACGGTCGCCACAGCCGACATCCCGACCGACTTCGATCCGATGCCCCGGCACTTGCTCGAGGAGTTGTATCGCACGGACAAACAAAATATTCTCATCACGCCGCTGCTGGGCAGCGACTGGGTTGGCCTCGGCCCGTACAAGATCGCCCGCTGGGAAGAGGGCGTCGGGATCGAGTTCGTCCGCTTTGACGACTACTTCATGGGGCCGGCGCCGCTCGACCGCATCATCGTCAAGTACATCGCCGACCCGCAAGCCATGGTCGCCAACATCCTCGCCGGCAACGCCGACGTCGTCCTGTCCCCGGGCGTGAACCTCGATGTCGCATCCGAGCTGAAGCAGCGGTGGCAGAACACCGGCAATCAGGTGCTGACGCCGGTGTCCGACACGCAGCAGTTCCTGCGCCCGCAGTTCCGGCCGGAGATCGCGCAGCCGCGCAACGGCGGCCCGAACCAGGCGGTGCGGAAAGCCATGTATACGGCCATGGACCGCGAGTCGATCGCGGCGGGCACCACGAACGGCCTCGCCCCGATCGCGGACAACGCCTGGGTGTCGCCGTCCGACCCATGGCGCAAGCAGCTAGAGGCGTCGATCGTGCAGTACCCCTACGACCCAAATCGGGCGCTGCAGCTAATGGCCGAAGGCGGCTGGACCCGCGGCGCGGACGGCATCCTCGTGGACCAGGCGACCGGCGAGCGCTTCCAGAGCAAGATCGCGGCGCGTCCGACCTCGGGCGCGGACAAGATCATCACGCTCATGGCTGACGGCTGGAAAGCCATCGGCGTGCAGATGGACATCGAACTGCTGTCGCCGGCGCTGGCGGCCGACCGCAAAACGCTCGGCACCCAGCCCTTCGGCATCCTCAGCTCCCAGGGCAACTCACGGAGCGTGTTGCCGCCCATGCATACCAACCTGGTGGCGAGCGACGCGAACCGCTGGACGGGTCGGAACGTGCAGGGCTACAGCAACCCGAAGGTCGACACCTTGATCGACCGTCTGCTGGTCGCCCTCGACGAGCGCGACCAGATGGATCTCCAGCGCCAGTTGCTGCACGAGACGACCGACGACGTGGCATTGATGGCGGTGTTCTGGCAGGTCGACCCGGTGCTCGTGGCGAAGGGGGTCACGGGCGTGACGTACAACGGGACGACGAATATCTTCCAGTGGGACAAGGAGTAGCGATAGATTTGCCGAGGGCAGCGGAGTTTGCCTGGATTTGATATATGATGGCCGGAATGGCCGTAATCACCCCTCTGGCTCATAAGGAGGACTCCATGGCAGCAGCGGATATCCAAACCGACATCGCGCCGTTTCAGGTCGCAAAAGTTCGGCCCCAACTGTTGCGCAAAGGCAAAACGTCGACGTCGCTCGCGCGGGCGGGCAATCTCGGCATCGGCGTGCAGGTGTGCGCGAGCGATGGCGGCGAAACCAACCTGCACGCGCATCCGAATGCGGACTCGGCCTGGATGGTGCTGAGCGGCGAGGCGATCTTTTACACCACTAACGATAAGGTGATCGCGCGCCTGGGCAAATATGAATTGGTCACAATTCCCGCGGGGACGCCCTACTGGTTTGATGTGGCGGACAAGGATAGCGAGGAGAATCTCGTGATTCTCCACCTGACCTCCCGGATTCCTGGGGTCACCACCGGGCGAATCGATTACACGCCGCTGGCAGGCAAACTCGGGGGAGTCGAGGAAGAAGTCGTCGAGGGCCGATTCTTCGAGGGCTGAGCTCAAGTCAGGCCTCACTTGATAGACGCACGTACCTGGTCCAGCCGCTAATCCGCAGCATGGCCCCCTTTCCACGCTGGAAAGGGGGCCATGCTGCGGATTAGGCTTCCGGCGACGCCGCCCCCAGGCGCCGCTTCGCCTCTTCGTACAGGTCAGCCGGGAGCGGACCCTTTTGTAGCGCGTCGACGTTGTCGTGCAGGTGCTCGGGGTTGGCGGTGCCGACGATCGTCGTGGCCATGTCCGGGTGGCTGATCGTGAACCGGAGCATGAACTCCATGCGCGGAATGTCGCCGAGCAGGTCGTCGAGCTCCGCCTCCTGCCACACGTCCCAGAAGCGCCCCTCCTGCTTGACGGGCCCGCCGCGCGCCACCCCGCCACGGACGACGATGCCGCCGCCCGCCTGCGCGGCCTGGCTCACGAGCTCCTCGTGGGTGCGCTCGAGCGCGGAGTAGGGAATCTGGAACACGTCGAACACGCCCAGCGAGATCTGCTCCGGCAGGTTCGGCAGCGTGCCCGAGATGCCGATGAAGCGAACTTTGCCCTGCGATTGGAGCTCTTGCAGCGCCTCCAGCCCGCCGTGCTCCTCGAGCTCCAGGCGGCCTGGGCTGTGGTGGAACTGCACCACGTCGAGGTAGTCCGTCCGCATGCGGCGCAGGCTCTGCTCCACGCCCGCCATCACGTTCTCGGCGGTGAAGACGTGCGGCATGCTCGTACCTGATCCATCGGAGGGCCCCACCCAGCAGCCGCACTTCGAGGCGAGGAAGTACTCGGCGCGGCGACCCGCGATGTACTTCCCGATCCGCTCCTCGCTCAAGCCGTAGTCCGGCGAAGTGTCGACGTAGTTGATACCGGCGTCGAGCACGGCGTGCAGGATGCGCTCGGCATCCATCTCGCCCACGTCGCGGCCGCGCGTCGAGGCGCCGCGCAGCTCCATCGCGCCGTAGCCGAGGGTGGTGACCTGCATGCCGGTGCGGCCCAACTGCCGCGTAGGGAGATCGGCCATCGTGCTCTCCTCGTCGCTATCTCGCTGGCTATCATACGGGCTTCCGTTCTATAGAAGGTCCACAGGTGCGCTGTACACTGAGGGCAAATCAGGTGCGGAGACGATCGTGGCAGCGACGACAGCACGACCCGCGACGGCCCAGGACGTCCGGTCCCTCGAGCCCTGGGAAGACTTCTGGTACACCGGACCCGGCACGCTCGCCGGCCGCTACCTGCGCAGCTTCTGGCAGCCGGTGTACCGATCACAGGACCTGACCGCTGGGCGCGCTATGCCCGTAACGATCATGAGCGAGCACTTCACCCTCTACCGAGGCGAGGAGGGCGCGCCGCACGCGGTGGCGTTCCGCTGCGCGCATCGCGGCACCCAGCTCAGCACCGGCTGGGTCGAAGGCGACAACCTGCGCTGCTTCTACCACGGCTGGGTCTACGACCCGGATGGGCAGTGCGTCGAGCAGCCGGCCGAGCCCGAGCCGTTCTGCGACCGCATTCGAATCCGGGCCTACCCTACCGTCGAGTACCTCGGCCTGATCTTCGTCTATATGGGCGAGGGGGACCCGCCGCCGATGTGGCACTTCGGCGGCTTCGAGGACGAGACGGAGGGCGTCCGCGAGAACTACACCTACACGTGGCCGTGCAACGTCTTCAACTCGCTGGAGAACGATCCCTTCCATGGTTTATGGGTACACCGCGAGTCCTATCTCGATACCGGCCGCGTCGGCATCCCGGAGGTGACGTGCGAGGAGACTGAGTACGGCTATTGCATCCACCAGCGGCTCCCCTCGGATGCGACCCACTGGCGGGAATCGCAGAGTCACTTGCTGATGCCTAACGTGAGCTATGGGACGCGGACCGCGCCCGAGCTGGGTCGCGAGGCGTGGCGCGACGCGGTGGCCTGGCGGGTGCCGGTCGACGACGAGCACTTCGCCTCATTCGGTACGAACATGACCCACGTCAAGGGGGAGGCCCGCGCCCGCTACGAGCAGCAGCAACGCGACGTGGCCGAGAAGGTCAAGGGGATCGTGCCGCACGGCCCGATCGGCGAGCGCGTGCTGCGCGGCGAGCTCCGGCTGGAGGACGTGGAGGACCGCCACGTCGACGGCAGCCGCCTCTTCAACATGCAGGACTACGTGTCGCAGGTCGGGCAGGGAACGATTGCCGATCGCGAGCACGAGCACCTCGGCCGCGAGGACGTGACCGTCATCATGCTGCGCAATCTCTGGAAGCGTGAGCTGCGCGCGCTGGCCGAGGGCCGCCCGCTCAAGCAGTGGACCCAGCCAGACTCGATGACGGTCGTCGTCGGCGCCCCCGGCCACGGCGCATAGCATGTGCCATGGGTTCACCCTCGCTCCAACCCCGCCCGCTCGCCCCGAGGCTCTCGAAGGGCTCCCAACGCCGACCGTTCCCCCTCTCGAAGGGCCCCCATCGAGAGGAGGGGGAACCATTTCCCAGCCTCCTCTATAGGAAGCGTCAATGTAACTGCCGTTGCCATTCGCGGCGAACGAGCGAGCAACCACCCCCCGTGCGGACGGCGCGGAGGAGCTTGCGAACCTGGCGTGGGACCCTGTTCCCGCCCCCCTCGCGGGGCGCTTCGAGAGCCTCAGGACGAACGGTTGGGAAGGGGGCGTCGAACCCCAAGAAGTTTCTTCGCATAGTGCATTGGAACTGGAGGACAGCGTTATGTCTGATCCACGACGCGAGCGGCTGCGGGAGTTGCTGGCAGCTCCCGGCCTGGTGATCGCTCCGGGCGCATACGATGCCCTCTCCGCGCGCCTCATCGAGCAAGCCGGCTTCGGCGTCGTCTACATGACCGGGTCTGGTGCGGCGAACAGCATGCTCGGCGAGCCGGACCTCGGCCTGACCACGATGACCGAGATGGCCGGGCAAGCCACGCGCATCTGCAACGCCACGAGCCTGCCCGTCGTCGCCGATGCCGATACGGGCTATGGCGGCCCGCTCAACGTGAAGCGCACCGTCGAGGAGTACGAGCGCGCGGGCGTGGCCGGACTGCACATCGAGGACCAGACCTTTCCGAAGCGGTGCGGCCACTTCGCCGGCAAGACGGTCGTCCCGGTCGAGGAGATGGTCGGGCGGATCCGGGCCGCTTGTGCGGCGCGGCGCGACCCGGGCCTGGTGATCATCGCCCGCTCCGACGCCGCTGCGGTCGAGGGGCTCGAGGCGGCGCTCGTCCGGGGCCGTGCCTATGTGGCGGCCGGCGCCGACGCGCTGTTCATCGAGGCGCCGCACTCGGTCGACGAGCTGCGCGCCATCGGGGCGGCGTTCGACGTGCCGCTGATCGCCAACATGGTCGAGGGCGGTCGGACGCCCGTGGTGCCGGCGGCCGAGCTGGAGACGATGGGGTTCAAGCTGGTGCTGCACGCGGGGGCTCTGCTGCGCAGCGCAGTGCTCGCGGTCCAGGCGACGCTGCAATACATCCGCGCCAACCGCTCCACGCTCGGCATCGAGGACAACCTCATCACCTTCGACGAGCGGAACCGCGTCACCGACCTCGCCGGCCGCCTCTCCTGGGCCGACCAGTTCACCTCGGAGCCAGCCCGAACGTAAGCGCATCCGTCCTAATATGTTGCAGCGCGACCGCCCCTTCCCCCCCGAAGCCGGGGCACCGTACCCCCGGCCCGGACGTCGGTCGAGGCCTATCCCTCGGCTGGGGCCGTGGGATGTGACCCCCGCCCCGGGTTGGGGGGTTGGGCGCCCCAACCCGGGGCGAACCTAACCCCCCGCCGTGGGCCGGGGCCCCCGGGTTGGGAGGGTAGGTTCGCCCCCGGGTTGGAGGGCCAGGTTCGCCCCCGGGTTGGGAGGTAGGCTCGCCCCCGGCTGGAGGGGCAGGTTCGCCCCGTCCTTGGCCGAAGGGTTAGATGCCCCGGTCCTGGCCGAAGGGGTAGGTTCCCCACCCCGGGCCGTGGGGTTTGGGGCCTCGTCCTTGCCGGCGGCCCAGAGGCTGCGGCTGCGGGTGAGCGAGCCGAGCGCGCCGAGCAGGATCACGCCGCCGAGCCCGACGGCGAGCGGCGCGCCGAAGAAGTCGGCCACGATGCCCGCCGGCGTCGCCCCCAACCGCCAGGTGCCCTGGTTGCTCGCCATGAACAGGCTCATCACCCGGCCCCGCATGCGCTCGGAGACAAGCTCCTGGATCCGCGTGTTCAGCGTCGTCTGCCCCGCGCTGATGCAGCCGCCAATGACGAAGAGGAAGGCGAGCGCCAACGGGAAATTGCGGGTGAGCGAGAAGCCAATGAGGGCGCATGCCAGCGTGGCCGCCACGACCAGGAAGGTGCGCACGAGCGGCAGGCGACCGATGGTGGCGAGACCGAAGGCGGCGGTGATCGTGCCAATCGCCGGCATAGCCAGCATCACGCCCAGCCCCTGCGGTCCCACCACGAAAACGTCGCGCGCAAATACGGGCATGAGCTGCGTGTACGGACGCGCGAAGAACGCCATAGTGGCCTGGCTGACGAGCAGCATCCGGAGGCGGTCGTCGCCCCAGGCGTAGGCCAGCCCCTCGCGCACACTCCGCCAACCGGCCACTGTCGCTCGTGCCGGAACCGTCCGGGGAACCCGCACCAGGAGCAGCATGCCCAGGCACAGGAGGTCCGTGCCAACCGAGGCGTTGAAGCACAGTGATAGCCCCCCGGTGGCGAGCGCGAGGCCGGCGAGCGAGGGGCCGATGATCGCCGATCCCTGCCAGACCATCGAGTTCAGCGCGAGGGCGGAGAGCAGCGCCTCCCTGGGTACGAGGCTCGGGACGAACGACTGGCGCGAGGGATTGGTGAGGCCCCCGATCATTGCCGTTACGACCGAGTACACGAAGACGTGCTCGACGCGCACGTTACCGGTCATGACGAGCCAGGCGAGGACCGCGTCCGGAATGATGGTGGCGATCTGCGCGACGATGATCAATCGGTAGCGGTCGAACCGGTCGGCCACCACGCCGCCGACGAGGGCGAAGACGATCAGGGGCACGCCCTGCAGCAGCGCATTGAGGCCGAGAAAGGCGGGAGAGTTGGTGAGCTCCAGCACGAGCCAGCCGGTCGCCACCTGCTGCATCCAGCCGCCGATGTTGCCGCCGACGTTCCCGAGCCAGAAGAGGGTGAAGTTGCGGTGGTGAAAGGCCTCGAGCCGCCGGGCGCCCACCGTCAATGCTGGCTCTCCCCGCGATTCGGCTCGCGTGCGGCGTGGTCGACGCGAGCCATCATCGCTCCAACGCAAGGGATTGCCGAGAAGTCTACTGTCTCGTGACCGGTCGCCGCAGTTCGCACCACCGGCCCTGCTCACCCGCGATGGCATCGGGCGTATCATCCCTCCGACCGCGCGAGAGTTGGAGGGTTCCGCCCATGGGAACGAAAGGCGCCGCGCCGCTGCGGCTCGGATTTATTGGATTCGGCACCACAGCGCACCAGGTGCTGCGCGCGCTGGAGAGCGAGACTACCGATGCACACCTGGTGGCGGCGCTCGTCCGCCGGCAGCCGGTTGATCCGCCGTCGCACGTGCTCGTCACGAACGAGCGTGATCGATTCCTCGCCGAGCCGTGCGATCTCGTCGTCGAGCTGGCTGGGCAGGAGGCTGTGCAGCAGCACGCCGAGGCGGTGCTGCGTGCGGGGCGCGATCTGCTCATCATCAGCATTGGCGCTCTAGCCGATGATGAGCTCTTCGCGCGGCTGCGCGCGGCGGCAGAAGCGGGGGGCTCGCGCCTGATGCTGCCGTCGGGCGCGATCGGCGGGCTCGACGCGCTCGGAGCCGGCGCGCTGGGTGGACTCGACGAGGTGACGATCACGACCCGCAAGCCGCCGGCTGCGCTGCAGACCGACACCGAGCGCGACGCCTACCTGGCGGGCGCGAAGGATGGGCCCGTGCTCCTCTATGAGGGGCCGACCCGCGAGGCCGTGCGCCTCTTCCCGGCCAACGTCAACGTCGCGGCCGCGGTCAGCATTGCCGGCGTCGGCTTCGATCGCACCTCGATCCGGATCTTTGCCGATCCGGCCGTGACCCGCAACACCCACGAAGTCGTCGCGCGGGGCTGGTTCGGCGAGCTGCGCTTCACGATCCAGAACGTGCCAACCGAGAACCCGAAGACGGGCCGCATTACCGCGTTGAGCGTGCTGAAGGCGATCGGCAACCTCCGCGCGCCCGTCGTGCAGGTTGGCTAGCGTGCAGGACACCGCACTCACGACCGTGATCCCCTCGGATCCCTGGACGCGCGCCATCGAGGATGGACGGGTCCGCCTGCCCGGCCACACGTGGAGCGTCAACTCGGGAGTCCACAACGCGCCGGATCGTTTCACGCTGATGCGCGAGACGCCGGTCGACGTGGGCGAGAACAACGTGCGCCGCTTGATCGGCGACCATCTGCGTGGCGTGCCGCCGACCGCTATCCCGATCTTCTTCGGCCGCGAGTACATGCAGCGCAACCTCGTCGTGCGCGAGGATTCGCCGCTGCGCGAGCCGCGAGACCTCATCGGCAAGCGCGTCGCGTCGCACCTCAGCCTACGCTCGGCGACCGGCGCTGGGGTGCTGATGGTGCTGGAGGAGGCATGGGGCTTGCCGATTCAGGAGGTGGAGTGGCTCCTGGGCGACCCGACCGCCGTGGAGCGCAACCCCCTCGGTTTGCGCCTGGGTCGCGGTCCCAAAGAGGGCGATGGGAAGTGGCAGCTCCTGGTGGACGGGCAGATCGATGCCTTGATGGAGACAACGGGCGGCCGGTATGAGTCGCTCTACGGGCCGGACCGCGTGACCCGCGCGTGCGCCCGGTACCATCTGCGCCCGTTGATCGCCGACGACCGCGTGATCGTGGACGCAGCGCTGCGCAGCGGGCTCTATCCGGCGACCGACGTCGTGGTGGTGCGCCGCGAGTTGGTCGACGAGCGCCCGGACCTGCCGGCCCAACTACTGGCCGCGTTCTCCGAGGCGAATGCATTGGCCTCCGAGTATCGCGACGCCGAATCCGAGGCGCATGCCCGCCGCGAGATCGAGCTGCAAGGGCGCGACCCGCACACGTATGGTCTGGACGTCGACGTGCGGCGCAACCTGGCCGCCCACATCCGCTTCCTGCACCGTATCGGCGCCGTCGACGCCTACGTCGAGCCGGAGGAGCTCTTCATCCCCTCTACGATCGGGTGAAAACGGGCGGCTGAAAAACACAGAGTCGGGGGGGGGGGGGGGGGG
>JAXDLH010000280.1:0-13383 GCA_034666705.1 Chloroflexota bacterium
GCTGCGTGGCCAGCCACGCGTCGACCGCCGCCAATGGCTGGGTCTCGATGGCGCACGTCCGCACGCGGCCTTCTTTGCGCGTCCGGATCCAGCCGCTCTCCTCGAGCACGTGGATGTGTTTCATGAAAGACGGCAACGCCATGTCGAATGGCTTCGCCAACTCGCTGATGCTGGCCGGACCCTGGCCCAGCCGCCCCAGCACCGCGCGGCGCGTAGGGTCGGCCAGCGCCTGGAAGATGTCGCTCAGCCGCTCTGAATACTGTTCCATATGGCTAACTATCATAACACAACACTTAGCTAAATGGCTAACTGAAGGCCGCTCCAATCAGGTGAGCGGCGCCCCTGGCCGGTCGCGCCGTGCGCCCTGATAATGGCCGTATCCCATGGAGGGCGATGGCGGTCAGCGCGAGGAGCGGATGCGGTTCAAATTGGTTGTACTCGTGCTGGTCGTCGTCATCTTCGTGAATCGGCAAACGCTGGAGCCGCAGGCGCTGGCCGTCCTGAACCAGGTTCTCGAATTCGTGGCCCACGTCGTCGGCACGCCCTTCCGCTCCATCGAATCCTCCTGATCGACCGGCGGCCCTCCGCGCTACCTTCCAGCTCCTACCGTGTGAATCGCCACGCCCATTACTGGGCTCCCGACATGGCTCGGGGCGGCATGATCTATCTGCGGGCGTCGCGCCATCCCTATCTGCTAGTACCGCTGGGCGCATGTTTCTCGTTGATTGCCGTCGGCTGCACGTCCGGTAGGGCGGGGGCTCGTCCCCCGCCGCGAGCCTTGCTGGGACCAGCATAGGCGGCGGGGGACGAGCCGCCGCCCTACCGGCAAACTCGTGACCAACTTCCGCCGCGTTGTGCTAGTGGGTCAGTTCCATGATCGTAGCCAATGCCGTGCGGACGGAAGGGCATGAGGATGCCGCCCTGAAGGGCGGGCCATCGGGGCCCGGGGCTGGGCCTGCTCTTCAGGGCGGCAGTACGAAAACAATGTGCGTGGGGACTGACCTGCTAAAACGGAACGGGCACCTGGAGGGAGAGCGGAACCTCGCGGCGCTCGGTCGACGATTGGCGGATGGCCAGCGCCACTTCGAGGCTCGCCTGGCCCCACCGCTGATTCGGGAACGTCGGGCGATCTTCCGCCAGGGCATCCCGGAGCTCGCCCAGCTCCCCGCGCCCGTGGATGCGCGGGTCCACCGCAAGCTCGTCGCGGCCTTCCTCCGTGTAGCGATAGATCCCTTGCGCAGATTGGCGGAGGTCGCCGCGCTCGCAGCTCACCACGGTGAGACCAAAGAAGGGTTGGTTGCGCGGCCCGCCTGCCGCGCGGCGCTGCTGCTCATGCTCGCCGCGCGCCGCCGCAAACGCGTACTTCTCTTCGGTGTTCGCCGCCTGCGTGCGGTGCTCCTGTTGCGGGCGGCCATCCACCAGGTGGCGTGCCTCGCCCAGGCCAAATGTCAGCTCGCCGATGTCGAAGTAGCCATAACCGTTGAAGACCATCGTCGCGGCCGTGCCGTCCTCGAACTCGAGGAATGCCGTGTAGTCGCCCTCCGCGTCGGGAAACGCCGGGTCCCAGCGGCCGGTGATCGCGCGGAGGCTCTTCACCATCCCCCCGCCGATGCCGCGCACGATATCGATCTGGTGGGGGCCCTGCCGGTACAGTACGCCGCCGCCGATCGTGTAATCCAGCTCGGAGGGCAGCCGCGGCTGCCCGGATAACCACGGCTTAAACTCCCAGGTGTTGATCTGGATCACCCGGCCCAGTTCACCGCTGGAGACCACCTCGCGCATCTTGCGGATCGGCGCATCGAAAATCCGCGAGTGCCCCTGCACGTAGCGCACGCCGTTCCGCTCCACCGCGGCCACCATCTCCCGGGCTTGCTCCAGGGTGACGGCCATCGGCTTCTCGCAGATCACGTGTTTGCCATGCTCGGCGGCAATAATCGCGTGCTCGGCGTGGTACATGTTTGGCGTACAGATCCAGATCGCGTCGACGTTCGGGCTGGCGCACATCGCGTCGACGCTGGTGTACGTCTCGCAGCCATAGCGTTCATGGCAGCGATCCAGCGCCTCCTGCCGGACGTCCGCCACCGCGGTGAGCTTGACGTTCGCGGCGGTCTCCAGCTCCGGGAGTACCTGCCGCGACACGCTGCCGATCCCAGCCAGTCCAATCCGCAGCTCTCGTTCCACGTTCCCCTGCACCTCTTCCTGCTGGATTCTCGCCCTAGCGGCCTGTAGCCACACCCGCGCCGCGGCGCGCCGCGTTCCGCGCCCACTCCACCATCTGCGCATCGTGGTTGGTGTCGACTCGCGGGTGCGCCGGGTCGTGGTAGACGTTGATCGGCTCCATGCCCTCGGCCACCTTGTCGATCTCCCGGCGGAGCATCTGCCGTAACATGACGATCCCGCGGTCGCTCGTGGCCAGCCGCTCGTGGGTCCGGTCCGCGGTTGGGCCTTGCGTCTCCCAGGCCATGTGGTCCTCGGGCTGGGTATTGTGCATGGTGAAGCGGGTGAACGGATGCAAGCGGTCCGTCGGCGCTTTGTAGTCCTCGAGGAAGATGGTCTCGAGCGATGCATCATCTTCTTCGACCGCTGCGCCATCGGGGCTGGGGATGAAGTTGACGAAGTAGATCCGCGTGTGGGTATCGTCCATCGGCACCCGGATGTGGGTGTCGTTGCCATGGCGCAGGATGTTGGGGAAGACCAGCGGATGCTCGTCGACGTGGCCGTTGCGTGACACTCGCTTCTTCATGATGCCGATCGCGGTTTCAGAGAAGTCGAAGTACTCGACCTCGTCGGTGGCGCCGCGCGTGGTATTCGCGGGCCGCCCGGCGCGCAGGGCGCTCCCTACACTGTGGAGGACGCGGGAGTGCGCCGGGTCCACCGAGTTCTCCATGGCCGCGAACCAGTTGCAATCGAGCTGGGGCTGTACGTAGATCTTCCGGTGGCCATCTTTGCGGACCCAGAGATCCAGATGGGGGATCGCCGGCACCGGATTGGGGCCCAGGTAGGCCCAGTAGAGGCCCACGAAGAGCTGCACCGGGTAGGCGGTTGCCTTGACGGTCAGGTGGAACATGCTGCCGGCCGGCTCAGCCGGCGTCTCGAGGCAGCTCCCCGTCGTGTCGTAGAGCCAGCCGTGATATGCACACGCGATGCCGCGCTCTTCGACGCGGCCGTAAAGCAGTGAGCACCCGCGGTGGGGGCAATGGTCCTGGATGAGCCCGACCCGGCCGGACCCGTCTTGGAAGAGGACGAGGTCCTCGCCGAGCAGGCGGACGAAGTGGGTCGGATGGTCGGCGGAGAGCTCGCCGGCCGTGGCGATCGGGTACCAGTAGTGGCGCAGCAGGTTCCCCGCGGGTGTACCCGGTCCGATCTCGGTCAGCAGCGCGTTCTCTTCCGGGGTCAGCATCGATAGTGCTCCCTCATTTCATCTCCCTCACCCCGAGGGGCCGCTCGTTCCACGGCAGCGTACTCGATATTGCGATTCGTGGTGGTACGGTACGTTCGTCACATGCGCTAAACCAAAGCCGCGATGAAAGCTGCATCATTGCAGGCGTAAGTCACGAGCGAGGAAATGCGGGTTTCACCTTGGCTTGACTTTAGAATGAATCCGCACAGTCAGGGAGGGTGCTCCAATGATCATCGACGCTGATGCGCACGTCATCGAGTCAGATCGGACCTGGGAATTCGTCACCGATGAGGATGCGGCTGCCGCGCCCGTGGTCGTGACCGGGCGCGACGCGGCCGGCGGCGAGCAGGGCTACTGGATCATCGACGGCAAAGCGCGCCCCCGCGCGGGAGTGGGCAACGTCGGCTCCATGTTCCCTCAGGGCGCCCGCGAGCTCCTCGACGTACCCGGGCGCCTCGCGCACATGGACCGGCTCGGCGTGGACGTGCACGTCATCTACCCGTCGATCCTCCTCCCCTACACCGATCGACCGGAAAGCGATCTGGCCCTGAGCCGCAGCTACAACCGGCAGCTCGCGGACGCGTGGAGCCAGAGCAGCAACCGCCTCCGCTGGGCGGCGGTGCTGCCGCTGATGTCGATGGACAAGGCGACCGAGGAGCTGCGCTGGGCCCGGGACCACGGCGCCTGCGCCGTCTTCATTAAAAGCATCGAGGGCAGCCGCCAGCTCATCGATCCCTACTTCTTCCCGCTCTACGAGGAAGCGCAACAGCTCGACGTGCCGATCTGCGTCCACGCCTCGATCGGGAATCAGGCCCTCTCGGACATCCTGTCGCAGGGCGACGACCAGGGCAACTTCCTCAGGTTCAAGCTCACCGTCGTCGGCGCCTTCCACCAGCTCGTCATGAACCGCACCCCCGAACGCTTCCCCCGGCTGCGCTGGGGCTTCATCGAAACGTCGTCCTCCTGGGTCCCGTTCGTGCTCCACGACCTGCAGCGCCGGTTCGCCCGCAAGGGCCTGCCCCTGCCCGAGCGCGTGCTGCGCGACTTCCGCATGTACGTCGCCTGCGAGGCCGACGACGATCTCCCATTCGTCCTCAAGTACGCCGGGGAAGACAACCTCGTGATCGGCTCGGACTACAGCCACTCCGACAACTCGACCGAGATGGAGGCCCTCACCCACCTCCAGGCGCGCACCGACGTCGAGCCCCACATCCTCCGCAAGATCGTCGAGGCCAACCCCCGCGCCCTCTACGGCCTGTAACGACCCGGCGATTGATCCGATGCGCCCCGTCCGGGTTCGGCAGTACAGCCTGTTCATAGGTGATTGTGGACTCGACGCACCCACGAGCGTGCGGGTAGCTAGAGCGGTGGATGCGAACCGCGTGTTTCATGTATTGCGAGGTGTAATGCTAGTGCCCCCGTTTTAGTTAAAGTGTGCATGCTAGTGTTGCGACGAATTCCGAAAATACACCATTTGTAGTAAATTGCTATTTCTCACGTATATAATTCGTCTTACCCGGTTCCAAATTTTGGAACCGGGTAAGTCTTATTACCGGCGGGTATGAGACTTTTATACGCACGCAAGTGCGTGCTTGCATAGCGGCGTGGTGCCGACTATGTGTGTTAGTGCGTGCATGGACTGTAATGCTCTTGATGTTTGCGTGACGCATGCAACCTACGGGGGGCTGCAGTACGTTTTATCTATAGGGGATTTCGGGAAGAATCCCATTGGCGAGGAGAATGGGCGATGGCAGTGGCAGAGCGCGAGGCCATATCAGTAGAGATGCGACGGCACGAATTGGTCATTTCTCTACTCGCGGACTCAGATACGGTGGAGAGTATCCGTGTTGCTCTTGAAGAAGAGGCACGAGGGCTGGAAGTCCCATTCTCGGAGTTGCGGCGAAAATACGGTAAGCACCGAGACGGCTAGGCCGGCGTGGATGAGCGTTGGAGTCGGCTGCACCCCCGGCCGGAATTTGAGCGGCGATTAGCGCGATTCGACGCGGACGATCAAGAAGCTCTCCTCACCCTGGCTGAACGAATCGCCGGAGAGTCGATTTCGCCGGAAGATATTTCCTTTGCATTGCATGGACAGGTGCTGCATATGCGGAGCACCCCGAGTCCGACCACGCCGGGCGCCGAGCTGTGGATCTATGTGCGTGTATTCGAAGATGGCTCCATTTCCCTTCTGTCTTGTGGGAAGACGGGACCCCCTAAAGGCGTCCTTATGATGTGAGGTTTAACCTCACTATCGGGCTCGGGCGCCTGATCCTTCTTGCGGCTCTAGCAGGGTTCTGCTGGAGCCGCTTCCTTATGCAGGCTTGTCGAGTTGCCGCGCTCGAGTATGCAGCGCGGCAGCGATGTCGCCGGCCCCGAGGTAGGGATAGTCGGCCAGGATCTCGTCCTGAGTCGCCCCGGCGGGGAGCAAATCCAGAATGTCGACGACCCGGATCCGCAGCCCACGGATGCACGGGCGACCCCCGCAGACCTCGGGGTCAATGGTGATCCGCTGCAGCTCGCTCATGCCCATCCCTGACTGTCGGAAAACCCTGCGAAATTATATGGCCGGCATTTGCGACGCGACTGTCAAGCGAGTATCACGTAACGCCCATGATCCTATCGCCGAAACTGCCCGGGAGTTGATAGCGTACGCGCCGGGCGTGCCGCGCAGCTTGAAGCCCACCCTGCCGCGGTCTATAGTCGCGTTGACGCCGGATGCATTCCGCAATCGCTCGCAGTGCGCGGCCGGAAGCCACGGCGTCGCGCCTCCGCGATCCAACGCCACGTAGGCCGGCCCTGACAGAGGTGTAGACATAATGCTGCGCAAGCTCAGCGGGATCTTTGGTGTCGTGCTGCTGACCATCGGCTTGCCGTTCGTGGCGATGGCCCTCCACGACGTGATCACCGGCGACTCCAAGACCGAGCGCGGCGTCCTCCTCGGGCTCGTGGTCCTCTTCGGCGCCATGAGCTTCTGGGGATTCAAGCTCGCGGCGAGCGCATTCAACTGGCAGCCCTTTTGGCCCCAGCTCCGTGCCCCCAAATTCCGGGTGCGCACCGGACGGCAGAAGGAGCAGGCGGTCCTCGCGCTGGCCGCAGCCGTCGGCGGGCGCGTCACCATGGTCGAGGTGGCCGCCAAGTGCAATCTGACCATCGACGAGGCCGACGCCATCCTGCACAATCTGGCGGCCCGGCACGCCGTCGAGATGCTGATCGCCGACGATGGGACCATCGTCTACGATTTCGAGATCCTCTCGCGCAGTGAGAAGGCGCGGGCCAAGGAGTTCGGCTAGTGTCCACCACCTCCAGGCCGCAGGCACGCTCATTCGCCGCCGCGACGGCCGACTTCCAGAGCGGATCCGATACGCCGCGCGCCTTCCTCGAGCGCTGCATCGCGTCGATCGAGGCGCTCGAGCCGGAGGTCGGCGCTTTCGTCGCGACTAATCTGCCGGGGGCGCGCGCCGCCGCCGATGCGGCGACTGCGCGCTGGCAGGCGGGGCCGCCGCTGTCGTTGATCGACGGTATGCCCATCGGCATCAAAGACATCATGGAGACCTACGACATGGGGACCGAGCAGGGCTCACCCCTCTTCGCCGGCTGGCGCGGCCCGCGCGATGCGGCCGCCGTCGCCGCCCTGCGCGAGGCGGGCGCGGTGATCGTCGGCAAAACCGTCACCACCGAGTTCGCCTCCATGCATCCGGCCGGCACGCGGAACCCGTGGGACCTCGCGCGCACGCCCGGCGGCTCGAGCAGCGGCTCGGCCGCCGCGGTGGCGTCCGGCATGCTGCCCGCGGCGCTCGGCACCCAGGTGATCGGCTCGATCGTCCGCCCGGCGAGCTTCTGCGGCTGCTACGGCTACAAGCCAAGCGTCGGCGGTATCAATCGCGGCGGCAGCTTCGACGGCTTCAGCCAGAGCTGCACCGGCGTGCTCGCGGCCACCCTCGCCGAGACGTGGCTCGTGGCTCGCGCGATCAGCGCCCGCGCCGGCGGCGACCCCGGCTTCCCCGGCGTCTCCGGCCCGCTCGCGATGCCCGCCGCCAAGCAGCCGCGCCGGATCGCGCTGCTGGAGACGGCTGGCTGGGAGCGCGCGAGCGACGAGGCGAAGGCGGGGCTGCGCGGCGCTCGCGACCGGTTGGCCGCGGCCGGCATCGAGGTCGACGACCGGCGGACCGCCCCAGCGGTCGCCGCCGCCGAGGCCGCGATCGCGAACGCTCATCCGTTGTCGATGAGCATCAACGCCTGGGAAGGCCGCTGGCCGCTCAACACCTATGCGCGCGATATGGACCGGGCGCTCCTGAGCTCCACCGCCCTGGAGCGCCTCGCCCAGGCCGAGGACCTGACGCTCGAAGACTATCAGGTGCTGCTCGTCGAGCGCGACCGGGCGCGGCAAACCTACGCGGCGCTCCACGACCGCTACGATGCGTGCATGACGCTCACCGCCGTTGGCGCCGCGCCGCGCGGCCTCGGCTCGACCGGCGATCCAATCTTCGCGGTGGCCGGCTCGTTCCTCGGCACGCCGGTGGTCTCGCTCCCCGCACTGCAGGCGGAGGGACTGCCGCTCGGCTTGCAGCTCCTGGGCTTCACGAATGACGACGCGGCGCTGTTCGCTGCGGCGGCCGCAGCGCTGCCACTCCTGGGTCTGAGCTAGCGAGTCAGGTGCTGTGGCCACCGCCGTTTCGTCCGGCAGGGGAGAGGCTTGGCCCCTTCCGCCAGGGGAGGTTGGGCCTCGCATTGGCGGCGGGGACCAGCCCCCGGAACGGCGGCGGACGAAATAGCGCGCTTCGCGACAACTGACGTATGAGCGCCGCCTATTCCGCGCGGCGCCGGCCGAGCTTGGCGGCCAGGTCGATGACGAGTTGAGCGTCGCTCGTCTCGAGCCGGTACAGCTCGCGGAGGTAGGTGACGAGGGCGCGCTCGACGGCCTCCTCCATGGGCTCGCCGGCCTGGGCGCGCGCGAGCTCGCGGGCATACACGGCGAGCATCTGTTCGAGGGCCGAGACGACCGGGCCGCTCGTAAGCGCCTCGCGGTTGGCGGGTGACGGTGGCTCGGGCGTGGCGGGCGGATCGCCGACCCCGTCGAGCAATTCGCACGGATCGATTCCCATGGCGTGGGCGAGCAGGGGAACGTCGTCGGCCAGAATCGCACTGTGGCCGCGCACGCGGTCGCTGAGCCACATGGGCCCCTTGGCGCAGCGTCGGGCGATCTCAGCCTGACTCAAGGGCGACGCCTGAACAAGCTGCCGCAAGCGCTCGCGCGCATCCATCACGCCCTCCCGCGCCCTCAGTATACGGCATACGCAATACGCTTCTTATTCAGCAAAGAATAGCCATTGGCTGGTGATGGTTATGCGAAGAGCGTATAATTGCACGTGCGGTATAGAACAATAGTTCTATACCGAGGTACGGCAGCGGGAGGGCGACGGTGGAGCAGAGGCCATGACCACACCGACGGTTCTCACAATCGACGAGACGATGACCGCATCGTTCCGGAAATATGCCGACGTTGCGGCGGGGCCGGCGGGCTGCTGGGGCTGGCGGGGGCCGCTCGGCGGCTCGTCACGCGTGCCGCAAGTCTATGACGGGCTCCACCAGCGGCGGTCGGCCAGGCAGGTTGCGATGTGGATCGGCGGGCGGCCCGTGCCGCCCGGGGCGCACGTGTACGTCACCTGCGAGAACCAGGAGTGCGTGAACTGGGCGCACCTGGTGGCCGGGCCGCCGGGCATGACCAACGGCGGCTGGCAGGCACGCCGGAGGTCGCCGGGCGGCGCTGCCGTCCACGGTACCCCACCGTCGCCGGCGAGCGATGCAGTCCAGCTCCGTTGCGGGGAGCCAGGTGACGATCCGCGCTCAGCGTCGGCGGGCCTGGCCGAGGAGCGGCGCCCGCGGCTCCCGGTGCGGACGTGCGTCGCCACCGGCTCCCTCGTGCCGGCCGGTGATGCCGAGCTCGTGGCCTGCCCGACCTGCGGGGCGCGGTTCGATCGACCCGCCGATGGGCGCGTTCCCCCGCACGCGAACCGGCGGGCCGTTGCCCCGCTGCTCGCCGAGGTGGCCAACCTCGAGCGGACGCGGGCCGTATTGCGGCGTTCCGCGCCGAGCTGGGAGCAAGCGCGGAGCTGTGCGGGGTGCGGGCGCGAGCTCGGGCCGGGACGCGAGCTCTCGATCGACGAGCGGCTGTGCGTCGGTTGCTTCGCGGCGGACCCCCTGGCACTCGGCTGGAGCAACGACGGCGAGTAAGCCAGTGGAACCGAGTTGGCGTGCAGATTGCGGCGGCCAATCCTGGCGTCCGATAGGGCGGGGGCTTGTCCCCCGCCGCAGCACGGCGGAGGGCGAGCCCCCCTGCCAATCCCGGCGTAGTGCGCTGCACCCCCGTCCAGCCGCGTAGGCGCGCAGCATGGCGAGCAAAGGAGGCGATGATGGCATGGATCGAGCTGCACCAGGCGATCTGGACCCACCGGAAGACGTTGGCGCTCGCGAGCCGGCTCGGCGTGCCGCCGACCTATGCCGCCGCGCACCTGATGCACTTCTGGTGCTGGTGTCTCGACAACGCCCCGGACGGGGATCTCTCGAGCGTTCCACCGTTGGCGATTGCCGTCGGGGCGGGCTGGACCGGCAGTGGGGAGGAGCTGCTCGAGGCGCTCGTCGGGGCCGGGTGGGTGGACCGCGAGGGCGCCGAGCTGCGGCTGCACGATTGGATGGACTACGCCGGCGCGCTGGTGCTGCGGCGCGAGGCGGCGCGCGATCGCGCGCGAGAGTGGCGCGCTTCCTTTACCAGGGGGCGTACCGATGTCCCCAGCGTATGCGTACCGAATGCGCAGCGCGCCGGTGACGTACTGCCGACCGGACCCAACCCCACCGGACCGGACCTAACCGGACCGGACCCAACCGAACCAGGTTCCCCCCTGACCCCCCGCAGCGGCGGGGGGAAGCGCGCTCCCGCGCGCGGCCCGCAAGGGGTACGGTCGCGCGGGATGCATCTCGAGGACGCCGCGCCGCCACCTCTGGTGGCGCAGGCCCGAGTCAAGCAGGCGCGGGTCGAGGCGCTGCGCGCCCAGCTTGCGCGGACGGTCGAGGACGACGACCGGCGGGAGATCCTGCGGCGGCATCTCGCGCAAGCGGAGGGTGAGCTCGCCGTGCTCGCGATGCTGGCGCGCGCGGCCGACGACGACTCGGCGATCAGGGGCGGTCCCTCGCCTCCATCCTGATCGGCCCTGGCCCCAATACGATTCACTTAAACCACCTTTCGGGATGCGGCTGAACGGGTACCGGCGCCCGCCATCCAAGCCCAGGTGAGCGGTATTGGTCCTGGCCAGCATCAGATCAGAGTACGGCGGAGGGGCAGGTGGTGCAGGAGGAACGTGGGTATCCGCAGCGAGCGACCCAGGAGGAGCTGCGGGCGGAGCGCGTGGCCGAGCTCGAGTGGCGGCTGCGCGACGCGCTCGAGGAGAACGCGGAGCTGCGGACGGAGATCTGTCCGTGCACGCGCTGCCAGCAAGTGTCCATGAAGGAGTCGAATGTGGTGCGAGGACCTAAATCCGCCGCCCCGGGGTTGACCGCGGCCCCGGGCATCATGGGTATGCCGAGCGTACCGGCTGAAGCGGTTGGCACGTCGGAGGTGGCGGTGCCCGAGGCCGCTCGGCCCGGCGCGCGGCCGAAGCGGCGGGGCATACGCGCGCAGCAGTTGGCGAATCAAGAGCTGCTCGTCCGGCGCTTCACGGCGCGCGACGTGCGCGAGATTGCGGAGGTGGTGAAGCGGCGCCTCAAAGAGGGCGACGTCCAGATGCTGCGGCTGCTGGCGCCGTACCTGCTCGGCGAGCATGGCGCAGAGCCGGGCGCGGGCGCGACGCTGGTCGGGGTCGCGATCTATCTCCCCGAGCGCCGGCCACCCGGATGACGAACGGGGCGGGCTAACCAGGGCTCATGCACCGTCCGGTGGCTTGGGCACTGTCACGGCAGTGGGTGCCCAGCGTGACGCCGTGCATGTTGGGCTGATGCAACGTCCAGCCGGTCGGGGCCAATGTCCCACTTGCCGCTGTTGCCGACCCTCCCAAAACGTGCCTCATAGGCGCGGCCGCCGTCCGGTAGGACGGCCGGTGTGCCTTGCAGGTGTGACTTTGAATCAGCCCTGGCCGGGTAACCGTTGGTTCACTGGAGATTGACGCCGGGCAACGGTCCAGGCATCACCCCGCGGTCACGATACAAGGGATTGCCCGGAGTAGGAGGTGTGAAGCCATGGCACACGGCACGCCCGAAAAGCAGGACGTTCGCGTCGGGAGCGAGGTGCTCACCAGCGACGGCGACCTGCTCGGCACGGTGGCGGAGGTTCGCAACGACTCGTTCAAAGTGAATGCGCCAATGCAGGCGGACTTCTGGCTCGCAAGCGGCACGGTCGCCTCGCAGGTGGGCAGCCGGATCACCTTGCGCTTCGCCCGGGGCCAGCTCGGCGGCTACAAGATGAGCGGGCCGCGCGCCGCCTAGCCACGCGGCCGGCAAAGCACGTCAACTCCGCGCGAGCGGGAGTGCCCGGCACTCCCGCTCGTGGTGTGTGCGGCGGCGCGCCAGTCCTGGGATATGATGGCGGCATCGGTGGAGCTGCGAACCGCTCCGCTCATCCCGGATCTGCCGCAACGTCCGGCGCGGGAAGGGGAAACGCTACTACCGGTCAGTACGCATACGCGGAGGAGCACGGACCATGGCGATCATCGATGCGGATACGCACGTCGACGAGTGCGAGGCCACCTGGGCGTACATGACCGGCGCGGATGCCCGGTACAAGCCGGTCACGCTGGTTCCGACCGAGGCGATGGCCGAAGGTGCCGTGCGCCCCGGCTACGCGCGCAACTGGCTGATCGACGGCCACCTCAACGTGCGGCGCATCCGCGACGACGTGCGCACGGGGACGACCGTTGAGGCCCGCGAGCTCCACGATGTGCCGGCGCGCCTGCGCCGCATGGACGAGCTCGGCATCGACGTACACGTCATGTACCCCACGGTGTTTCTGCATTACATGACCGGCAAGCCCGAGGCCCATCTCGCCCTCTGCAAGAGCTACAACCGCTGGCTGGCCGACCGCTCGGCGCAGAGTGCCGGCCGCCTCCGCTGGGTCGCCGTGCTGCCGACGCTTGACATAAACGCGGCAGTCGATGAGCTGCGCTGGGCGAGCGATAAGGGCGCCTGCGGTGTGTTCAAGCTGGCCACCGAGTACGGCCGCAGTGTCACCGACCCCTACTTCTTCCCGCTCTACGACGAAGCGCAGTCCCTCGGCTTCCCCATCTGCATCCACACCGGCTCGGCTGACTCGCCCGCTGGCATCGGCGGGGGCGGCGACCAGGATGGCGGGGTGATCGCCTCCAACGTGGTGAACGCGTTCGGCGCCATCGTGATCTCGGGGTTGGCCCAGAAGTTCCCCCGGCTGCGCTTCGGCTTCATCGAGGCGGGCGCCTCGTGGATTCCCCACGTGCTCGACCGGCTGTATGCCCGTCGGCAGCGGATGGCGTGGGCCTTCGCCGACGTCAAGTATGCGCGCGAGAAGGAGACCCTCTTCCGTGAGCATCGCCTCTACGTCACGTGTCAGACCATCGAGGACGTGCCATACCTGCTGAAGTTCGGCACCGAGGACCATCTCATGATCGGCACCGACTTCTCCCACGCCGATCAGTCCGCGGATATCGACTCGCTGGGCACCATCCAGCGCTGGGCCGACGAGGGCGCGATCACCCAGGAGGCCGCGCGCAAGATCCTCGAGGACAACCCCCGCGCCTTCTACGGCGTGTAAAACCTCTACGGCGTGTAAAAGAGGAAGCGGCGGCGCGCCTCATGCCCGGCCGCGCGTTCCACCGTGAGCCGCAGCTAATGGGCTTCGCCCTGTGAGGTTAACAACGTCGTTCCCGTCCTGGCACGCGAATGCGCCCGTGGTTCCCGCGATCCTGTTAAGCAATCGACGTGAAGCCCATCAATGGGTTAGTTCCCATGATCGCACCATTGTGTGG
>JAXDLH010000281.1:0-15173 GCA_034666705.1 Chloroflexota bacterium
ATATCCTCGATCCCCGTCACCCCATTGATCAGTTGGAGCAATCGCTGGCACTCGCGGCAAATCTCGGGCCCGGCGAACCGTTACGCCGGCACGAATCTTGAAGGCTACTCCAGCGCGGTGACAGACCAAGCGATCGTTAACCTGGAGCGCGCTCTGCGTCGCGACGACCAACTCCGCTACTGGACAGACGTGTGGCGTCAGATCAGCGACGACGTGGGTGTCATCCCGGTGCACTTCATCCCGCAGCCGTCCGTCGCGCGGCGGGGCGTCACCGGCTGGGTCACGCCGAACCTCCTCGGCGAGCCAGCCTACGCGCCCTGGACCTGGGATATCAGCTAGTGGGATCAGTTCGCATGATCGTCGCCTTGGCGTGGGGTCCGTCGTTCCGGTAGGGCGAGGGCTTGTCCCTCGCCGCATCGCCCGGCGCCACCATCGCAGGCGGGAGGGCCTTGTCCCCTACTGGACGATGGCCATGCAGGGAGGAACTAACCCAAGGAGGCACCCGTTTGCCACGCGGGCGCGTGCGCAGTACCCTTGGCGCATCAGCCGTTGAGGCATAACGCCCGGCCCGGAACACCCGGCCCAGAACACATCGAAGGAGACTCCTATGGACGACCATCGACCCGGCGCGGTGTACTGGATCGACCACTACGTCGTGCCGACGAATGACCTGAATCAGCACATGGCCTTCATGAAGAACGTCCTGGGCGCGCAACTGCCGGAGCGGCTGATGTGGCTCACGACCCGCCACCGGATGCGCAACGCCCCGCTGCCGGTCTTCACCGAGGTCGGGCACTACTCCCACAATGGCGGCTTCCTCCAGAACCGGATGCTGCCGGAGATGAAGCCGCTCGGCGAGGGCGTGCCTCGCTACGGCTACTTCGTGCGCCGCGCCGACATGGATGAGCACCTGAAGCGGCTCGACGCCCACGCCATCCCCCACACCGACCCGCTCGAGGTGTCCCACGAAGGCGAGGAGGGCACCACGATCTACTTCGCGGATTACGACGGCAACCAGTACGAGTTCTGGGCGCCACGTCACATGCCGCCCGCAGCGATGGAAGCCGACAACCCGATGCGCATCGGCCGCATCAGCCACGTGGTGCTCGAAAGCCGCGACCTCGACCGCACCTACAACTTCTACAACGATTACTGCGCGCTGGACGTGATTCAGAACGGCGACCTCGCGAAGGACACGATGGCCTTTCATCTGGAGGGCGGCGGCCGCATGATCTTCAAGAAGGTCGACGAGCTCTCCGAGCGCACGGGCACCCACAACAAGTGGACCGGCCAGCACGCCGCGCTGTGCGTCCGGAACGACGAGTTCATCGCCAGCTACCGGCACATGTGGGAGACGGTGCCGGAGTCGCAGCACCGTCGCTTCCAGGAGGACGTGCCGGATGAATCCAACATGCCGCCGCGCACGGAGCTGCATGGCCTGATCGCCCTGCGCGAGCGCGAGTCGAGCTTCATGCGTGGCACGTCGTTCTACGACTGGGATACGAACTGCTACCACTTCACGGGCGGTCGGCCACTGGATGGATCGATGGCGCACTACGCCTCAGGGTTCGACGACACCAACGTGCCGGACGCCGCCTACAAGGACCTTCCGCAGTACGCCGGCCCCGACCTGCGCGTACAAGCATAGACAGCCTCATCGTAGGGATCCTCCATCACCGACGCGGAGGGCCTTACGCCCGGTCCCACTCGTGCACGTTCCAGGTGACGGCATTGTCCGAACCGGTCTCCGACCGTGGCCCAATGCCGCTAATCCCACGGCCGTACGTGACGACCTCGTTGATGTAGTAGAGCGGCAACGTGGGAAGCTCGTTGGACCACAGCGCCGCCAGGTCGACGAGGTCGCGACTCCAGATCGTGTCGTCGACGCTGACGGACATCTCGTCGAGGAGCGCGTCGGCTCGCGGATTGCTCCATCGGCCGCGGTTGGAGCCCGAGAAACGATTCTCGGGACGTGGCGCCTGACTGCTGTGCAGGCTGTTGCGCAGGTCCTCCAGCACCAGGTTGATGCTGGCCCAGAACGCGCCGGTCCACTGATTGCGGTACTCGGGGGAGGCGTCGAGCTCCGGACTGATGTTGTTGATGCTGGTGACGATCCCGAGCCTGCGCCAGTAGTCCGTCGTCACTTGCTGGACCTTCAGCTCCTCGTTGCGGCCCGCCACGCGTCCATCGATCTCGAATCGCTCGCCGCGGCTATTCAGGAGCACGCCGTCTGCACCGGGCCGCCAGCCCGCATCGGCGAGCAGTTGCTGGGCGCGCGCTGGGTCGTACGGATACTTGGTGATCGCAGCGGAGATTGCCGGGAACTGCGGTCGGCGTGGCGAGACCCAGATATCGGCGACGGGCTGCTGCCCTTCGAACAGGTCGCGCGACATTGCCTCCCGGTCGATTGCAGTGAGCATCGCCCGCCGTACGGGGACGTCCGCGAGGAACGGGTTCGTCACTGCCAGGCTGATCCACCGCCAGTTGGCAGGGGTCATCATCACCGTACCCTGGCCCGGTGCTTCCCACCGCCCACGGGCCACCAGCGCCGAGTCGAAGTCGAGCAGGCTGCCCAGCGTGACGTCGAGGTCGCCGGCGAGGATACTCGCCAGCGCCGAGTTGCTATCGGTGATAAGGCGCCAGACAATGGCATCGATCTTCGGTCGCCCGAGCACGTACTGATCGTTGGCAGCGAACTCGACCTGGCTGCCCTCGACCCAGTTCTGCACCTTGTACGCGCCCAACCCCACGAAGTCCTTGGTCCAGTACGAGCTGTTGACGACGGCATCCATGTCGCCAGGCTTGAAGAGCGGGCCAATGATGTGACGAGGCATGGCCCAGAATGTGTTGGTAAAGGCACGGAGCGCGAGGCGGTTGGGGGCCGACCAGGTGATGACGAGCGTGCGGTCGTCGGGGGCCTCGATGCTCTGCACCAGCCCCGCGGTGCGGCTGGAGCGCTGCGGGAACTTCGGGTCGGCCTGCACCTGGTAGCCCAGCACGAAATCCTCGGCGCTGAGCGGCGTCCCGTCATGCCACACGATGCCGGGTTTGAGCGTGTACCGCGTGATGAGCCGCCCATCCGGCATGAAGACGAGGGTGCCATCGTCGGTGGAGGGCACCTTCTCCGCAAGGCGCGGCGAGACCTGGTTGGAGACCGGGTCGAGCGTGAGCAGCCCGGCCTGGGCAATCTCGCGGAACTCGTTGACGCCACCCTCGAGCGGACCGATGTGGGGCACCGCGCGGCCGTACGCGATCGTCAGCGTCTTCTTCTGCTGGCTCGGAGCAATGGGCGAGCCGGCGGGAGACGCACCGGCGCTGCCGCCGTTCGACGCGGGCGCAGCCTGGCTGCATCCAACCATGAGCACGGTGCAGGCCATCAGGACGTTGCGCATTGTCAATCTGCGAGTCGGCAGCGTTGGCATTAGTTCGCCTCCTTCGGTCTGGCCGCCCTACCCATCCAGGTCCTTGCATTCCTTGATCAGCTCAGTCCATTGACGAGCTCAGCATCGGGACAAGTGGGTAGGGCGCGATTCTCACCTCGCCGTGTTCCCGCCATTGTGATCGGGAACTGCCCCGGCCGCAATGCCCCAAAAACCTGCCAGGTGCGCTTCCACTTGCCTGCCTATCGCCAATCCCCCCGCCTCTGAAAGGACCCGTCTGCGGCTGATGGATGAGCACAGTAGCGCCACGCCGGCTCGAGCGCGCGGCAACCGCATTGGTGTCGCAGGCGACCCGCGCCCACATCAGATGATCGACCATAATGGGCGTCAGCAATGATGGGGAGGCGGGCATGGCGGACCTACCAACGCGGACGCTCGGGCGGACCGGACTGCAGGTCACGACACTTGGGTATGGCGCAATGGAGCTCAGCGCACGTCCCTCAAGCCGTCCCGAAGAGGTACGCAACCGCGACATCTCCGAAGCCGATGCCGAGCGCATCCTGCACGCCGTGCTCGACGCTGGCATCACCTACGTCGACACCGCGCCGGACTACGGCCTCAGCGAGGAGCGAATCGGGAAGTACATCGCGCACCGGCGCGGGGAGTACATCCTGGCTTCGAAATGCGGCTGCGTCGTCGGCACGCCGGCCACCGCGAGCGCGCGTACCGGCGGGCACATCTTCACGGCCGAAAACGTGACGGCGGGCGTGGAGCAAAGCCTGCGCCGCATGCGGACCGACTACCTCGACGTGGTGCAGTTCCACGGCAACCCGAGCAAAGCGCAGCTTGAGGAGCACGGCGGGCTGGATGCGCTGCTCGAGCTGCAGCACCAGGGGAAGGTGCGTTTCATCGGCGTATCCGGCACCCTCCCCCAACTGCACGAGCAGATCGCGATGGGCGTGTTCGACACCTTCCAGATCCCGTACTCGGCGGTGGAGCGGGAGCACGAAGCGGTGATGAGTCAGGCGGCGGGCGCAGGAGCCGGCGTCGTCGTGCGAGGCGGCGTCGCGCGCGGAGGGCCGGGGAAAGAGGCGGGCGACACCTGGGCCGCGTGGCAGCAAGCAGAGGTCGACGACCTGCTCGGCGACATGTCGCCTATGGAGCTCGTGCTCCGCTTCACCATCAGCCATCCGGACCTGCACACGACGATCGTCGGTACGACAAACCCCGCGCACCTGCAAGCCAACGTCAACGCGGCACGCAAAGGTCCTCTGCCGCCAGAGCTGTACGAAGCGGCCAAACGCCGCTTCTCGGCGGGTTCCGCGCCCGGCAACCCGTAACGGTACCAGGCTCTTCTTGCCAGGATATGCAGCACGGGAAAGCCTGGCGATCGGCCAGCATTGGAGGCGCGCGGCCGGGGACGAGCCCATGCCCTACAAGCCGACCCCTTCCGATTTAGGTGTTCTTCACAGTCTCCCAGAACAGCTCGTCGATCTTGGCGGGCTCGCGGGTGAGACCGTCCACGTTCGACTGCTCGGCGCCCATCTTCAGCATCGCGCGGTTAGCGGAAAGGCCCGATGGGAATGGGTCGTCGCCGAACACGCTGCGCTGCCAGTCGAGGTCGTCGCGGCCGTCGTGGAACATGTCGCGGCCGTGCGGGTCGCGGCGGTATGCCTCCTGCTTCGAGCGCTCGAAGGCGTCGTAAAGCGCCTCGGGTACCCATGGCTCCTTCTCGGCCAGCTTCCGCTGCACGAGCACGGTGTGGTTGACCGGCGTGAACCCGGTCTTCTGGAGGAAGGACGCCACGAACTCGCGGCCCCCATCGGGGAAGAGGCGGCGCACGTCGGGGTGGTCGGTCGGGAAGTTGATCGAACCAGCAGGGAACGCGGCATCGAGCTCACCGCTTGTCAGCATGCGGACGCCTTCGCCCTCCTTGAGCCACTCGATCGAGACGTCCGCGGGTCCATCCTTGTCCACGCCGAGCTGCACGCCGTGGCTGTGCTCCGGCGGCCGCGTGACGAACCAGCTCACATCCTGCGGGCGAATCCCGTACAGCTCGCGGAGCATGGCGCGGAACCACACGCCAGCCGTCATCGTGTAGTCGGGAATGCCGAACCGCTTGCCGCGCAGGTCGGCGGCCGTCTCGATGCCCGAGCGCACGTTCACGTAGCTGTTCACCGCCAGCAGCGCCCGACTGAAGAAGATTGGAATCGCGGTCCAGTCCCACAGTGGGTTCGGCCGCTCCTTGGTGATCATGTAGTTGGAGATGGAGAACTCAAAGACGTCGTGGGCGCTCTCGCGGAGGTGCCGCTCGTGCAGATCCGCTGGGGAGCCGGACTCCCAGGTGATCTCGATGTCCTTCGCCTTCACGGTGCCGTCGATCAGCGGCTTCATTCGCGGGTTCGGCGAGAACGTGCCGCGCAACTGAAGTGGCATAGGTACCCCTTTGATGATGGTCGTGAATAGGGAGCGATGCGAGCGCGAGCCCACGATGATCACGTCACCCTGGGAGCACAGCCGAGGAATCCATTGCTGCCCTTATTAGGATCCGCAAGATGACAAGGAACGATGGCGCAGAATAGGTACGGCGTCAAGGCCGAGAGCGAAGCGCAGTGGGTGATGACAGGATCAACGCCGAGGTGGTACGCTCGCACCACAACAAGGTTATACGGAGGGAGAGATGCCATGACCGAAACCATTGAACGAGCCACCAAGCAGACCGAGCGCAAGAGCCCGATCAGAGTCAAGAAGCTTGGCCACGTGGTGTTCGCGGTGCGGGACGTTGAGGCCTCGACCAGGTTCTACACTGACGTGCTGAACTTCCGGGTGTCCGACGTCAACGAGGGCGGCATGGTGTTTCTCACTGCCTGTGGTGACCACCATACCATCGCGCTCGCACCAGCCGCGGCTGGCGCCGAGGCGCAGCAGTCGCCGAAAGGGCAGCTAGGTCTGAGCCACTTCGCGATGGAGGTCGAGACGCTCGAAGAGCTCTTCGAGATCCGGGATTACCTCAAGGAGAAGGAGCTCCTGATCAGCGAGGGGCGGCGCGGACCCGGCGGCAACACCGAGGTTCACCTGCTCGACCCGGACGGCTACAACCTCGAGTTCTACTGGAAGATGGACCAGATTGGCCCCGGCGAGGCGAGCCGGCCCGCGTCCCAGTGGCACCGGGTCAACTCCCTAGAAGAGGCGCGCGACAACCCGCTCCCGTAGACGATCCGCGCGCGAACAAGCCCGGCGTCACCGAGGAGTGCACGATCGCGTTCGAGGTCGCGCCAGATGCGCAGCGGCTCACGATGACGATTGGGGCGCCGTGCGACTGGGCTTTGTTGGAATGTGCGAGGGGCCTGCGTCGGTGGACGCAGGCCCCTCGCTTACTAGCAGCTCTACACAGCAGTTAGAGCGCGTAGAGGGCGCGGGCGTTGTCGTCGAGGATCTTGTTGATCGCCGTGGCCGTCACGCCCTCGCCGTGCTTCAAGTGGCGCAGCGCGTCGATCTCCGTCGCCGTATCGTTGTGGCCATAGTCCGTGCCAATCACGACATTATCCTCGCCCGCATACTTCAATACGTAGGGGATGTCGTCGTCAGTCTGGCAGGCCACGTAGATCCGGTTGTCGCGCAGCACCCGCGACTTGTCGATCTCCCCGGTCCGGCGGCGGCGCTTCGCCATATCGTGCAATGCGTACGGGACCCACTGCGCACTCGTCTCGATGAAGCCGATGCGGAGCTGGGGGAATCGCGTGGTGACACCGCCGTTGATGAGCGCCTGGAACGCGCCGATCGTGCACAGCTTGTTCTTCATCCAGGGGTCCGTGAATACCTCGCCGACGTCCATATTGCCGACGCCCGCGTGGATGCCAATCGGCAGGTTCAGCGCGCTGGCAGCACCGTACAGGCGATCGAAGTAGGGATTGTCCAACGTATGCTGGCCCTCGATGCCACGGATGAACACGGCGCACGCGCCGTGCTCGCAGCAGAACTGCAGTTCCTCGAGCGCCGCGTTCATGTCGAGCAACGGCAGCACTGCTGCCCAGCGCAATCGGCCCTTGCCCGCATCCCAGATATCGGCGAGCCACCGGTTGTAGCCCTTGCACATCGCCACCTCGACGTGCGGGCGGCGGGTAAGGGCGCTCAGGAACATCGTGGGATAGAGGACCTGGACGTCGACCTCGAGCTCGTCCATGTGACGGAGGCGAGCCTCAATGTCTGCCATCTCACGGGCTTCCTGGCTAGTGTCGCGCCCCACATTCTGGCGGCCGCGCACATTGCCGTCGACGAACCACAGCGCCTCCTCCTCCCCGGAGGGCGTTCTGCGGATAATCGTCTGCGGCCGATACTGGGCGTCGGCGCCCACCATATATTCCCAGGTGCGCTCGGTCTCGACGACGTGGGCATCGCTATCGATGGTTGGCATCTGGTCTCCCCTTGCCCTTGCGGGCGACTCATGGTGCCTTAGATTGCGCGACCGGGCACGAATCGCGCAAGAGCGCCTAGGCGCTTTTGCTTACGCTGATTGCCGCTCCACGTCGTTCGCGCTCCAATCGGGTTCACCCAGGTATCCTTGACCAAGCCGCACTGTTTCGGACAACCTACCTCGTTGCTCCCGCAGCGAGCGGTATACCCGCGACCGTAAAAATATTGCCGCGCTCGCGCACACAGCGCCGGATGCTGCACCAGCTTCACCGCGCAGAACGAATCTGGAATACGTCAAAGAGTATTGGGCGAAAAAACGTTCTCTAAATTCCGGGGGGAGCCGACCAGCCCACGCGGCTCATCGGCCGCTGGCCGGCAGCCAGCGCCATTCCTGGCGGCCCCTGCAGGACTGTACCTCAGCGGCCTGCTTGGCTGGACACTCCTGCACGCCGCATTCGGCGACCGCTGGTGGTGGCTCTTCGGCGCGAACGCGTTCGCAGATTGGCTCTTCCTGCCTGTCATCGCGGCCATCCCACTCGTGATGTATGCGCGTCGGCGCAGCTTGTGGGTCGGCCTCGTCCTTGCCACGATGATCTTCGTGACTCAGTTCGGCGCAGATTATCTGCCGAAGGCCGTCGCGGAGGGGCCGGCCGAGCGCACGCTGACAGTCATGAACTACAACGTGCTCGGCACCAATCGTGACCCGAATGCGGTGGTGGCCACCATCCGCGCGATGCAACCCGACATCGTCGGCCTCGAGGAGCTCAACCTGGAAGGCGCCGCGGCGATTCGGCGGGAGCTCGCAGCCGATTACCCGTACCAGATCCTCGACGCCAAGCGCGGCGTAACCGGCATGGGCTTCATCAGCCGGTATCCCGCGCGTCTCGTGAGCGAGACATTGCCGGGTGAGTGGACCGGGAAGCCGATGGTGATCTCCCTGGACTTTCACGGCACACCGGTCACCGTGCTTACGCTGCATCCGCTCTCGACCTCGCCGGCCCGTCCAGCGGCGATGGAGGCAACGATCACCGAGCGCGCGGCGAACGCACGGGCGATCGACGACGCGAAGGCAGCGCACCCGGGTCCTTTCATCGTGCTCGTGGATTTCAACACCACACCGAGGAATGACGCCTACTACGCCGTTACCCGCACGCTCGCTGACTCCTGGCGTGAAGCGGGGTGGGGTCCTGGCCACACGTTTACCGTCCTGTCCCTCCCACACAAACCGTTATTGGTGCGGATCGACTATGTGTTCCACTCCGCAGAATGGCAGGCGACGTCGGCGTGGGTCGCGCCGTGGGACGGCGCGAGCGACCACCGGGCGTTGGTGGCGCGGCTCGTGCTCCGGTCCGACTAAGGGCGCACGGCAATAGGCAGCAGCATGTTGGACGAGATTGAGGTAGTCGGCCTGCAAGGCCAGGTTCCGCCGCTGCAGCATGGCCAAATTCATCGTCCCGGTGGGTTGGCTATCGCGTCGGCCCAGCCTATTGCCGGTCGCTCTAACGCGTGCCTTGCGCGCAAGGCCGGGCCGCAGTAGCATCGGCCGGTCGACGCGCGGCGATTCGCGCTCCGCGCCGATCGGGAATGCGCGAGAGGGGGAGTCCATCCGATGGCCAACAAGCTGCGGCTGAGCTTTGTCACCGGCAAGAACGAGCGGGTCGAGCCGCTCCTCAACGGCACCGTCGACATCGAGGGGATCGAGCTGATCCCCACCTATTCTGATCCATCCGAAACCTTCTGGCGGCAGCTCAACTTCTGGGAGTTCGAGCTGTCCGAGATGTCCATCTCCTCGTATCTCATCGCCCGCTCGCACGGCGCCGACATGATCATGCTCCCGATCTTCCCGTCGCGGCGCTTCATGCAGATGGGACACTCGTTCCACGTCGACTCGGGGATCAAGGAGCCGAACGACCTCAACGGTAAGCGGATCGGCGTTGGCGAGTACCAGCAGACCGCCTCGCTGTGGTTCCGCGGCGTCATGCAAGAGGACTTTGGCGTCGATCAGTTCGGCGTCGATTGGTGGATGGAGCGCAGCGAGGAGTTCAGCCACGGCGGCGCGACCGGGTTCGAGCCGATGAAGGGCATCAAATTCCACCGCATCCCGCAGGACAAGAGCCTTGCCTCGATGCTCGTGAATCACGAGTTGGACGCAGCGACCGTTGGCCGTGCCTTCTCCCGTGAGTGGAACATCATCGACCGCTCGACGACGATTCGCGCGCAGGATGCCGACTGGAGCAAGGTAAAGCCCCTCTTCCCGGATCCGAAGGCGGAGGCGGAGCGCTTCGTCAAGCAGCACGGCTTCGTGCCTGCGAACCATGGCTACGCAATCCGGGGTGACGTCTACCGCCAGCACCCGTGGATTGCGTTCAACCTCTACAAGGCGTTTCTCGAAGCGAAGCGAGTCTGGGCGGAGAACTTCTCCGATAGCGTGCCCTCCGGCCTGTTCTTCGGGCCGCAGTACATCCGCGAGACGACCCGGATCGTCGGCGAGGACCCGTTCGCCTACGGCGTGAAGGCGAACCGCGCGATGCTGGAGACGGCCGTCAAGTATTCGAACCAGCAGGGCTTCATCCCAGACATCCCCAAGATCGAGGACCTATTCGCGGAGCAGCTCAGGGACCTGTAGGGACCCAAACTCCCGGGCCCTCTTCCCGCCATGAGAAGAGGGCCCGGGATAACCTCGGGTCTTTTGCCAGAGGGTCAATGAGAGACAGCGTTGGGGGCCGGGCCGACCGAGACCGGTACACTCAGCGTTGGGTGAAGCGTCGTGAGTTACGAACCGGAGATGACCGACTGCTTCGGGCATGGGTTCGGCCCGGCCATCTCAAGAGGAAGCGACATCTACCGCGCCACGGGGAGCTCGCCCCTATCGCGGCCAGATCCCGCTGGTACTCCAGGAGCCGCATGCCATCATCCAGGCCGCCACCGATGGAGCGCTGCACTTCTATCGACTGCGGATCGGCGAAGGGGTGTACCGCGATCTGTACTTACCTGTGATCGTTGGCTGCGACTCGGCGAGGAATTGCTGGGTGAAGACCTCTGGCTGGCGCTCTGTTGGAGCGACACGACCAGCCTTCTCAGTGGCAAGACGTCATCCGCCTACCGTAAATACCACCTTGCCGGTGGTCTGGTGTCCACGAAATTGCTCAATCACAGCAACCGCTTGTGACCAGTCACGGGTCGCGCCGACGTGGACGTGCAGCCGGCCGGCGGCGATGAGATCCGCCAGGTAGCTCAGGTCTCGGCCAAAGGTGCTTACGTCCGTACGGTAGACGCCAAAGCCCTGGAGCTTGCCGCCGGGGGCGTTGCGAAAATCGCCGAAGGCGATCGAACTGCGCTCGCCGCTCGCCATGCCGTAGGCCGTAGCGGTGCCACCTTCGGCGAGTCGGTGAATTGCGTCTACCAGGAGCTGGCCCCCCACACCGTCGAACACGAGGTCGAACGGCCCGGTGCTCTCGTCGAGGACGGTCACGACGCGATCAGCGCCGAGCGCCCGCGCGGTCTCGACGCGATGCTCGCCACTCACGTGGCCAGTGACGTGCGCGCCGGCGATCTTCGCCAATTGCACCGCGAATGAGCCAACGCCGCCGCTCGCCCCCGTGATGAGCACCTGCTTCCCGATGAGTGGTCCGCCCATCTGGAGGCCACGCAGCGCCGTAAGTCCTGCGACCGGCAGCGCCGCAGCCTCCGCGAAGGAGACCTGCTCCGGGATCATGCCGACGCGATCGGTTGGGACGTTGACCCGCTGCGACCACCCGCCCAGGTCCGCCGCGCCGACGACCCGCGCGCCGACCGCGGGGCCGCTCCCGTCGGCTGCCGCGCGTGCGACGACTCCCGCAACGTCTTGCCCGGGCGTCCACCCATTGGCGCGCTGCTGGAGCAGATTCATCTCACCGCGATTCACGGCGAAGGCGCGCACGTCGATCACGCACTCGTCCGGCTTCGGACTCGGTTCGGGCAGGTCGTCACGGAGCGCCAGACCGAGCTCCGCAGAAGGATCGGTGATGTATCCACGCACGATTCATGCCTCCGGGAGTGAGCCCGCATGGCCCGCTCGATTGCTCCACCACGCCACTTTATCGCACCGCGCCCTATCGAGTATGTTGCTGATGCGCACCGGGTCCACCGTCATCCTGAGCGAAGCGAAGGATCCGTGATTCCAACGTCGAGTGCGGATCCTTCGGCTGCGGCCTCAACGATGCCAACCTGTCAGGATGACAGCCCCTCGACTGCTGCCTTGAGAATCGCTTGTCATGCCACGGTGGCGCGCGGGCGCGGCATGACCACTCGTCGTTTCGGAGGGCTTCATGCTTTCGAAAGAAGAGAATGAGCTGCTGACTCGGACCGGGCCGGGCACGCCAATGGGTGCGCTATTGCGCCGATACTGGCTGCCGGCGCTGCTCCCGGAGGAGGTGCCAACGCCGGATTGTCCACCGGTGCGGATCCGGCTGCTCGGCGAGGACCTCGTAGCGTTACGAGACAGCAATGGCCAAGTCGGACTCGTCGCCGCGCACTGCCCGCATCGTGGGGCCTCGCTCTTCTTCGGCAGGAACGAAGACGCCGGGCTACGCTGCGTCTACCACGGCTGGAAGTTTGACGTGACGGGCCAGTGCGTTGACATGCCCAACGAGCCCGCCGAGTCCAACTTCAAGAGCAAGATCAAGGCGACCGCATATCCGTGCTGCGAAGCTGGCGGCATGATCTGGACCTACATGGGCCCAATGGAGCACATGCCGGAGATCCCGCAACTCGAATGGACCCTCCTCCCCGAGAGTCACTATTACGTGCACAAGCGCTTCCAGCAGAGCAGCTACCTCCAGAACGTCGAGGGCGAGGTCGACTCAGCGCACGTCTCATTCCTGCACCGTTCATTCGGCGGCGACCGTCTCAGAGGCTCCGTCCAGGGCCAGACCTTACTCGGGCAGGCGACCGACAGCTCGCCGGTGTTCACGGTACAGGAGACGGACTACGGCCTTGCGATCGGCGCCCGCCGGAACTGGGAGACGGATCAGTATTACTGGCGTATCACGCAGTTCCTGATGCCGACGTACACGATGATCCCGGCCGAGATCGGCGCCACGGTGAGCTTCACGGCCGCAGTCCCCGTCGACGACGAGCGCATGGTGGGCTACACCGTGACGTGGCACCCGACTCGCCCATTGACCGAGACCGAGATCGCCAACATCGAGTCGTGGCGGGGAATCTACGCAGAGGTGGATCCGCGCACCTACCAGCCGCTTTGCGTCCGTGCGAACGACTATCAATTGGACCGGGAGAAGCAGCGGTCGGAATCGTTCACGGGGATCCGTGGCATCCGCGAACAGGACCTAGCGGTGCAGGAGGACCAGTTCGGCGGGCCGATTGCGGATCGCACGCGCGAGCACCTCGGCACGAGCGACGCCGCGGTCATCGCACTGCGCCAACGGCTCTTGCGCACGCTCCACGATATGGAGCAAGGGCGCGAGCCACCCGAGCCGACCAATGGCGCCGCCTACCTGGTTCGCTCAGCGGCGCTGCTGCTCCCACGCTCGGCGCCGTTCGCGGAGGCCGCGCAAGCGGGGGCGGTTCTGCGGACGTAGATGAGACCCCACTACGATCCGGAGACTGCCACTCTCTATCGACCTATCAGAAAAAACGAGCGTCGGCTCCCGACAAGTCGCGCCGGGCGTTGTCGCCGATTTTGATTCGGATGGACGGCTCGTCGGCATCGACGTAGATCGTGCGAGCCAGGTAGCTGACCTCTCGCGTCTGGAAGCGGATGACCTGCCCGTTTCGCAGATCTCGCTCACGTAGGGTCGCCACCGCAGGCGTTACTCTGCGGGGAGTTCGACGAATAGGACACGCTCGTCGAGCTTGATCCAGACAAGTACGTCCGACGACTCGCCATCCGCGTAACCAAGGGCCCAGCCATCCTCGACGAGCACCACCCGGTACCACTCGCCCGGCTGTGCATCCCACGCCACCTCATCATCCTGGGTTATCGCGGATGTTTCCTCCAACACCTCCAGCCACTGTGCCACGTCTGCAGCCGCACCGAATGCGGGCGGCGTAGTGGGTGTTGGTGTGGGCACCATAGGCGTACTTGTCGGGGCCGGGCGCGGCGTGCTCGTGGCCGTGGGTCGTGAAGCAGGCGTGGGTTGAGGGGTGGCCGTCGCGGTCTGGGTCGGCGGACGGGTGACAGATGGGCTCAGCGTCGGCGATGCGGTCGCGCCAACTCCACTGACGATCGTCGCAAGGTACCGCGGGTTTGCTACCCGCTGCGCGAACGTGCTGCGGAACCCAGCCCCGCCGTCGGCCAGGAGGCGGCTATCTCCTTCGCCCAGGTTCGGGTGGTAGTTGACCTGGCCATCGTAGAGGTACACGTGCTCGGCCATGTGGACAGGCGTCTCCTGTTCCCATTGCTGCTTGTAGTTGTAGTAGACGACCGCCTTGATCTTGGGGTGGGTCTCGAAGACGTCGAACATCCCCTCCAGCCAGGCACGCTCCTGGGGCGGGGCGAGAGCTCCACTCCCGATGCCCCACTCGCCCAGGAAGAACGGCTTTCCATGGGCCACTGCGAATTGATACGCCGGCTCGAGCGCCAGGGGAGCCTCGCTGTCGTACATGTCCAACCCCGCCCAGTCGACGTAGTCATCGCCCGGGTAGAACGGCGGGAAGTCACCACCATTGAGCGTGGCTTCCTGGGTGATCGGATTCCACACCCAGGCGACGTTCGTGACGCCTTCGGCTCGAAAGAGGTCGACGGTGCGGCGCCAGGCGCCGATGAAGTCGGCGAGGGTCAGCGCCGCGTTGCCGTTCGGACTGCAGGTCGGCCACTCGCCGTTGAACTCGGCGCAGACCGGGCTGATGAAGAGCGGGCGGCCATAGGCTCGCACGTCCCGCGCATACTGGCGGATGTAATCGTCGAGCTTCCCCTGGGCGACGTCATGCGCCGTGATCCCGCGATACGGTTGCCTCGCGACATCCCAACCCGTCTGGGCGTTCCATTTGATGAATGGGACGATCTGACCACCGTTGAACGCCTCGAAGCGGCGAATCTCCTCCAGCGTATTCTCGAACGGGATCGGCGCGCCGCTCTCCCACTGCCAGATCGTCGGGACCAGCATGATCGCCGGCGGCTTGCCCCCGAGCTCGTGGTCAATCGAATCCTGGAGCCGCACCGCGAATGGGCGCGTATCGCCAATGCGCGGGTCGTCGGAGTCCCACATGCGCACGAACATGCCGGCGTAGGCCGTGCCGTCGGGCGGCTCGTACAATGGCGGCCGGGTGGCGACCTGCGCACTCGACGAGGACCCCGCGAGGAGCAGGCAAACGAGGGCAACGCCAAGCGCCAGGGCCACAGCCGGCGAGATTAGCCGGCAGTGGCCCAGGCGCGCTGGT
>JAXDLH010000282.1:0-9173 GCA_034666705.1 Chloroflexota bacterium
AGTGACCTCGCCCTCGATCGGGAAGGCGACGGTCGTCTCGTCGGAGTTTTCGCCGAGCTGGGTGAGGTAACGCGCGTCAGCCTGGCCGCGGTCGTGACTGTTCGTGCACGGCAGGCAGACGACGAGGTCGATGCCGTCGCGACGCATCAGGTCGCGAACTTTCCGCCAGCGTTGGTCTCGTTCTTCCAGTGAGAAGACCGCATTGCTCCAATCAGGGCTCCATGCCTCGGCCATGCGCGTACCCCCCTGCTATTCGAATCGATAGCCTATGGTAGCGCCGGCCGAGGCATGGCTGCGATCAGAAGGCGGTGGCTCCCTGCGCGGGCGTCACCGTGCTTACGCCCCACGGCCCATTCGCGGCCACCCCGTAGAAGTAGGTCGTACCGGGGGTCAGCCCGCTCACCTGGGTCGTGCTCATTTGACTTGGGACTTGCGACACGTAGACGTTGTACGGACCCCCCGGACCAGTCGGCGATTGGAACACGGTGTAGCTCGTCGCCCCAGCTACCGCATTCCAATTGATCGTGATCGTGAGGGGGCGCGTCGCCGCGGCGGTCACCGCCGATGGGCCAGGAGTGGTCCCGGTCGTGCACTGCACGTTGGTGGGGAACACCGGGTTCGGCGTCGGGAAGTTCGGGTTGCAGTTGGAGACGTTCGCCGTTCCGGTGCAGGGCAGATTGTTGGGATAGCTGGAGTTCTGGTTCGGGAAGAACGGGTTGCAGTTGATGCTCGTCGTGCCGGTGCACGGGACGTTCGTCGGGAAGCTCGTGCTTGCGGTGGGATAGAACGGGTTGCAGTTGGTATAGCCCGCGCCGCACGGCACATTGTTCGGGAAGCTCGACGTCGCGGTGGGATAGAACGGGTTACAGGACGTCGTCGTGCCGGTGCATGGGACGTTGTTTGGATACAGCGTGCTTGCTGTGGGATAGAACGGATTGCAGTTGCCGTTGAATCCTGTCGAGACCGTGGTTGAGCACGGGACGTTCGTAGGATAAAGGGAGTTCTGGTTGGGGTAGAACGGATTGCAGTTCTGCGCGTTGGCGCCGGTGCACGGCGTGTTCGACGGGTACTGGTAACTGGCGTTCGGGAAGCTCGGGTTGCAGCTACCGCTCAGCCCCGTCGTGCTCGTGGTGCACGGCACGTTGATCTGAGAGGAGGAGCTGCTGGCCGGGAAATTCGGATTGCAGCTCGCCGTCGAGTTGGTCGTCGAGGTTGGCGCGGCCGCGACGGTCGTGCCGGCAGAGGCGCCGGTTTGCCCGCCGCTCACCGTCACCGGCACGGCGAAGAGCGCCCAGTTGCCATTGATCAACGAGTACACGTAGAGCGTGTGGCTGCCGTTCGCGAGGCCGCTCACCTGCCACACGATGTCGAAACCGCTGTTTGCGAGCTCCGCCTTGCCTGTGACCTGAGCGACGTCGGGCCGAGGCAGGTTGACCGGTGCGGACCCGATACCCTGGCCCTGGCCGGCAGGGCCGTCGAGGTACACGTCGACTCTGGTGCCGGCGGACCAACCACCCACGTCCACTGTCTGGCCGTTGCTGATCGAAGCGCCACTCGCCGGTGAGTCGACGTGGAAGTAGGCCGGCTGGACGTTGGCGATGACCGACGCATATGCGGGGCCGCAGCTCGTGGTGGCATACACGTAGAACGTGTGCGGTCCAGGCGTCATGTTCGAAAGGTCGGCCACGAGATTGAAGCCGAAGCTCCCCGCGCGACCGAGAGCCGCAGCCACGTCGGGACGCGCGACCTGCGTCGCGGTGCCGAGCACCGTCCCCCCAGCACTCAGCAAGTTATCGGCGACGATTTGGACGGAGCTGATGCCGCTGCCGTCTGGCGTACTCAGATCCACGGCCCAGCCGGCAAACGTCGTCTGGCCCTGGACGGTCGCGTTCGCTGGTGGTGCGTCGATCGTGATGAGCGGGTTGCATTGACCTTGCGCCTGCGCCATCTGGAGAAAGGGCATGGCGAACGGCAGCAACAGCGCCGCGACGATGATCAGGTTCAAATGATGAATGGGAAGGCGGACTCGCATTCTGGGCTCCTCCACGACGCGGATTCTGCGTACGGCGCGGTCCATCCTTGAGCGCATGTGGCAGGAGCTGCCGTCGAGGGCTGGACACGTGTCTCGTTCGGACCGGGATTCGCAGACCTGCCGTTATGGTCCCAGGCATGCGTAGCCAGTTATGTTGTGCGAGGTGAATCGAAAGTAACGGCGACCGGGTTGAGCGTTATGGTGCAACTGAGCACTTCACCATAGCACTACACGCCTGCTGTTGCTCGCCGGTCGTTCAGTTATTTCAAGTAACCGTGCGCTCGCCAGTACCGTTCGGCGGCCGGGTGCAGCGGAATCGCCATCGGCGCCTCGCGGGTGTCCGAGACCATCACGCTCAAGTTCATCGGGCCGGTCCCGTACCAGGGAATGCGGTCCTTGCGCGCGTCGAGCCCGGCGCAGAAGGCGCTGACCATCGCGTCCGGCGCGTCCTCACGTGTGAAGACGGGCCAGCCACTGAAGTCCACCGTCCAGACGTCCTCGTTCACTCCCGGATACTCACGCGGGGTAATCGCTACGCGCCGCAGGCCCATGGCCTCGAGTTCTTTCAGATTAGGCTTGTCCACCGGCAGGAATCGCCAGCCGAGCTCGAGCGCCTTCCGCCCGAACGTGTTGAGCGCTTCGTCGAAGATCGCGTCGATCTCGCCGCGCTCGGCCATCTGGATCCGTCCGGAGCCTGGCGTGCCTTCGTCGTAGCGCACCTGGCCGCCCCAGGTGGTGATGTCGTCCAGCGAGAAGCCGTACGTCGACAGCACGAGGTTCGTCACGAGGTGCACGGAATGGTCCGGCTGCCCGCGCAGCGATAGCCGGAGCGGATACTTCTTGTCCCGCAGATCGGCGAGCGAGGTAATGCCGGTCGCACCGCTCACGGCGAAGGCGAATTGATCGAACTGCGGCAGCACCATGATCGCGCGCAGCGGCATCGGTCGATCGAACGGGGCGACCCCCCTGCACGCCATGGCGAGGATGCCGCCCGGGTTGCAGATCGCCACGTCGGCCGCGCCGCTCATCACCGCGTCCACAGCGTTCGGCGCGTCGCTCGCGAAGAAGCAGAGCCGCCAGTCGGGATTCCCCTGCGGTCGCAGATGGATCTCGACCTGCTTGTCCCCCCAATCGGGCTGGGCCACGAGATGCGATGCCACCTCGAGCATGAGCCGCGAGCGCATGATCACGGGCGACCGAATCGGGAGTGCTTCCGTCACCGCCAAACCTCCGTATTAATGCGCTTGATTAATGCGCTTGCCCGTATCGATTCGCTCGTACCAGATCTGGGGCAAGACGGGCGGATCACGGGGCCGGCGCCCCGCTAGCATATGCGAAGCGGGCTCAGGCGTCCTCGGCGAGGAAGTCGCGCACGATGCGATTGAACGCTTTGGCGTGCTCGATCTGGGTCCAGTGGCCGCAGTGACCGAACACGTGGAGCTGAGCGTTCGGCAGCAGCTTGAGCAGCTTGAAGCTGTTCTCGAGGGGAATCACGCGATCCTCGCGGCCGTGGACGACTAACGAGGGATTTTGCAGTTTCGAAATCTGGGCCTCGTAGCGGGCCATGTCCTCGACGCCGTGCTGGCGTGGCGCCGGGAACATGCTGGAGAACGCCTCCTGCAGTCCCGGACGAATGCTGGCGCGGTACCGAATCTCGGCCAGCTCATCGGTGACGAGCGCCCGGTTATAGGCGAACAGATCGATGAGCCCCTTCATGTTCGGCACGCTCGGCTCGTAGCCCCACACCGCGTCGAGCCCATCGGTGATCGGGAAATTCACCCCCATCGCGCCCATCAGCACCAGCCGGTCGACCATCTGGGGGTACTTGACCGCCGCGGCGAGCGCCACGCCCGCACCCATGGAATTGCCGACGAGGTGGGCGCGCTCGAGGCCCACGGCGCGCATGAACTCGACGAGATGCTCAACCCATCGCTCCAGCCCATACTGGTGATTGGCGGGGATCTCGGAGTAGCCGAAGCCAAGCTGGTCGTACGCGAAGACGTGCAGCTTTTCTGCGAGGTCGGGGATCGCCAGCCGCCAGTTGGCGTAGGCAGAGACGCCCGGGCCCGAGCCGTGAATGAGGATTACCGGCGCGCCGCTCCCAGCTTCGTGATAGTTCGTCTCCACGCCAGCCGCGCGCACGCTCTTTCCGACCTCTGGTGTCGTCGTCGCCATTGCTTTTCCCCCTACGAGCTAGCTGCCGCGGTGCTTTCCCTCGTGGATGCTGCTGAGCCGGCCAGATCAAAAGTCACGACGCCCATACCGGTTACCCAGGCGGTCACTGGCTCGTAGGCCAGAACGCGCGCTGGTCGCGTGCCCATTGCCCCCGCGACCGTCAGCCAACTGCGAATCTCGTGGCAACCGTTGCCATGCCGCTCGATCTCCTCGTCCGTCAGGCTCAGCGCGTCGGCGGCGCGCCCCTGGGCGAACAGATCCAGGAACCAGCGGTCGAAGTCCGCGTCCACCTTGCCCATCCCTGGCATCCCCACCCAATGGGAGATGCCACCCGCGCCGACGAGCGCGACCCGCTCGTCCGCGGGCCACGATCGGATCGCCTCCGCCAGGAAGGCGCCAAACGCGTAGCAGCGCCGCAGCGTCGGCATTGGCTTCACGGCACAGTTCTGGATGATTGGCACGACCGGCAGATTCATCGTCGGCGTCAGGAAGTTGAGAATCGTCATCACGCCGTGATCCATGTGGAGCTCTTCGGAGAACGGCAGGTCGAAGCCGGCCTCAAAAGACTGGTCGAGGATCCACGTCGCGAGCGGCCGGCTGCCCGGCACCGCCGCAGGCGGCACCCGGATCCATTCCTCGACCGGCCCATGATTCACTTCGTTTACGCCGATGCAGAGGGGCGGGAAGTTGTCGAGGAAGAAATTCGTGAAGTGCTCGTTGGAGCAGATCACGAGCGCCGTCGGCCGCGCGGCCTCCAGTTCGCGGTGCAACTCCTCCATGGCGCCCCAGATTCGCTCCGTTTGGCCGGGACCGGCGAGCTCCGGCACGCCGGTAATGCCGGGCGCGTGCGAGGCGCAGAACGCGGCGACCAGCTCAGCCACGCGCCAGCTCCGCCGTCCTGCCCGCCTCCTCGGCAACCAACTCGTCGAGTGCGCCTCGGTAGCGGTCCCGTGGGACCCTGGCGCGGGCGTAAGAGTTGAGGAGCACCGGATGCACGCCGAGCCGGTACAGCGCCTTCACGTCCGCGTCCCGCAACGCGGCGCTCTCCTCCTCGGTGAGGTCGTAGGAGCTGCGCAGCACCTGGGGGTCGAGCCGCGTTGGGTCGATGCCGCGCTTCGGGCTGAGGTAGTCGTACATCGCCTTCTGGAGCTGGTACAAGGTCACGAGCTGCCCGCCGGCTGGCGGCTCCAGGCGGCGCCCTCCGCCTCCTCTTTCACGAGGCCCTGCAGAATCTCGGCGCCAATGTTTGCTGCCGAGAGGCCGCGGAACAGGAACACGAGGTTCGCGACCGCGTGGAGCTCCTCCCACGTGGCGCCGGCGCGCCGGGCGGCAATCGCGTGGAGGCGCGCCGCGTCGCTCATCAGCGCGAGCAGGATGGCGAACAACATCATCTGGGCGGTCTTCACGTCGAAGCACGCCGGGTACATCGCTCGCATCCGCAGCGCCTCCTGGAGACGCAGCAGCTCGGGATCGATGCGCGCCCCCATGTCGGTGCGCGCGGCGATGCGCGGCGGCACGAACCCGAGCAGCTCGCGATAGCGCTCGAGCAGCCCGTCCAGCTCATCCTTCTCCATCTGGAATGCCGGGAGCCCGTTTGGACTCGCGCTTTCGGCCATCTTCCCCCTCCTGACGTCCGCTCGAATGCTTGGCCCTTTGAAAATCTCCGCATGAGCAGCGCATTGTCTGAGTGGGATCAAGTATGACGCGGGAACGGTCCGCTGCGCACGCGCCATTGACGCCGCCGCCGCCACGCGCGACGATAGCCTCTGCCGGCGTGGCCAGGAGGGGTACGGTGGCGACTGTTGGAAGAGTGCGAACGACCGAGGGGATGGTCGAGCGCGTGGGCACCGCTCCTGCAACGTTGATCCGCAGTACCATCACGCCACCGGAGGACGTCATGGCCTTGCTCGATCTCTCCCGCACGATCTATGCGGGCATGCCCAAGATCCCCATCCTGCCCGAAGTCGAGTTCCATCCGATTACGCGCATTGCTGATGGCGCGCCGCTCAATATCTCCGAGCTCAAGATGGCAACCCACATCGGTACCCACGTCGATGCGCCCTGGCACTTCGTACCGACGGGCAAGACGATCGACCAGATTCCACTCGAGCAGCTCTGTGGACCGGCCACCGTTGTGTCGGTCACGCGCGGACCGGGTGAGCCGATCCCGGCTGGCGACTTCGAGGACTTCGACGTCCGCGAGGGCGACATCGTGCTGCTCCATACGGGCTGGGGCGACAAGTTCGAGTCGCCTGACTACCTCATGCACCCGTACCTCTCGGACGATGCGGCGCACTGGCTGGTCGAGCATCGGGTGAAGATGATCGGCATGGACCTGATCACACCGGACATGCCGCCCTCGATGCGACCGCCGGGCTTCGCCTACCCGGTGCACCATATCTTGCTCGAGAATGAGGTGCTCATCTCCGAGAATCTCATGAACCTCGACCGCATCGCCGGGCAACGGGTGCACGCCTGGCTCTTCCCACTGAAGATCCGCGACAGCGACGCCGGCCAGGCGCGCGCCGTCGCGGAGGTGCCGTGACCCAGGTCATCCTGAGCCCGCCGGCGAAGCATCCGCGACCTTGATCGGCGGGGCGACGGATGCTTCGCCGGTGGCCTGCACTGAATAGTGATATCCATCTGTCCGTGGCGCGCCGACGGCGCATGTCACGGCAGAATGACAACTCGCAGGCCGGACGACACCGCGGATGACGCCACGGACGACGAAACGGAGGAAGGAGCATTCGATGGAGCACTGGGTCAAGAACCGCGAGGAAGGGCTGCAACAGGCTGGCTTGACGCGCGTGAACGCCCTCATGCAGATCGCTTATGGGATGACCCGGGGCCGGGCGAGTGCGGAGGATCGCAAAGAGCTGCGGATCACGCTGGGCGCTACGCGCGACGACGCGTTTCAGCCGTCGCTCTCATTCGCGAATGGCGACTGGACGATGGCGCACGCGGTCGCGCGTGGGGATCTGGCTCTTGCCTCGATCAACCCGTCGGCGTACCTGACAATGGCCCACCGCGGCACCGGGCCCTATCGTGAGCGGCTGCCGCTCCGGCCGATCGCCGTGATGCCAACCTGGGACCGAATGTTTTTCGCGGTGCAAGAGCGCACGGGCATCCGCTCGCTCTCGGATATTGCCGCGAACAAGCCGGCGCTGCGTGTATCCGTGCGCCGCAACCCCGGTCACGGCACCCGCTTCGTGATGGACGAGTTGTTCGGCGCGCACGGCTTCGCGCTCGGCGACTTCGAGGTGTGGGGAGGGGAAGTCGTCTATGTGGACACGCCGAACGATCCTGTTCGGTTCGCCGCGATCCGCGATGGCTCGCTCGACGCGGTCTTCGACGAGGGGATCAAGGGCTGGGGCGTAGTTGCGGTGGACAGCGGCATGCGCTGCCTCGATCTCGATCCGCAGTCGCTCGCGCATTTGGCCGCCCTCGGATGGCCGGTAGGCCCGGTCAAGACGCACTTCCCCAAGCTGCCCGAGGAGATCACCGCGGTGAGCTTCGGCGGCTGGCCGCTGATCGTGCGTGAGGATCTACCGGACGAGGTTGCCTACAGCATGTGCGCGGCGCTCGACGCGGGACGCAGTCGCATCGCCTTTGACTACGACGATCCAGTGGAGCTATCGGACCTCTGCGGCGGCACCGACGCCGCACCGCGCGACGTGCCCCTCCATCCAGGTGCGGCGCGCTACTACCGCGAGCATGGCTGCATCATCGAATGAAGGGAATTGTCCGGCCCCATTGACGTATTGGGGAGTGCCGCCGGTGATCCCGTAGGGGCCGGCGTGCCCCGCGCAGTCTTCGCCCCGCGCAGTCTTCGCCCCGCTCATCCTTCGCCCCGCTCATCCTGAGCCTGTCGAAGGATCCGCCGCGCGTCGAGCGCGGGAATCGACCGTCGATGGCAACGAACGACCTTGCCCCCACGTGCGGCGCTCCGATGGAACGCTCGGTGTTACCAATGGTTTCGGCCCTGCGCTCCGCTGCGGGCCGAGGATCCTTCGACAGGCTCAGGATGAGCGGGGGATGTCTGCCTCTGCGCCTATGATGAGGGAGCCGTGTGAGCCCCGCCGAGGGGTGCGCCGCCTTTTGGCATGTCGGGATCCACTTTAGTGAACGTGATCCCTCGGCAGGCGGCGGCGATGGCAGGCGGTGGCGACCTCAGGCAGTGGGCTTTGCCCGGCCTTCGAGGATTGTGCGGAGGTTGTGCATCGATCGGTCGACCTGCCGCTGTACGACGTCGAGGGGGTAGCCGCGTTCCTGTAATTCGTAGACGAGCGTCTCGAGCTGCTCGCGCGGTGCGAGGAGCCGGCGGCGCATGCGCACCGTCGTAATGGCCTCGGCGATCCGTTCCAGCACTAATTCGGTCTCGCTGCTCCAGCGGGCCTCGGTTGCCGTGGTGCGCCAGACGATGTGTAGGGGCGCTTCGGCGGCAACCAACTCGATCACGCTGGCGTCGTCGCTCGGCTGCGTCGTGAGGGGGAGTTTGTCCCAGCGTAGCGCATAACTCGCCCGCGCTGGGAACCTCGCGCCAGGTCCAAATGCAACGCGGCTCGCGGGCACCACTGCTGCACCGATCACGGGCCCCGCCGTTGCGCCGCTCGCGGGTCCGACCGCCGCATCGCTTGTGGGCTCGATGGTGGCGCTTGCGGGCTCGACGGCCTGAATCGTCTGTTCCCACTCGGCGTGGCGCGCGACGTCCATCAGGTACGCATAGATCTCTGTTGCTGGCCGACCGATGTCCAGCGGGGTCTCGGCGCGGCCCACCAGGTGCAGAAATCGGTCCATCGATGCCGGCGGGAGGCCGGGCCGGTCAGCGCTGGCGTTGTGCACAACGTCCCCCGATTGCGATATGGCCTCGGAGTGGCTCGTGGCTCGTGGCTCGTGGCTCGTGGCTCGTGGCTCGTGGCTCGTGGCTCGTGGCTCGTGGCTCGTGGCTCGTGGCTCGTGGCTCGTG
>JAXDLH010000283.1:0-13156 GCA_034666705.1 Chloroflexota bacterium
CAATGCAGCCGCAGCCGGTGATCAAGTTCCGACCGCGCCAGCGCATCTGCTCCGGCGCCTGCCCCTACTTCGTGGAGCATTACCACGACGGCCGCAAGGTGGCGGGCGTCGGCAGCTGCCAGCGGCAACTCGGTGGAATGGACGTCCGCGTCGGCACGAGGTGCGCATGGGAGCGCGCGGCGATGGGCGACCGGCAGATGGCCACCGTCGCTTAGCCCATGGGGCGCAATCCTAGTGCGCGCTTGAGGCGGCGGGCCGCCCGAGCACGTCGGGATTGTGGACACGGATCGGATCCCCGGCAAGATAGGCGAGCACGTTCTCGACCGTCATGGCGATCCATGGCCCGTACGCCTCATTCGTGGTCCACCCTGCATGCGGCGAGAGGATCACATTGTCCAACTGGCGAATCGGCGAATCCGGGGGCAACGGCTCCTCCATGAACACGTCGAGCGCCGCGCCCGCAATGCGGTGCTGCCGCAGCGCCTCGACGAGTGCCGCCTCGTCGGTGATAGCCGCGCGGGCGGTGTTGATCAAGAAACCGGTGGGCTTCATGAGCGCAAGGCGCTCGCGGCTTACGAGTCCGCGCGAGAGCTCAGACAGGGTGAGGTGGACCGAGACGAAGTCCGAGGTGCGGAATACGTCGTCCAGTTCGACGCGCCGCACACCGGCTGCGGAGGCGCGCTCGTCGGTGAAGGTGGGACCCCAGGCGACGACCTCCGTGCCGAAAGCGTGGGCGGCGCGTGTCACCAGGTTGCCAATCTTGCCCATGCCCAGGATGCCGAGGCGCTTCCCCTCGATCGATCCAAAGAGCTCAACGGGCCACTCGCCGCGCCGCATGGCCGCGTCTGCCTGCAGCATGCGCCGGGTGAGCGCGATCATGAAGGCGATGGTCATCTCGGCGACGGACGGCGACGAGCCGCCGGGCGCGTTTGCCAGGATCACCCCCTGGCGCGTGGCTGCGGCGATGTCGACGTGGTAGAAGTGGGTGCCCGTCTGCGAGATGAGCTTGAGGTCCGGTAGCCGCCGCAGCAGGTCAGCCGTGAAGTGCGTCCGCTCACGGTTCGTGATCGCGACCTCGACGCCCTGCAGCGCCGCGACCATGGCCTCCTCGGAGGCGAACGGCTCCTCGTAGATCGTCACGTCGGCGGCCTGGCGCAACCGAGCCAGCGGCTCAGAGGGTGCGAATGCGCGGTGGAAGTCGTCGAGCACGGCGACGCGGACCATCGGGTACCTCCAACGGATCGGATGCAACGCTGCGCCATGATAGCGGAGCGGCGCTCGACCCCGACCAGGTGGCCATGAGCCGGGCTCTGGGAGCGGGTTTACGTGCGACGGGGCATGAAGTCGGCATCGCTGATGTCATCGGCGGTGCGGCGGGGGCGGCGCGCGACGCCCGTGGTGTACGCGGCTGCAGCCACCGCCTCGGCCACCTCGACGGCGACCCGCTTGTTGAACACGCTGGGGATGATGTACTCCTCGTTCAGTTCATCGGGGGCGACCACGGCGGCGATTGCCGCGGCGGCGGCAACCTTCATCTCCTCGTTGACCGTGCGGGCCTGGCAATCCAGCGCGCCTCGGAAAACGCCAGGAAACGCCAGGACGTTATTGATCTGGTTCGGGTAATCAGAGCGGCCCGTGGCGATGATGCGGGCGATGCCCTGGATCTCCTCCGGCATGATCTCGGGCGTCGGGTTCGCCATGGCGAAGACGATCGGATCGCTCGCCATCCGCGCGACGGCTTCACGCGTGATCAGGTTGGGGCCGGAGACGCCCACGAAGACGTCTGCGCCGGCAAGCACGTCGGCGACGCTGCCCTGCAGGCGCTCCGGGTTGGTCCGGGTGGCAAGCTGCTCCTTGAATGCGTTCATGTTGGTGCGGCGGCCGGCGTAAATCGCACCATCGCGGTCGCAGAGGATGACGTTGCGTGCGCCCGCGTGCATGAAGATCTGCGCACAGGCTACTCCCGCCGCGCCGGCGCCCAGCAGCACGATGCGCACATCCTCGAGGCGCTTGCCGACGACCTTGAGCGCATTCTGCAGCGCGGCGAGGGTGACGATAGCCGTGCCGTGCTGGTCGTCGTGAAATACCGGGATGTCAATCCGCTCCCGTAAGGCATCCTCGACCACGAAGCAGCGGGGCGCGGCGATGTCCTCCAGGTTAATGCCGCCAAAAACGGGCGCGAGGCGGGCGACCGTCTCGATGATCTCCTCGGAATCCTGCGTGGCGAGGCAGATCGGAAAGGCATCGACGCCGCCGAATTCTTTGAAGAGCAGGCACTTGCCCTCCATTACGGGCATGGCAGCCTCCGGTCCGATGTTGCCGAGTCCGAGGACCGCCGAGCCGTCGGAGACGACGGCGACCGTGTTGCGCTTGATGGTCAGGTTCCAGGCCTTGGCGGGATCCTCGGCGATCGCCATGCAAACGCGGGCAACGCCAGGCGTGTAGGCCATCGAGAGGTCGTCACGCGTTTTGACAGGGATCTTGCCCACGACCTCGATTTTGCCACCAAGGTGGATCAGAAAGGTCCGATCCGACACGTTGATGACCTGTACGCCAGGCAGCCCGTTCACGGTGTCCACGATCTGGCGGGCGTGGGTTTCGTCGTGGGCATTCACCGTTACGTCCCGAATCAGGCTGCCGCCGCCGACGCTCACGATGTCGACGGCGCCGATGTTGCCGCCGATCTCGCCGATCGCTGTGGCCAGGCGGCCGAGCATGCCGGGCCGGTTTTCGAGCTGGCAGCGGATCGTCATGCTGTAACTCGGACTCGTCGACACGGTGACTGCCATCTGTGTCCTCCTGCGGCCCCAATGACGGCGCCACGAGCGCGCGGTGGGGCATGATCACCCCTGGATTGTAGTGCAGCGATTCTTGATGATTGGCAGGCCCTATGGTAGAGTCACCGCACAACTAAATAGCTGCTGCCCTTATCAGGAGTGGTGGAGGGATCCGGCCCACTGAAGCCCGGCAACCTCCCAGTCGAGAGACTCTCGGCGCGGGAACGGTGCTAAGTCCGCCACACTGAGTAACCTTTGACTCAGCGTGGAAGATAAGGGAAAGGCATCAGGATACCTGTGCCCTTCCCGCCGCGTGCCGGGAAGGGCGTTTTTGTATGCAGGGCCGGCGGCGGACAGGAGACATCATGGGATTTGTGAAGGGGCTGGTATGCCGCGAGTGCGGCGCCGCCTACGACCTCACACCGCTGCACGTGTGCGAGTTGTGCTTTGGCCCGCTCGAAGTCGCGTATGACTACGCGGCGATCCGCGCAAGCATCTCCCGCGAGGAGATCGAGCGTGGCCCGAAGACGGTATGGCGGTACCGCAAGCTGCTGCCGGTGGGCGATCAGCCCATCGTCGACATCCAGGTCGGCTGTACGCCGCTGTTGAAGGCCGAGAATCTCGGCCGTCGCCTGGGTCTCCGCAACCTGTACATCAAGAATGACACCGTCAACCCGACGTTCTCGTTCAAGGACCGCCCCGTGACCGTGGCCTCCACGATGGCCCGCGGCTTCGGCTATGACACCATTGCGTGCGCCTCGACTGGGAACCTCGCGGCCTCGGTGGCGGCGCACGCGGCGAAGGCGCAGATGCGATGCGTGGTGTTCTTCCCATCGGATCTCGAGCCGAGCAAGATCACCAACATCGCTGTGTATGGTCCGACGCTGGTGGCGATTCGCGGCAATTACGACGACGTGAACCGGCTCTGCGCGGAGATTGGCGACCGCGAGGGTTGGGCGTTCGTAAACATCAACCTCCGGCCTTACTACGCGGAGGGGAGCAAGACGCTTGCGTTCGAGGTCGCCGAGCAGCTTGGCTGGCGCATCCCGGACACGGTGATTGTCCCTACTGCAAGCGGCGCCATGTTCACGAAAATCGCGCGCGGTTTCGAAGAGTTGGTAGAGGTCGGGCTCCTCTCCGGGAGTTGCCCACGTATGGGGCTCGCGCAAGCTGCTGGTTGCTCGCCAATCGTTACCGCGCACGAGGCGAACAGCATGACCATCAAGCCAGTGAAGCCGTCCACGATCGCGAAATCGCTCGCCATCGGCAATCCGGCCGATGGCTATTACTGCTTGAAAACCATCAAAGAGACCAACGGGCTCGCTGGGTCCGTGACGGACGACGAGATCGTGGCGGCCATGAAGCTCCTGGCCGAGACGGAAGGAGTATTCGGCGAGACGGCCGGCGGCGTGAGTGTGGGTGTGCTGAAGAAGCTCGCGGAAGCCGGGCTGCTCGATCCCGACGAGACGATCGTCGTTTACGTAACGGGCAACGGGCTGAAGACACCGGAGGCGCTCGCCGGCAAGCTGAACGAGCCGCTAACGATCACCGCGAGCATGAGCGATTTCGACGCCGCGCTCGCGGCTCGGGCCGATCGCGAGCCCGAGCCGGCGCTCTCCTGACCGGGGTGGTGCAGTATGGGTAAGCGTCGCATTCGGCTCTTCTTCTCCCCGCAGCTCATCACCGAGCCGGTCGTCTACCAGATGGGCAAGCAGTTCGAGGTGGTAACCAACATTCGCGGCGGCGAGATCGCCGGCGATTCTGGCTGGCTCTATCTCGAGGTGAATGGCGACGACGACGAGATCGACCGCGCCATCGAGTGGGCCATTGCGCGCGGCGTACGCGTTGACCCAGTCGAGGGCGACATCATTGCAGGCTGACGAGGTGCATCATCCTATGGCGATCAAGGTCCGTGTTCCTACCCCGCTCCGCACCCTCACGAGTGGCAAGTCCGACGTGAGTGCTGACGGCGAAAACGTTGCAGCGCTCATCAAAGATCTCGAGACCAACTACCCGGGGATGGCGAACCGCATCCTCGAGGACAACGGCGAGGTCCGGCGCTTCGTGAACCTGTTCGTGAACGGCGAAGACATCCGCTTCCTGGAGGGCATCCAGACCGCGGTCAAGGCCGGCGACGAGCTTTCGATCGTGCCCGCTATGGCGGGTGGCGCATAGTCTCAGCCCGTCCGCGACCGGTGGCATCACACCGCGGTACGCTTCACGGCATGTCACCCACCGATGGTTGAATGGCGCGCTCGTTACATTTGTGCGCGCCGTTGATACAACTCAGGCGATTCCCTATAATTTGACCGAAATAGTCAACAAAGGGGATAGCCGTGCGGATCTCCATGCGAGCCGACTACGGCGCCCGCGCAATCATCGACCTCGCCCAGCGTTATGGCAATGGACTTGCGCAAACGGCGGACATCGCCGCGCGGCAGCGGATCCCGGAGTCATATCTTGAGCAACTACTCACGACCCTGCGCAAGGCCGGTCTCGTGCGGAGCGTACGCGGCCCCGCGGGCGGCCATGAGTTGGTGCACCCGCCTGGCGAGGTCACCCTCGGCGATGTGCTCGATGCCCTGGAAGGTGTCACGACCCCGGCATCCTGTATGGAGGAGGGCTCCTGTTCCATCTCCAGCGCCTGTGTGCTGCAGGACGTGTGGGAAGAGTTGACCGCGAACTATCACCAGATCGTCCATGGCATCTCCATGGAGGCGCTGGCCCAGCGGCAGGCGGAGCGCGAGACGCGCAGCATGTACTACATTTAGTCCACATTCTCGGAGCGGGCATCTCCTGCGCCCTGCCTCTTCACCGACGGCGCAGGATAGGCTCACGGGTTGGAAGGAACAGTGTCGGCAACGCCTGATTCGCTCGACGGAACTCGGCCACTCATCGCGGAGAGCGTGCTCGACCTTGTCGGTAACACGCCGCTGGTGCGGCTCAACCGCGTCGTGCCCGCTGGAATGGCGACGGTGTACGCGAAGCTCGAGGCGATGAATCCCGCGGGAAGCGTAAAGGATCGGATTGCGTTATCCATGGTCGAGGAGGCAGAGCGAGCCGGCCGGCTACGACCGGGCGCGACGATCGTCGAGCCGACGAGCGGCAACACGGGCATCGGTTTGGCCATGGTCGCCGCGGCCAAGGGGTATCGCCTGATCTTGACCATGCCGGATGACATGAGCCTGGAGCGGCGGAAACTGCTGACCCGGTTCGGGGCTGAGCTCATCCTGACACCACGGGTGGAAGGAATGACCGGCGCCGTGCGGGCGGCCGAAGAGCTGGCACGCAAGAACCCTGATTACTTCATGCCACAGCAGTTCGAGAATGCGGCCAACCCAGAGGCGCACCGCCGAGGCACCGCCCGTGAGATTCTGCGGGCGCTCAACGGCAAGGTGGACGCGTTCGTGGCGGGCGTCGGCACCGGTGGCACGATCACAGGAGTCGGGCAGGTGTTGAAGCAGGAGCGACCGGAAACCCTGGTGGTGGCGGTCGAGCCCACGGAGTCACCCTTGCTGAGCGGCGGGCGTGCCCGACCACACGGTATCCAGGGAATTGGCGCGAGCTTCGTGCCGCGGGTCTTCGATCGAACGGTGGTGGATGAGATCGTCACCGTGCAGGATCAGGAAGCAATGCAGATGTCCCTCCGATTGGCACGCGAGGAGGGGCTGCTGGTAGGGATATCGGCCGGGGCGAACGTATTTGCGGCTCGGCAGATCGCCCAGCGGCTCGGGCCGGACAAGAATGTCGTGACGGTGCTGCCGGACACCGGCGAACGGTATCTCAGCATCGATTTGTAACAGCACCGGAGCGCCCAATTTTCGGTGGGGCGAACGGTTACCCGGAAAGAGAGAGCAACAATGGCAGTTGAAACCAATGCAGCGCAGCCCAATACGCTGACCTTCGATCAGATCCGTCGGTATCAGCGACAGATCATCATGCCCGAGGTAGGGAGCATCGGTCAGCGCAAGCTTCTCAATGCCAAAGTGCTCCTCATCGGCGCGGGTGGCCTCGGTTCGCCGGCGGCGCTGTACCTCGCCGCCGCGGGTGTCGGCACCGTTGGCATCGTCGACTTCGACGTAGTCGACGAGTCGAATCTGCACCGCCAGATCCTGCACGGTCAGAGTGACGTCGGACGCACGAAGGTCGACTCGGCGGCTGATACGCTGCGCGAGATCAACCCGGACGTTCAGGTGATCGGCTTCAACGAGCCGATCTCCTCTGAGAACGCGTTCGAGATCATTGGCCAGTTCGACATCGTGGTCAATGGGTCGGATAACTTTCCTACCCGCTACCTGGTAAACGACACCTGCGTGCTGCTGAAAAAGCCGTTGGTTGACGGCAGTATCTTTCGCTTCGAGGGCCAGGCCACGGTCTACGTGCCTGGCTCGGGCTGCTACCGTTGCGTATTCCCTTCGCCGCCGCCGCCCGGCGCCGTGCCGAGTTGCGCGGAGGCAGGCGTGCTTGGCGTGCTGCCGGGCATCATCGGTTCGATCCAGGCAGTGGAGACGATGAAGCTGATCTTGAATCAAGGCGAGTCATTGCAGAACCGGCTGCTGATTTTCGACTCGCTGCCGATGGAGTTCCGCGAGGTGCGCGTGCGACGCGACCCGAATTGCCCCATCTGCGGCGACGAGCCAACCATCACCGAGTTGATCGATTACGAAGCGTTCTGCGGCGGCCCGGAAGCATCGGCGCTTAGCTGATCCAGATGCGCAGGACGAATCAGGGCAGGGGGAACCCCGGATGAGTATTGAGGTTCGCGTGCCGACAGTATTGCGCAAACATACCGCCGGCGCGCGTTTGGTACAGGCCGACGGCGCCAACGTGGCTGCCGTGATCGACAGCCTCGAGCATCAGTACCCGGGACTGCGAGATGAGCTGTTAGCTGAGGACGGCCAGGTCCGGCAGTTCGTGAACATCTACGTCAACGACGAGGACATCCGCTATCTCGACCGCCTGCAGACCAGGATTGCGGACGGCGACAGCCTCGCCATTCTGCCGGCTGTTGCCGGAGGGTGACCACCGTGCGATCCGAGCTGCGCCGCGCCCCCGCCTCTTCAATGCTCGACCTGATCGGAAACACGCCGCTGGTCGAGCTTCGGCACTTCAGTCCGAAAGAAGGGGTGCGAATCTTCGCGAAGCTGGAGGGATTCAACCCGACCGGCAGCGTGAAGGATCGGATCGCACTCGCTATGGTCGAACAGGCGGAGCGCGATGGACTGCTCCGTCCCGGCCAAACGTTGATCGAGCCGACGAGCGGGAATACCGGTATCTCCCTCGCAATGGTCTGCAAACTCAAGGGCTATGCATTCAAGGCGATCATGCCGCAAAACGTGAGCGGGGAGCGGACCCAACTGCTCGAGGCGTTCGGCGCCGAGATCATCCCCACGGACGGTTCCAGAGGCTCGAACGGCGCGATCGAGGTCGCGCAAGCGCTCGCGGCGAAGAACCCCGACTATTACATGCCGTACCAGTACGGCAATCCGGCGAACCCCCTGGCTCACGAGCAGACTACCGGGCCAGAGATCCTCGCGGCGCTGCCCGACATCACGGCGTTCGTCGCCGGTCTTGGCACTGGCGGCACGCTGATGGGAGTCGGCCGCGCGCTCAAGCGGTATGACGAGCGGATTCGGGTCGTCGCCGCTGAGCCAAATCTCGGCGAGCTGGTACAGGGATTGCGCAGTCTCGACGAGGGCTTTATTCCGCCGATCCTGGATCAGTCACTGCTGGATGGGAAGATGATCGTCCATGCCGAGGAGAGCTTCCAATATACGAAAGAGCTGCTCTGGCATGAGGGAATCTTTGCGGGAATCTCCTCGGGTGGCGCGCTCGCGAAGGCCGTCAAAATCGGACAGGGCATGACCCGCGGCAACATCGTCGTGCTCATGGCTGACGGTGGTTGGAAGTACCTCAGCACCGAGGTATGGACGTCCGACGTGGACGAGGCCAGCGAGCGACTCAAGAATCAGCTCACGTGGTAGCGGCGCGCGGCAGCTCGCGCGACGACTTCAATCCGCCGAGAGAATGCCAGTGGTCGTAATTCCCCGTCCTCAACTCGATGAGATCATCGGCCACGCGACCGCGTCTCCCAGCGAGGAGATCTGTGGCATCCTCGGCGGCCGCGACGGCCGCGTGGAGCGCGTCTACCGTGCCCAAAACGCCGCTGACCCCGCCCAGCGTCGCACTCGCTTTACGATGGATCCCCGGGACATCATGGAGATCAGCGACCGCATCGAGGACGACGGCCTCGATCTGATCGGTTTCTACCATTCCCACACGCATACGCAGGCGTATCCCTCCCCCACGGACGTTGCCGACTGGCCGGCGCGCTGGTACCCGGATGCGCTCTGCTTCATCTGCTCCCTCATGGACGAGGAGCGGCCCCACGTCCGCGGCTTTCACATCGATGAGAGCGGCGCGATCACCGAAGATACCGTGTCGGTCGAGTAACGGCGACTCGACCGAGAGCAACCTGCCCACAAAGTCTTGCGCTGACCACGGCGTATACTCAGCATTGCTATGCCGGCGCAGATACTGGTCATCGACGACGACCCGAAGATCACGCAGATGCTGCGTCGCGCCCTGACCCTCGACGGCTATGCAGTCGAGACCGCGGGCTCCGGTGCTGCTGGCCTGGATGCGGCACGGGCTACACCGCCCGACCTGGTAGTCCTCGACGTCCTCATGCCGGAGATCGACGGGCTCGAGGTGTGCCGGCGCCTCCGCCAGGTAGGTGATACTCCCATCCTGCTCCTCACTGCGAAGGACGAGGTCGAGGACCGAGTGCGAGGCCTGGACAGCGGCGCGGACGATTACGTCGTCAAGCCATTTGCGCTCGAAGAGCTGCTGGCGCGCATCCGCGCGCTGCTCCGCCGCCACGAGCCGGTGAGCAACGAGACGCTGCGGTACGAGGACCTGACGCTCGATATGGGCACTCGGACCGCGTGGCGTGGGGGGCGCGAGATCCTGCTCTCCACGACGGAGTTCGAGCTGCTGCACTATTTCCTCCGCCATCCGCGTCGCGTGCTGACGCGCGATGCCATCCTGAACGCGGTGTGGGGCGACCATTTCGAGCGGCCGACCAACGTGGTCGAGGTCTACATGGGCTACCTGCGCGCCAAGCTCGAGGCGAACGACGAGCCCCGGTTGCTGCAAACGGTGCGCGGCGCCGGCTACGTGTTGCGGGAAGGCTGAGCCGTGCCGCTTCGCCTGCGCCTCGCCCTGCTGAACGCCATTGTGCTCGCCGGTGCGATCCTTGCCCTCGGCATGCTCACCTATGCCCTCGAGGCCCGCAGCCTCCTCGACGATCTCGACGAGTCGCTGCATACCCAGGCTGGCAATCTGACCACGGTGTATCAGGCGCGCGCGACGCTGCCGCCGCGCACGCGCGAGCGGGTCATCCCCCAGCCGAGTGTCTTCTCCGGACCGACCTTTCTCGTGCAGGTCCTGGGTACAGATGGCAGCGTGCTAGAGCGCTCGGCGGCCCTCGCGGGCAGCACCCTTCCGGTTAAGGAACAAACGCTGTTGCGCGCCGGCGAAGGCGCCGAGGTGTTCGAGAGCGTGCTGCTCGACCGCCAGCAGATGCGCGTTTTCACGACGGCGATGGTGAGCGACGAGGAATTCCTCGGGTACCTCCAGGTCGCCCGCCCACTGCAACCGCCGCTCGACGCGCTCGCCACGCTCCGCACAACGCTCCTTGGCGCCGGCGCGATGCTCCTTGTGGTCTCGATGTTCGTGGCCTGGCTACTGGCCGGATACTCGCTCCGCCCAATCGGACGTATTACCCAGGCCGCCCGGGCCGTGGCGCTCTCAGGGCGACTCGACAGCCGCCTGACACCGGTGGCGACGCGCGATGAGCTGGCGCGGCTGGTGGAGACGTTCAACGCGATGATGGATCGGCTCGAGGGAGCCTTCACCGCGCAGCGGCGCTTCGTAGCCGACGCATCGCATGAGCTGCGCACGCCGCTCACGACGATCCGGGGCAATCTCGAGCTCCTGCGCCGCAGCGGCGCGGTGCGTGACCCGGAGATGGGTGATGCGCTCGAAGATGTGATCGGCGAGACGGAGCGTATGGCGCGGCTGGTCCAGGGCCTCCTCGCGCTCGCCCGAGCCGATGCGGGCCAAAAACTCGAACTCCAGCCTATACAGTTGGATGAACTAGCCCACTCGGTGTACCGCGAAGTGCAGTTGCTCGCCGGCGGCGTTGCAATCCGGCTGAGCCGGGTCGATCCGGTCGAGGTCATAGGCGATGCAGATGCTCTGAAGCAACTGCTGCTGATCCTAGCGGAGAACGGGGTGAAGTACACCCCGCCGGGTGGCGCTGTGACCCTGAGTGTGGTCTATGATCAAAGCGACGTTGTGCTCAGCGTTCAGGACACGGGGCCGGGGATTCCCCCGGACGTGAAGCCCCACATCTTTGAACGGTTTTACCGGGCGCCTACCGCCCGCTCGCAGGGTGGGACTGGGCTTGGGCTCGCCATCGCACAATGGATTGCGAGCGAGCACGGAGTCCAGATCGTGGCGGAGTCGGAACCGGGAAGCGGCACCACATTCAGCGTGCGCATGCCCGGGCGGCTCGTCACGGCGCCACCGGAGCCTCGGGGCGCGGCCGCGCCGGAGCTCGCCCCCACGGCGTAGTGACGCGCTTATCCGCCTCTTAGCGCCCTCTGGTAGGGTACGAGCCCATCACACAGCATTGGTGAGCGCATGCGTACCGATCTTTGGACCGGCCTTACTCGCGGGTTGCTGCTCGGCTTGCTGGGCGGGCTGGCGGCGGGCGCCGTAGAGGCTGGCTCGATCGTCCGGGACGCCCCAGCGGGGCGATCAGCCCTCGTCGAGGCGGGGCTTTATGCGGTCATCGTGGATGCGCTCGGCAGCGCGATCGTGGCGGCCATAGCGGGCGCCTTGCTCGCGCTTATCTTGCGCCTGAGCGGGCGGCAGATTCGCGATCGCGATGCGTCGGCGCTCTATATTGCGGGGGCTACCGCCCTGGTATTGATCCTGGTCGGGCTGCTGTGGGCATTCAAGGCTAATGGCGCCGACCGGTCCGTTGGCGTGCCACTCGCGGCGGCCACGCCGATCGTGGTTCTCGCGGTGGCGTTCGGCGGTCTCGTCTATCCGCTCGCCCGCCCGTTCGCCGGCGCTGCGCTCGGTCGGGCACGCGTCGTCGCCGCGGCAGGCATCGTCGGGGCGATGTGTCTCGGGCTCGTGTTTCCCGTGCAGGTCGTCGTCGAGGCCAGAGCAAGCCAGACCTCGAATACCACTGCACTCCAGGCGGTGGATCCAGGTGTCGTCGAGTCCGACATGCGTGCGGACCTCGAGACGCGCCTCGCTCAGGTGGGAGCCGGCGCTGGGGCCGGAGATGTCGCCCGACGTCCCAACATCGTGCTGATCACGTTGGATGCGACCAGGGCAGACCACATGGGTTTCTGTGGCAACCCATGGATCCAGACGCCGACGCTGGATCTCCTCGCGAGCTACTCTGCGATCTCGTGCTCGATGTACACGCAGCAGCCGCAAACGAATCCAGCGCTCGCCGCGCTGTTCACGTCGACCTACCCGTCAGTCAACGGGGTTCGGGTTCACATGGTCGACCGCCTGGCCGACTCCTGGGATACCCTCGCCCGCGAGCTCCAACGCAATGGGTATGAGACGGCGGGACTCATCCCGTGGACCTCGCTCGAGCCCGCGTTCTCCGGGCTCCAGAGCGGGTTCCGGACGTATGACGCGGTGGTAGTGAACGAGCCAACGGCGCTGCAAAACCCGACGACCGCGGCACTCGCGGGCATCTATCGGCGCGTAACGCAGCAGGTCGCGCTGGGTGGCGCCGTCGAGTCAGTCCTGGGTATGCGGCAGGGGACCGAAGCGGAGATCGACGGCCGGGCCGACGTGACCGCGTCCGCGGCTATCAATTGGATGGCGAACAACAAGACGGCGCCTTTCTTCTTCTGGGTACACTACTTCGACCCACACTATCCGTTCACGCCACCGGAACCATGGGATCAGATTTACCCAGGTGGACGAGCGTACGATGGGCCATTCGACGGCGCCATGGGTTTCGTCTACGAGATGCGAGCGGGTATCTTCAATCCAACCCCGCGCGACGTCGAGTTTCTCCGTTCCCAGTACGCGTCTGAGATCACGTATGCGGACCACTATATCGGCCAGATGCTCGGGTTCATGGCGCGCCAGAATCTGCTCGACAATACGATCATCGTCGTGACCGCGGATCACGGGGAAGAGCTCGGGGAGCGAGGCACGCCTGACAATTGGCTCGACGGCACCTACTGGCTGCATGGGGACGATCTGCACGAGCCGGGCATCCGGGTGCCCCTCATCATTTTCGACCCGCGTTCGACGAATGGTCACCAGGAGAT
>JAXDLH010000284.1:0-2653 GCA_034666705.1 Chloroflexota bacterium
CAGCCCCACGACCCGGGCAGCTTCCCCGAATCGTTCATCCGCGGCTACCGGGTAGCGATGACCGAGCCGCGCGGGCCGGTGTACATGGCGCTCGACGCGGGCTGGCAGGAGGAGCACCTCGAGCAGCCCATCCCGATTCCGGACGTCTCCATGTACCCGGTCGCGACGCCCATCGGGGGTGATCCCGACGCACTGCGCCAGGTCGCGCAGCTCCTGGCTGGGGCGGAGATGCCGATTATCCTGGCCGACCGCCTTGGGCGCAACCCGGCGGCGGTGCCGGGGCTGATCGAGCTGGCGGAGGCGGGCACGATTCCGGTGGTGGACCTGGGCGGCACCTTCAACTTTCCCAGCACCCACCCGCTGGATGCCACCGGCACCGACCTGCTCGAGCACGCGGACCTCGTGCTGCTGCTCGACGTCGACCAGCCGGAGGTCGCGTTGATCAGCCGCGACCGCTACCCGCGCGGGCACGGGCGCAGCCGCCTCAAGGCGGGTGCCCGGGTCATCACGATCGGGCTCGGCGACCTGCTGATTCACAGCCTCACCACCGACTTCGGCAGCCTCTACCCGATGAGCCTGAACGTCACGGCGGATACCAACCTGGCGCTGCCGGCAGTCACCGCCGAGCTCCGGTCACTCGTCGCCGGCCGCTCGACCGAGGCGCGGGCCACGCTGATCCGCGAGCGACGCGCGGCGGCACGGCAGCGCTGGAACGAGGAAGCGGAGCGGGAGGCCGACCACCGGCCGATCTCGCACGCTCGGCTGAATCGCGAACTGTGGAATGCGCTGCAGCACGAGCAGTGGACGTTCAACGGCGCCGTCGAGGGGTGGGTCCGGCGCACCTGGGAGTTCGAGCGGCCCGGCTGCGTGATCGGCGTGGTCGGCGGCGCGGCCGGGCTGGGTACCGGGCTCGCGCGGGCGATCGGCGTCGGGCTCGCGGCGCGCGACAATGGCGGCTTCTGCGTGGCGCTCAACGGCGACGGCGAGTTCTTCTACGATCCGAGCAGCTTGTGGACCGCCGTCCACCACCACATTCCGGTGCTGGCGGTCGTGCTCGACAACGGCGGCTACCTCGGCGAGGGCGGCCACGTGGAGTTCACCAGCCGGCAGCGCGAGCGCTCGACGGCTACGAACCACATCGCGGTGCACATCGAGAACCCCAGCATCAACATCGCGGGGCTGGCGCGCGACCAGGGCGCGTATGCGGAGGGGCCCATCGAGGACCCGGCCGAGCTAGCGCCGGCCATCGCGCGCGCGCTCAAGGTCGTCAAGGAGCAGCAAACGCTGGCGCTGCTCGCCGTGCGCGTGGGGTAACGGTCGGAGTCTGGCGGCGAGCCGGGGGCAGCCCGAGACAAAAACCGGGATGATCGAGCCGTGCCCGCCTATCGAGCGCGTGGGACGCATTGCCGACGCTGGCCGACGCAGGGCGACGCGTGGGACGCAGGGCCGACGCGGACCAGTTGCGGCGCGGACAGGTTGCACCCGCGCTGATCGGGCCCCTCATGCACGTGCAACTTGGCTACGCTCCGCAACTGGTCGTAGAGATCGCCGCCAGCCCGGCCTCGTACGACCTGCATCAGAAGTACTGGGCCTACGAGCGGGCCGGGGTGCCAGAGTACGTCGCCTGGCGCGTGCTCGACGGAGCGCTCGACTGGTTCCGGATCGAGCACGGCCGCTACGTGCGCATAGAACTCGACGCGGCGGGGATCATCGAGAGCGCCGAGTTCCCGGGGCTGCGCCTGGCGGTCGCCAGCCTGCCCGCCGGCGACCCCAGCGCGGTGCGCGCCGCCCTGCAGCCGGGCACGTAGCTCCCAGCGCTACTGCGCGGTCCGCTGGCTCAGATCCGCTTGCGGCGCACGTACTCGGTTTGGACGCCGAGCACGTAGCGGATGAGGCGCTCGCTCGTCGAGGTGTCGAGCGCGATGAACTGCGCCCCGATCTCCGATTCGCCAGCGCGCGGTCGGTCGTGCTCGACCACCCGCACTACGCGCGCTTCTGCCGAGATTGGCCGGTCGTCGGGCACCAGATGGAACGTCAGGGCGAGCAGTTGCCCGATCGCCAGCTCGAGGGCCGGACTGGGCTCGGCCGCGACCTGCACCCGCGCACTGCAGCCGCCGGCGCTGAGGTCGGCGATCTGCACCTGAAGCGGCCACCCACCACGCTCCAGGCTAGGCGGCTCGTCGTCCTGGCTCACGAGGCGCGCGTCGTCGCAGGGGATGCGCACCTCGACCCGGAAGAAGCCGCGGCGCTGGATGCGCGCGACCTCGCGAACCTGGAGCGCAATGCGGCCGAGCGATGGGTCGAGGGTCGCAACGCTCGCATGCAGCGCGTAGAGCGCATCGGTGAGCCGCCACGTGTACGCGAGGACATCCTGGCTCGCCAGATGGGCCGGCTCGAGCAGATCGTAGGGCAAGTTCCCAATCCAGAGGCACTGCTCCTGCCACGAGAGGACGCGCCCCTGCACCCAGCGAAAGCCATCACGCAACGTAAGGCCCAGCGAAACCTGCTGGCCGACGGCGATGGGGGCGGCCTCAGAGATCGTCATGACCTGCTCCACACGACGATCGGGGTGCGGTCAGAGGCTGGGTTCGAACGAAGCGGCGAGTTGCAGCAGTGAGCAAATCCTCAGACTCCCGGGCAGTGGAGCGGCCAG
>JAXDLH010000285.1:0-20080 GCA_034666705.1 Chloroflexota bacterium
ACATCGGCGGCGGCACCACCAAGCTCTCGCTGATCCGCGAGGGCATCGTCCTGCAGACGGCCGCGGTCAGTGTGGGCGCGCGGCTCGTGGCTTTCGACAAGGGCGGAGACGTCACGCGCATCGAGGAGCCGGGTGCCATTATTGCGGCTGAGCTCGGCATCCCCCTTGCGCTTGGCAAGCCGATCTCCGAGGCGGACCAGGAGCGAATCGCCACCCGACTCAACGAGATCCTTTTCGAGGTCGTGAACGGCGGCCCATACTCAGCACGAACCCAGGAGTTCATGCTCACCGAGAATCTGGTGATCGCCCCGAATCTGCGCGACGTGCAGCACATCGTCTGCTCGGGCGGCGTCTCGGAGTACGTGTACGAGCGAGAGACGACGACCTACGGCGACCTCGGCCCGCGCTTTGGCCGGGCGATTCGCCAGTCGCTGGCGAGCTACAACCGGCCCGGGCTGCTCGACGTGCCCGCCGAGGGGATTCGCGCCACCGTCATCGGCGCGGGCGAGTACACCGTCCAGGCGAGCGGCACGACAACGTATGTGTCGAACCATGCGTCGCTGCCAGTCTTCGGCCTGCAGGTGATCAGGCCGATTCTCGAGAACGGCGACTCAGTCGAGGACGCCATCCAGGGCGCGCTCGCCAAGGTCGACCTGCGCGAGCTCATCCCCGGCCTGGCGATCGCCGTCCTGCTCGAGGGGCAGCAGAACTATCAGTCGCTGCGACGCCTCGCCGAGGGGATCGCCGGTGCTGCCGGTCGCGCCAGCAATGGCGCCTTCCCGCTCTACCTGGTGCTCAATCAGGACGTGGCGCGCTCGCTCGGCGGCATCCTCCACGAGGAGCTAGAGCTGGGGCGCGACGTGATCGTGCTGGATGGCATCGACGTGGGCGACCTCGAGTACGTGGACGTGGGGCGGCCGATTGGCGCGAGCCAGGTACTGCCCGTGACTGTGAAGTCGCTGCTCTTCCCGGCGGCCGTGCCGGTCTGACGAATCCCGATTACTGAATATGCCGCGTGGAGGGATGGTGAGATGGCTGGGCCATCTCACCATCCCTCCACTCACGTAATGCGCCGCCGAAGCTGCTCCTCGTCGCGCACGTAGATCTGCCGGCCGCGCCGCTCGATCGCGCCGTTCTGCTCGAACCAGCTGAGCTGCTTGTTCACACTCTCACGGGTACCGCCGATCATGGCGGCGAGATCCACCTGGGTGAGCGGCAGGCTGATCTCGATCGCACCATCGGTCGTGCGGCGACCATACTGGGCGGCAAGATCGAGCAAGCGTTTGGCAACCTGGCCGCGCAGGTCCAAGAAAGCCAGGTCGGTGGCGAGAAGCGTCGTCTGACGCAAGCGGCCCGCCAGGATCCGGAGCAGACGCTCCATCAGCGCCGGATAGGCACGCATGGTCTTCTGAAATGCGGGCCGCGCGACGACAATCGTGCGCACACTGTCGATCGCCTCGATCGTCGCCGAGCGCGGCCCGCCGTCGATCATCGAGAGCTCGCCCACGAAGTCCCCGGGACCAAGAATCGCCACGACGGCGACGTCGCCGGTATCCGCGGGCACGATGACCTTGACCTTGCCCGCGACGACGATGTGGAGCGTCTCCCCGGGCTCGCCGCAGCTCATCAGCACGTCGCCGCGTCGATACGTGCTGATCTGCGACGCCGCGGCGAGCTGCTCGACGATCTCCAACGACAGGTCGGCGAGCAACGCCGTTCGCCCGAGCTGCTCCCGCATGACCGCGGCGTCCACGATGCGACCTCGTTCGTTAATGGTCGACGGTCCTTACCGCCGTGTCATGGTAGCGCGCCGCGCCCAGAACGGCGCACGATGCAAACGGCCCCAAGTCGAGGAGCCGTTTGACCTTCGGGGCGCAGCCACTCAGGTGGAAACACGCCGGGAACCGGACCGCCGCCGGGAACGGCGGGCCGACGGGCGGTCCCGCGCGCCCAACCCGCCTTTTCGGGGGGCAGCACGCGATTCCGAATCGGTGCCTACGCCGTTTGCTCTACGAGGCCGCGCCGTTCCCGGATTCCACGATCGAGCCGCCCGAAGAGCACCACGTCGACCAGCACCCCGATCAGCAGCACGACGAGCATCGATGCGAGCAGCTCCTCCGCGTCGGAGAACTCGCGCGCGAACTCGAGGCGGACGCCCACGGACGCCTGCCCACCGATGATGACGAGCAGCTCGCCCGCCATCAGGCTCCGCCAGGCGAACGCCCAGCCCTGCTTGAACCCCGCCATCAGTGAGGGGAGTGCGGCCGGCAGGATGACGTAGCGGTAGAAGGCGGGACCACGCGCGCCGAGCACCCGCCCGGCGCGGAGCGTCAGCGGGGGGATGTGGTCGATGCCCGCCACGATGCCGTTGGCAATGGAGGGCGCGGCACCGAGGATGACGACGAAGAGGATGGCGGACTCGCTGAGGTTGAAGAGGAGGATCGCCAGCGGAAACCACGCGACGGACGGCATTGACTGCAGTCCGGTAATGAGCGCCCCAAACGCCGCGCGGAGCAGGCGGGCGCGCGCGATTGCGATGCCAAAGAGCGTGCCAATGGCCAGCGCGATCCCATAGCCGACCGCGGCGCGCCGCAGCGTGGTGAAGACGGCGCCCCAGAACTCCGGGGTCGTCGAATCCTTCACCAGACGCGCCAACACTGCCTCCGGGGCCGGCAATACGTACGATGGCCGCCAGTGCAGCCAGACGAGCACCTGCCAGATGAACAGCCCGAGTGCGATCGCCGCGAGCTGCGGCCAGACCGCCGACCAGAACCGTCGCACGCGACCCGGGCGTGCAGGCGATGCACTGGCCGGCGCGTCGAGCTCAGCAAATGGGTCCACGGTTGCTGCGGACCGCGCCATCCGGGTCACGCCGGCGCGGCAGGCCGCCCCAGGGCCCGCAGTTGCTCGGTGATCTCCGCCGCCAGCTCGGCGTTCTCGGTGGAATCGATATGCCTGGGACGAGGCAGATCGACGTGATATTCAGCCGCAATCCGCCCTGGCCGGCTGGAGAGCACGATCACGCGGTCGCCCAGCCGCACCGCCTCGCGCACGTTGTGCGTGACGAAAACCACCGTCAGCCCGGCCTGCCGCCACACGCGCTCGATCTCGTCGTGCAGCAGATCGCGCGTCATCGCGTCGAGCGCGCCAAACGGCTCGTCCATGAGCAGCACCGGCGACTCCTGCGCGAGGGCGCGGGCGAGGGCGACGCGCTGGCGCATGCCGCCAGACAACTCATGCGGCCGCCGCCGAGCGAAATCGTCGAGGCGCACCATCTCGAGCAGGTCGGCGACCCGCCGCCGCCGATCGAGCTTCGGCAGCCGTCGCATGAGTAAGGGAAAATCCACATTCTGTTCCACGGTGAGCCAGGGGAACAGCGCCGGATCCTGGAACATGAGCGCCGCGCCGCCGCTCACCCGAACCGTGCCACTCGTCGGCCGGTCGAGGCCGGCGACGAGGTTGAGCAGCGTGCTCTTCCCGCAGCCGGATGCGCCGACGAGGCAGAGGAACTCGCCGGTCGCGACGCGAAGCGAGATGCCGTCGAGTGCAAGCGTGGCGGTCGCACCGACGCCGTAGCTCTTCGTCACGTCCTCCAACTCGACCGTCGCGTCAGACGAGGCGACCGACGGCGGGATGGGGACCAGCATGAGCGGGAGCGCCATCAGCTACTCACTTCCGGCTTGCCACTTGCCCGCAGCACCCGGTTGAGGGCGTCGAGATTGTAGATCTGATCGATGTTCTGGCCCCCGAGCTGCAAGAACCCGAGATCGGTGGCATTGGCCGCCGATTGGCGAAGCGCCGCGGCGAGCGGATCGACCGTGAAGCTCATATTCTTCCACGCCCCGGCCATCGCTTCATCGCTCAGGCTTGAGCCGGTGAGGCGGCGGAGCGCCTCGTTCACCTGGCGCTGCGCCTGCGCGGGTTGACTGTTGACGTAGTCGGTCGCATCGGTATGGGCCCGCACGAGGCCATCGACCACGTCCGGGTGCTGCTGCATAAAGGCGGCGCGAACGATGAGCAACGTGGTCGGGAACTGCCCGTTCGGCCACAGATCACGCTCATCGACGAGGACCTTGCCCCCGCCCTCCTGCACCAGCCGCGTCGCCCACGGCTCCGGCACCCATGCACCGGCGATCTGCCCGCTGCGGAACGTCTGCAGCGTCTGCGAGTTGTCCTGCGGAACCACGAAGACGTCGCCCCCGCCGGTCGGGGTCGTCTTCAGCCCTTGCGTGCTGAGCCAGTGACGCAGCGCCACATCCTGGGTGTTGCCGAGCTGGGGCGACGCAACACCCTTACCGACGAGGTCGGCCGCGCTATTGACGTCGGGCTGCACGACGAGTGACGAGCCGCCAGACGTGGCGCCGGCAAGCACCCGCACCGCCTCGCCGTGGGACTGAATGAATGCGTTGATGGCGGGGTTTGGACCCACATAGGATGCGTCGAGCGCGTCGGCGAACAACGCCTCGACCGCCGCGGGGCCGGCATTGAACTGCGAAGTCTGGAGCGAAACACTGGGCCCGAGGTCGCGGGCGAAGATCCCCGCCTCGACGCCGACGATTGCCGTCGCGTGCGTGATGTTCGGGAAGTAACCGAGCCGCAGCGTGACCGGCGCTGCTGCTGCGCCGTTGGTCGCGCTCACCAGGTTGGCGCCGGAGGGCGTACTACACGCGACGAGCACCGTCCCAATCGCGAGTGCACAGAGCGCACCCAGCGCGCGCCGGAGCGCGTGGGCTGCGACGTCGGGACGGGACGATCGATTGCGTGCGGTTGCCACTCGAGCCCTCCTATTGTTGACTATTCCTATCGGAATAGTCAGAATATAACGGAAGTCTAGAGGGGCGATCGCACCCATGTCAAGCGTGCGTTGCGAACGCCGTGACTGAGGCGCCGCGCGATGCTCAGCGCACGATGTTGCCGCAGGAGATCATGGTGTTGTCGTCCGGGCTTTGCTGGACGACGAGCGCGTAGTATCCGTCGACCATCTCCATCAACTTATGGTCGATCTCCACGGTCCGGCTGCCGCCCTGGACGTTGCCCAGCCGCTGGAGCACCGTATCGGTTGGCGCGGTGCAGCTTCCCTCCATGATCAGCGCCGGATAGAGGCCGTCCGGCCCCACGAGGCGGATGTCGACCCGCGTACCGCCAATCTCCGTCATGGCGACGAAGCCGGCCACGCCCGAGTCGTTTTGCGCACCCATGTTGAGGGTGATCTGGGTAACCACGGAGTTCACCTGGTAGGTGGAGAAGCTCGACGCCGGGCTCGCCTGCGCGCTATAGCTCGAGAACGGCACCGGCGTGTTGACGATGCCGAGGGTCGGGGCGGCCGGCTCGACCGGCTGGTTCTGCGGGGTGGGCACGGGCGTCGGGGTGGGCACCTCAGTCGGCGGTACCTCCGTCGGCTCCTCCGTTGGGACCAGCGACGTGCCGGTCACACCTGGCTCCCCGATCGCCTCGGCGCCGGGTACGATCGCCGTGCCGTTGAGCTGGGGAATCGGTGAGCCGCCCAGGGCGATTGCGGTGCGGTTCGCGGGCGGCACTGTTGGCGTGGCGGACTGGCTTGGACCGGAGGAGCAGGCGCTCATGAGCAGTGCGATCGCGGCAAGCGGTGCAGTCACGTGTAGCAGAGATCGTCGCATGGAGAGCATCCTCGCGTCGGATTTGGGTCTTGCGCCCGCGTGGTGCGGGTTATTCAGGCCCGAGGGCGGACCACCTCGCGCGGCGGCAGACGGTACTTCCGCCGCAGTGGCCGGGCCTTCCAAACTGTAAACGTCAGCGCGCACTCCGTGTGACGCACGGCCACCTCCCTCGGCGATTGCGGGGGCGTCGTTGCGAAGCTGTTACAAGGTCTGGGCGACCTGGGGCCGCGGCGGTCCGCTGCGCCGTTAGTCGGCGAGGTATGAGACAGGACTGGAGTGGTGATGGATGAGCCGCCACGCGCCCGCTTCGTTGATGAAGATGTTCGTGGCGGCGAGCGGCGTACCACTGACGAGCTCGCGACAGAGCACCAGTGCGATCTCGCCGACGAAGCTGACGGTGGCGCTGCCCGTCACGACGCGTGGCTGGGCGGGGTTGCTGAGGATGCCGCGCCAGCTCTCCATTACCGACTCGCGATCGTGGAGCGCCGTCCAACCCGGGTGGATGCAGGCAACCGGGGCATCCTGCGCCCAGAGGGCGTCCATCGCCGCGACGTCCTTCTGGTTGAACGCTCGGTAGAACGCCTCGTTCGCTTCCAGCACCGCCTCATCGCCCACCGCCTCGCCTCCTTCTCGCCCCATCAGTTAGCGGCGACGAGCGGCTTGCCGTCGCGCTCGAACACCTGCTCTGGCTGGATTGGCTGCGCCAGGAGACCCTGGGCCACCGAGTAATCGATCGCGGTCTGGAGCGTCGTGCGATTCGCGGCGAGGCCGCTCGGCCACGGGTTCGGGCCGAGGATCTTCTCCTGCGCGGCCCAATCGAGCCCCGGCCAGACTGGGCTTGCCGGGTTCGCCGCGCGCTGCTGCGCCACGTACGTCTCCAACGTGCGCTCGATGCCGTCGAACACGCTCGTCGCCACCCACGAGTTCGCGTCCAACACGTCGTGCTTGATCACCACGGTGTGCATGATCGGGAAGACGCTGTGCCTGGCGTAAAACTCCTGCTCGACCTGGACGAAGTTCGGGAAGAGGCGTCGCGCCTTCGCCCGATCCTCTTCCGCGACTGGCATGGGCATCGGCACCATGATCGCGTCGAGCTCACCGTCCAGCAGCATGCGGTCAAGCTTGGTGCCTCGCGGCAGTTGATTGAGCTTGAGCCACGACGGCGGCTGAAAGCCCGGGCTCTCGACCGGCACCAGCGCGAACCAATTCACCGAGGCGATGTCGAAGCTGTGGTCCTGCGCGAGCGGGCCCTTCTGCCAGATGGCAGCCGAGTTATCCCAGTTCTGCACGCCGATCCGCTTGCCATTGAGCTGCGATGGCTCGGTAATCCCCGAATCCGCGGCGACCCAGATACCGCGGTGGCGGAACTCACGCAGCGGAAATACGGGAATCGCCGTGAATGGGAAGCCGCCGCCGGCACCCGCCATGCAACCGGCCGTCGAGAACTCACAGATGTCCCACGGGGCGTCTTCCGCCATCCGGGCATGGCGCTCGCGCGGCACGACGCGCTCGATCTCGAGGTCGATCCCCTCGAACTGCACCGTCCCGTCGTAGAGTGGCGCGAGCTGCCGTGCATCGCAGGCCATCGTGAGCTTGAGGTTTGCCATCTGCCCCTCCCCCGTCGTTCAGGCCAAGTGTAACGCGATTGCCGGCGCAGGCGGGCCGCATCTGCCTTGCCCCACCAGGGGGCGGTCGGTATAACAGCATGGTGATCGATTACACGCAAGCCATCCTCCTCGGGCTGCTGCAAGGCATCACCGAGTTGTTCCCCATCTCCAGCCTTGGCCATAGCGTCATATTGCCGCAGCTCCTTGGTTGGGACATCCACCAGGAGGACCCATCCTTCCTCACCTTTCTGGTCGCCACGCATACCGCCACGGCGCTCGTGCTCCTTGGTGTGTTCTGGCGCGATTGGGTTCGCATTGCGCGCGGCTTCGCGCGGTCGATCCAGCGGCGCCGCATCGGGCACCTGGACCCTGACGCACGGCTCGCCTGGCTGCTGATCGCCGGCACGATTCCGGCGGGGCTGATCGGACTGGCGTTTGAGTCCAAATTACGGGGGCTCTTTGCCTCGCCGCAGCTCACCGCGGGCGCCCTGTTCTTGAACGGGCTCCTCCTCTTCGGGGCCGAGCTGTTGCGGCGCCGGCCGCGCCTTGAGATCGCCCAGCAGAGCGACAGTGACGAGCGCCTCGCCAAACTTGGCTGGCCGCAGGCATTCGCCGTGGGGATCATGCAGGCGATCGCGTTGATCCCCGGTTTCTCGCGCACGGGCGCCGCCCTCGCCGGTGGTTTGCTGGTGGGACTCTCCCACGAGGATGCGGCCCGCTATTCATTCCTGCTCGCGACACCGATTATTGGCGCGGCATCGCTGCTGAAGCTGCCCACGCTGCTCGCGCCCGAGGCCGCCCCGCTGCGCGGCCCCTTCCTGGTGGGCGCGCTGTGCGCCGGGGTGGCGGCATTTCTCGCGGTGCAGTTTCTGACGCGCTACTTCGAGACGAATCGGCTCACACCATTCGCAATCTACTGCATGGTCGTCGGCATCGTGTCCTCGCTTCTCCTCTTCATGCACTAGCGGTACCTGGATTCCCGCGGCCTGAGATCGCCGCTCCCGTTTACTGACGCGCAACTCGGATTAACCTGCAAGCCTGCGGTGCGTGCCAATAATCAAGTATTGAACCGTCGCCGGTTGAGGCCGCGAGCCCTAGGGGAGGACGCACAATCACACAGGGAAACCCGCGCGTAGGCACCCTCATCTGGCTGGTGGTCGGTGGACTGTTGGGCGCAGCCGCCGAGTACTTTCTGGACCCCGCTCGGGGCGGCCGGCGGCGGAAGCGCGCGCAGAACCGGCTGCAGGGAGTCGTACGCCGCCGCTTCGCGGGCCACGACGCGGCGCTCCGCGACCGGCTCGCGACGCCCTGAGTGCCGTGACGGGCGGCGCCGCGCCCCCGGTGATGATCGTGCGTTGCTAGCTCTACTTGGTGGCCGCCTCACGCTTCCCGCGTGCTGACTCGCTGAAAAGCACCATGCGCCGCTTCGGCGGCTTCGCTGGCAGCGTGCGGAACTGCAGATACACCGCCGGCTCCGTCCCCGGGTTGTGGAGCCGATAGTAGTAATTCGCGTCGATGTGGACGAGCTGTCCTTCGCGCAGGGTCATCTCCTCACCGTCCTCGACGCCGGTAATGTGCAACTGCCCCTTCCACACCATGAAGACGTGCTCTTCTTTGGGGTGGCAGTGCATCTCGTCCGACGTACCGGGCGGGTAGCAGTTCATCAGCACCGCGGCCTCGTCCTGCTGGGTAATCGGGAGGAGGCGAGACCCGTCGAAGGTCACGTTGTCGTCGATGCTGGCGACCTGCCAACCCTTGGTTTGCAGCATCAATTCGCCGAGTCGCCGCGACTCGGTACGTGGCTCGGTCATGGCAGTCTCCTTGTGGAATCGCACGCGTTCTGCGGTTGATGGTAAGCGCCCCTCTGGTGCAGGTCAATCAGCAGACCTGTGCGAACCGCCCTCGGGGGGTAGACTCCGGGCCTCCACTTCCAGGATCGCATATGCGATGGTAGGATGCGCCAACGTCATGGACGCGGGGGGAATGTGAGCCGATGCGCCGCTTGATCGTCGCCGGCCTGGCGAGTGGGGTCGGCAAGACCACCATCACCTGCGCGCTGCTCGCGGCCTATGCGCGCCGCGGCCACCGGGTGCAGCCGTTCAAGGCCGGCCCCGACTACCTGGATCCGACCCACCACACCGCGGCCGCTGGGCGTCCCTCACGCAATCTCGACGCCGTCATGCTGCCACCAGCAGCATTGCGAGAGCTCTTCGCTCGCGCGGCCGCGGGGGCCGACCTTTCTGTGATCGAAGGCGTCATGGGGCTGTTTGACGGGCGGACGGGGCACGGCGAAGCTGGCTCTACCGCCCAGCTCGCCAAACTGCTCGCGGCACCCGTGGTGCTCGTCCTCGACGTGGTGCGGGTGGCCCGCACGGCTGGCGCCGTGGCGCTAGGGGCCTGCAGCTTCGACCCCACGGTCCCGATCGCGGGCTTCATCCTCAACCGCGTCGGCAGCGACGCGCACGCGCGGACGTGCAGCGAGGCAATCGAGACTGCGACCGGGCTGCCGGTCCTGGGCGCGGTGCCGCGCGATGAGGGGGCATTCTTCCCTGAGCGGCACCTTGGGCTCGTGCCCGCCACTGAAACGCTGTGGTCGGCGGAGCGCACCGCGCAACTTGCGAGCCTGGCGGAGCGCCATCTCGACCTGGCGCGGCTCTGGGACATCGCTGGCGCCGCACCGCTTCCCGTTTCCGACCCCGGGCCATGGCTGTTCCCGGCTGAAGCTCAGCCGCAGTGTGCCACGATCGCGGTGGCCCAGGACGCGGCGTTCGGGTTCTACTACGCCGATAGCCTCGACCTGCTCCATGCGTGGGGCGCCGAGTTCGCGCCGTTTAGCCCCCTGGCTGATGTGGCGCTCCCCCCCGGCACCCAGGGTGTGTATGTGGGCGGCGGCTTTCCGGAGCTGCATGCCGCCGAGCTCGCTGCCAACGTGCCAATGCAGCGGGCGCTCCGGCAGGCGGCCCAGGCGGGGCTCCCGATCTACGGGGAGTGCGGCGGATTGATGTATCTGGGGCGCTCGCTTACCGACTTCGCCGGCGCGCGGCACTCGATGGTTGGCCTGGTGCCATTCGACTCCCGCATGACGCGGGACCGACTGACCCTCGGCTACCGAGCCGTGACCACCCTGCGCGCAAGCCCACTGCTCCGCGCCGGAGTCTCGGTAATCGGCCATGAGTTCCACTACTCGGAGCTCGACGCATCGCCACCCGAGACAACGGCGGCTTACCGTGTGGATGGATCGGCACCACGTTGGGAAGGGTACCTCACAGATTCTGTGCTCGCCTCATACGTGCACGTCCACTTCGCGTCCGACCCGGCCATAGCCCAGCGCTTCATCGCCAAGTGCACAGCCGCGGCGCCACTCGGCGCGAGCTAGCTACGCCGCCAAGGTCCGTGTCCTGGCCTGGGACCCTGGCAGTCGCTACCTGGCAACCGGTGGCGGCGACGCGATCACCGTGTGGGATTGCCGAGGTCAAGGGCCCGCGGGAAGCCGCCCGCGCGTGCTCGCGGCACACACTGCGGTGGTGAGTGCGCTCGCCTACCAGCGGCAGGGCCCACACCTCGTCTCCGGTGGTGCGGACGGCCTGATCGGCCTCTGGCGCCCGGACCGCGGCCGGCATCCGATGGCGCGCATCGAGCTCGAGGGCGAGGTGTCCGCCCTCGCCTGGTCGAGCGACGATCGTCGCCTTGCCATCGGCACTGACCGCGGCGCCGTCCAGCTCTGGGAGCTGCGGCCGATCGGGACGGCGTAACGGCCGTCACCTACGGCCTCTCGATCGATTCGTACGCGCGCGGCTCCTCTTTATCGTGGCAGACGGTAGCACTGTAACAGGAAAGTTGCGACCATCGTCCGATGCCTTCGATGCGTAACGGCAGGTACAGTGAAGAAGCATACGATTGGCGCAACGAGGAGCAGGGTGACGTGCGAGCAAGAATTGCTGGAGCTCTGGGTCGCCTGAGCCTCGCTCAGCAGTTCTTACTCGCCAGCTTCGTGATCCTGTTCGCCAACATGGTCATGCTCTGCTGGTGGGTCGGCAAGCAGATCGAGCTGGGTGTCGTGCATAACACCGCCTGCGCGACCGCGCTGTACGTCGACAGTTTCCTTGAGCCGTTGCTGCAACCCCTCGCGCAGGCGAATGAGCTCAGCCCTGCGCAGATGGACTCACTATCCGCACTGCTCGCCCAATCCGCCCTCAAGGACCAGATCGTCGCGTTCAAGCTCTGGGCGCCGACCGGGCGCATCCTGTACAGCACTGATCCGGACACAATCGGCCAGACTTTTCCACCCTCGGAAGGGTTGCGGGGCGCGTTGCGAGGCGCGGTGACCTCCGACATCAGCGACCTGGAGGCGGAGGAGAACGTAACCGAACGGGGCCGGTTTTCACGGCTAATGGAGATCTACAGTCCCGTCCGCGAGACCGGGACCGCACAGATCATCGCGGTTGCCGAGTACTACCGGCCGCTGGATGAGCTCGAGGGCGAGATCGCGGCCGCGCGCACCGGGAGCTGGCTGGTGGTTGGGCTGGGCACCCTGCTCACCTATCTGCTCCTCGCGGGCCTCGTCCAGGGCGGGAGTAATACGATTCGGCGCCAGCAAACGGAGCTCAGGGATCACGTGACGCAGCTCACCGCGCTGCTCGCGCAGAATGCGGAGCTGCACGACCGAGTGCAGCGCGCCGCTCGCCGAACGACGGAGCTCAACGAGCAATTTCTGCGGCGCATTAGCGCGGAGTTGCATGACGGACCTGCGCAGGACCTGGCGCTCGCCCTGCTTCGCCTCGACAGCCTGGCGGTACCACCGGAGGGACCCGGGGCAGGCGCTGCCGCCGGCCCGAACGCCGCGGCGGAGCGGGAGCGCATCCAGAGCTCGCTCGATCGTGCACTGCAGGAGATCCGGGCCATCTCGAGCGGTCTCCGACTCCCTGAGCTCGCGGAGCTGACGCTCGAGGAAACACTGGCACGGGTGGCACGCATGCACGAGCGCCGGACCGACTCCACGGTGCAGCTTGACCTCCGCGACCTCCCGGATTCCGTGCCATTGCCGGTCAAGATCACGGCGTACCGGCTCGTGCAGGAGGCATTGAGCAATGCCTATCGCCATGGCGGTGGGCGCGGGCAGCGTGTATGCGCCACAGCGCATGATGGGCTCTTGCACATCGAGATTGCCGACACCGGGTCAGGGTTTGATGCAAGCCAACCGGTACACGCCAATGGGCATCTCGGGTTGGCGGGCATGCGCGAGCGGGTCGAGAGCCAGGGCGGCCGATTTGGCGTGGAGTCCATGCCCGGCTCGGGCACGCGCGTCTGGGCCCTGCTAGCGCTCCGCACCGAGGAGGGCGTCGATGCCTGAGCCATTTCGGGTCGTGCTCGTGGATGACCATCCCCTCTTCCGCGAAGGCGTGGCCCATAGCCTCACAGCCGATCCTGACTTCGACGTGATTGCTGAGGGCGAGTCGGCGGACGATGCCCTGCGGCTTGCGCAGGAGTTGCTGCCAGACTTGATGGTGCTCGACCTGAATATGCCCGGCGGCGGGATCAACGCGGTGCGATCCATTGCGGCGTCGTGTCCCTTCGTCAGACTCGTCGTGCTCACCGTATCCGAGGAGGAGGATGACGTGCTGCGGGCGCTGCGAGCTGGAACGCACGGATATGTCCTGAAGGGAATCAACTCCCACGACTTGCGCGCCGTGTTGCGAGGCGTCGCTCAGGGGGAGAGCTGGGTCTCACCCACACTCGCCGCAAGCCTTCTGGTCGAGATGAAGGACAAGCCCGCCGCGTCCCGGGGGCCGGAGAGTCTGCTGGACGAGCTGACGGAGCGCGAGCGGCAAATCCTGGAAGGGGTGGCGGCCGGCAGCAGCAATAAGGAGATCGGCCAGCAGCTCTTTCTGACGGAAAAGACCGTCAAGCACTACATGACGAACATTTTGCAAAAACTGCAGGTACGCAATCGCGTGGAGGCCGCGTTGCTGGCCCAGCGTGCCAGGGCGGACGGTCCACACCAGGAGTAGGCGGCGCGACACCCTTCCTGCCGCCGAATTGCGGACGGCAACGAATCGTTGACCGTCTGTCACCCCGCAGGTTACAAAGTCGCGCCATGCTGAAAACGTGAAGTCGAGGAAACGTTTCACCGCTCTCACCCACACTATGAGCGGCACGGGGAATCATGCAGCGCCTACGAACGCCAGCCCCAACGCAGCAGACGCCGGCGACTACGCAGGCCGACGCCGGTCGCGACCACTCAGCACGGGTGCTCGTCATCGAAGACGACGAGCAGACCCGCGAGGTGCTCCGCATCCTGATCGGCTTCGAGGGGTGCGACGTGGAAACGTGCACCACGTGGGATGCCGGTAACGAGCTGATCGAGCGCTGGCAGCCCGACCTCATTTTGCTCAGCGCTGACCTGCCCGGGCTCGAGGTCGGCCAGACGATTGCTAGCTGCACGGCGGAGGGCGCCCATCCCGCACCGTTCGTCCTCTTGACGACGCAGGATTATTCCGATGAATGGGCCCAGGCGCTCGGGGCACAGGCTGTCCTGCGGAAACCGTTTGCCGTGGACGAACTGCTTTCCCTGCTGCGGCTGTACGCGCCCTGCAAATAACAGGTTTCGCCGTGTAGCAGGGTAGGCCCTGGAAGACGCCGCGCGAGTGCGGGGCCAGCCGTTTCCGTTGGTAATGCGGGGTGCTACTCCGGAAACCGCCGCGCGGTGTTAGGTCGCTCGACGTCGATCGGCTTGGGCACATAGGCAACAGCGCCCACGGCGGCGGCCAGGGCCCGCGCGTCCGGCGCCGAGCTAATCAGGATGAAGGGAATCCGTGAGCCCGGGGCGCGGCACTCGCTAGCCAACTCCTCAGCCGCGGGGGTATCGAGGTCGATCAGCACCAGGGAGGGACGCTGCCGGGCGATGAGCAGCCGCGCCTCATCGACCTCGGTCGCCACGCGTGAAGGAATTCCGCGCCAGCTCCAGTTGGCACTGAGCGTAGCGGCGGCGAGTGGGTCGCCCTCGAGAATGAGCACGTACGCGGGCGCCGAAAGTCGGGTGAACATCCCAGATTCCACCCTTTCAGCATAGCCGCTGGGGACCAGATCGCCGCTAGTCCGCGAAGGGACCGCCGAGCAGGCGCACGAGGAGTGAGAGCAGCTCGTCAACGTCGAAGGGCTTGGGCAGGAAGGCATCGGCACCGATCTGCGCCGCGTACTCGTCACCCCCGCTCATCGCACTGAGCACGACCACCAGGGCGTGCGGGCCGGGCGTGCGCCGATAGGCGGCGATAAACTCGGCGCCGTCCATCCCGGGCATGCGCGCGTCCAGCAGAATCAAGTCCGGATAGAGTTGCGGCAGCAGTCCAAGAGCGGCTCGTCCTTCCGGCGCCACCCGCACTTCATACCCTTCGCCGGAGAGCAGTATGCCGAGCACTTCTGCGGTCGGCTCGTCATCGTCGACGACCAGAATGCGGTTCGTTGCGACCGGTGGCACGCCGCCGCTCGGTTGTGGCTCGACCTCATTCCCGTCGCGTTCGCTGATCGGCTCGTCCGAGGGCTCAGAAGAGCAGGTCGTTCCCAAGGTCTGCAAACCTCCGGTAGTGCTTACGGCCGCGCTGCCGCTCCAACGATGCGACGATAGGGTACCGGATTCCTCGCGCATAGGAGTCACCAGCGGGCCGATGCGCGGCCGGCGCGGCAGCACGTCCGGTAGTATCTCGGGTGCCCCACACTGAGCTCAGGTATCGGAGGAGTGGTGAGCAGCGCGCCGGACATCCAGCAGCAGACGATTCCCATTCACGTTACCGTAAACGGGACTGAGCGCTCCGTCCAGGTCGAGCCCCGGCTCCTTCTCGTCTCCTTTCTGCGCGAGCACCTCTCGCTCACCGGCACGCACGTCGGCTGCGACACGAGCCAGTGCGGCACCTGCACGGTGCACCTCGATGGGCAAGCAGTGAAGTCGTGCACCATCCTCGCCGTTCAGGCGGATGGATCCGCGATCACGACCATTGAGGGACTGACGCCGGACGGCCGTCTGCACCCGGTGCAAGAGGGCTTCCGCGAGGAGCACGGCCTGCAGTGCGGCTTCTGCACGCCCGGTATGATCATGACGGCGACGTTCCTACTGCGAACGAATCCCAACCCGACCGACGAGGAGATCACGCACGCCCTGGAGGGCAATCTCTGCCGCTGCACGGGCTACGTCAATATCGTGAAGTCGATCCGCTGGGCAGCGGAGCGAATGATGGAGGGCCGATGACGCCGGCGAGCTTCGCCTACTTCGCGCCTCAGTCGCTCAAGGACGTCTTCGAGCTGCTCGACGAGCACGGCGACGATGCGAAGCTCCTGGCCGGGGGGCACAGTCTCATCCCCGCGATGAAGCTCCGACTGGCGCAGCCCCCCGTCTTGATCGACCTCGCGCACGTGCCGGAGCTGCGCGGTGGCATTCGCCTGGATGGCGACACGCTCGTCATCGGCGCCATGACGGTGCACGCCGACGTGGCCGCTTCGGAGATCGTGCGGCAACGGCTGCCCGGATTGGCGTATGCGGCCGAGCGGATCGGCGACGTGCAGGTGCGCAACCGAGGCACGATCGGCGGCAGTATCGCGCACGCCGACCCGGCGGCCGATTTCCCCGTGATCCTCACGGCACTCGACGCGTCGTTCACCCTCGCCACGGCGTCCGACGTACGGACGATCCCTGCTGAAGCATTCTTCGTCGACTATTTCACGACCACCCTGGCGCCGAATGAGGTGCTGACCGAGATTCGCGTGCCCCTGCCGCCAGCCGCCGCAGGCACGGCCTACGAGAAGCTGGGCAACCCAGCATCCGGCTTCGTGGAGGTCAGTGCTGGCGTCCTCCTCATCCGCGGGAGCGATGGCACGTGCACATCGGCCCGGGTCGCAGTCGGCGGACTCGCCGGCGCACCAACGCGGGCCCGGGCAACAGAGGCCGCACTCGTCGGGCAGCCGCTGACCCCTGAGACGATTGCCGCAGCCGCCGCGCTCGCCGCCGAAGGGACCCAACCGGATGGCGATCTGTACGCCAATGCCGAATACAAGCGCCACGTCGCTGGCGTGTACACCCGGCGGGCGCTCGAGACTGCCGCCCAGCGCGCCGGAGATGTGTAACTCGCTTTAGGATTCCAGATTGATGTGCAACGGACCGCACCCCCACCCTAACCCTCCCCCGTCGAGGGAATTCGTCCGCCCCGGTGGGGATTTGGCCCGCCCCGGTGAGGAGAGAGCAATTGGCCTCGCCCCCATTACGGGGGAGGGCTAGGGCGGGGCCGTTGGTGCGAGGAGGATAGCAACATGATTTCTGGCAATTACGGCACGGCGCAGCCATCCTCTGCGGCCGGGCGCATCGGCGATTCCGTGCGCCGCGTCGAGGACGCGCCCCTGATCACCGGCGCCGGCCATTACGTCGACGACGTGCAGCTTCCGGGCATGCTCCACATGGCCGTCTTGCGGAGCCCATATCCGCACGCGCGCGTGCTCGCCATTGACACGAGCACGGCGCAGGACATGCCGGGCGTGAAGGCCGTGCTGACCGGCGCGGATGTCGAAGAGCGGCTCAACATCAGGGCGCCCGTCATGACGCCCGGGATGAAGGTCCCACCCCACCCGGTCCTCGCGCGCGGCTCCGTCCACGCCGTTGGCGTGCCGATCGCGGTCGTCGCGGCCGAGACCCTCGCGCAGGCCCAGGACGCGGTCGACGCCATCCAGGTGGAGTACGAGCCGCTGCCATCCGTGGCTGACGCGGAGGCCGCGTTGGAGGCGGACGCGCCGCTCGCCCGGGAGGAGTTGGACAGCAACGTCTGCTACACGCTGCGTCGCGACGGCGGCGACGTGGATGCCGCGTTCGCGGCGGCCGACCACGTCACACGGCTGCACATCCGCAGCCCGCGGCAGGTCGCCATGTCGCTCGAGCCGCGCGGCGTCGTGGCGAGCCCCGACCCCATGGGTGCCGGGCTTACCGTCTGGCTCTCGACGCAAGGGCCCCACCGGGTGCGTGCCGACCTCGCGACGACGCTTGGTTTCCCGGAGAACCGGATCCGCTTGATCGCGCCAGACGTCGGCGGCGGCTTCGGCAGCAAGGGTCCGCTCTATCGGGAGGACGTGCTCGTCTCGCTCCTCGCGCTCAAGCTTGGCCGGCCGGTCAAGTGGATCGCCTCGCGCCGTGAGGACATCGTCACCACCATTCAAGGCCGAGACCAGTCGATGACGTCGGAGCTCGCGCTGAGCCGCGATGGCACCATGCTCGGCCTCAAGGTGCGCGTGGTCGCAAACCTGGGGGCGTACCTCCAATCCAGCACCGCCGGCCCGCCACAGCGCATGATGGTGATGGCGCCCGGTTGCTACCAGATCCGCAACGTGCGGGTTGAGATCGTCGCCGTCTTCACGAACACGGTGCCCACCGGCCCGTACCGCGGGGCGGGGCGGCCCGAGGCGGTGCTGAACATCGAGCGCATGGCCGACCAGGCCGCGCGCGAGCTGGGGATCGACCGCCTCGAGCTGCGCCGCAAGAACTTCATCCAGCCCGAGCAGTTTCCGTACAAGACCGCGACCGGCGTCGAGTACGACTCCGGCGATTACGAGCGGGCGCTGGACGAGGCGCTGAACCTTTCGCACTACGATGATCTCATCCGCCGCCGCGACGAGGCGCGGGCCCGTGGCGAGCTTGCGGGTATCGGTGTCTCGACGTTCGTCGAGCCGAGCGGCGGCGCCGGCTTCGAGAGCGGCACGATCCGCGTGGAGCGCACCGGCGAGATCACTGTGCTGACCGGCTCGAGCTCGCACGGCCAGGGGCACGAGACGGTCTTCGCCCAGGTGGTGGGCGAGAAGCTGGGGCTGCCGCTGGACCGCATCGTCGTGCGGCACGGCGATACCGTGGCCGTCCAGCAGGGAACCGGGACTTTTGGCAGCCGCAGTGCCATCATGGGCGGCGGCGCGCTCTCCACCGCGGCCGATCGCGTGATCGAGAAGGCGCGCGGCATCGCCGCCCTCCTGCTCGATACGGCCGCGGAAGAGGAGGAGATCGTGCAGACGGAGGGCGGCTTCGCCGTCGCCGGCAGCCCCGAACGCACGGTGAACTGGCGGCAGGTAGCCGCCGCCGCGTATGCGGGCCGCGTGCCGCCCGGCGAGGAGCCCGGCCTGCAGGCGACCGCGTTCTTCGATCCGAAACGCGAGGCGTGGGGGTTCGGCGCGCACGTGGCCATGATCCGCATCGACCGCGACACTGGCGCACCCACGCTCGACACGCTCGTGCTGGTCGACGACTGCGGTGTGATCATCAATCCGATGATCGTCGAAGGGCAGATCCACGGCGGCGTGGCCCAGGGGCTGGGCGAGGCATTCCGCGAGCAGATGCTCTTCGACAAGGACGGCACGGTACTCACGGGCACGCTGATGGATTACGCGGTGATGCGCGCCGCGGACATGCCCCCGCTCGTCCTAGGCGAGACGGTAACGCCGAACCCGTTCAATCCGCTCGGCGTGAAGGGCGTTGGGGAAGCCGGCACGAACGGCGCCCCGCCGGCAGTTGCGAACGCGGTGATGGATGCGCTCGCCCCGCTGGGCATCACGCACGTCGACATGCCGTACACCGCGCCGAAGCTCTGGGCCGCGATTAAGGCAGCCACAGGGTCCGCGAGCACACCCCCGACGTTATAGGTCAGGTGGTGGCCGGCCCTCGCGCTAGCCAGTTCGGCCCACATTCCCTTCGCGGGCACCGCGAAGAACCTCTACTTCGGTGGTGGCCTGCCCTCGCGCCTGCCAGCTCCGCCCTCATCCCCACGCCGCGGGAAGGGAGGGCACCTGCCACACCAACCGCCGGTAGTCTTGCGTCACGGTGGACCAAGTGCACCGCTCATTTGCGTACGGACGCTGCGGTTAGGTGGTTTGCCGGACGGGCACGAAGCTCCATTTCGCGAGTACCGCCTGGCCGGCCGGCGAAAGCACGAAGGCGTTGAAGGCCGCGCCGCCATTCGGGTTTTCGCCGCCCGTGACGGTGGCGATCGGATACGAGACGCGCGTGTTCAGGTTATCCGGCACGTCCACTGCGTTGAGCGCATCGGCGGTCAGCGGCGTTATGTCAGTCTTGTAGACGACCGCCGCGTCTGCCGAGCCGAGCTGAATCTGGGCCACGATCTGGCGATCATCCGTCTGCTGCGAGACGACGTTGGCGTTGACCCGATCCTTGAACGTCGTGCCAAGCTGCGGGTCCAGACTTGCCTTGTCGAGCATGTCCTGGGTGTAGACGCCAATCGGCACCGAAGGCTGTGCGGTGATCAGCGTGAGGCCGGGCTTCGCGAGGTCCGCTACAGAACGCACGCCGGCGGGATTGTTCTTCGGCGTGATGATCACCAGGCGGTTGGTGGCGAACACGGCGTCGCTGCCGCTGATGTGATTACCCTTCCTGGCGTTGTCCATCTGGACCTGATCTGCCGAGGCAAAGACGTCGGCCCGCGCGCCTTGATCTAGCTGGGTCGCCAGGGCAGAGGAGGAGCCGAAGTTGTAGGTGACCTTCGCCTGTGGGTTCGCCGCCTGGAAGGCCTGGGCCATGTCGTTGAATACGTCGGTCAGCGAGGCGGCGGCAAAGACGGTGACCTCTCCGCTGGCCTGCGAGACCGGCGAGGTAACGGGCGACGCGCTACTCGGCACCGCACTGGCGACTGGCGCCGCGCTCACGACTGGCGATACGGCGGCAGGCGGAGCCGAGCTTGGCTGGCTGGGGGCAGCGGTGGGCGCGGCACAGGCAGCAAAGACGAGCGTCGTAAGGAGCGCGGGGAGCCAGCGGCGTTCGATGAGCAACGACAAACCTCCGGACGAATGTAAAGGATAGCTTACATATTG
>JAXDLH010000286.1:0-24774 GCA_034666705.1 Chloroflexota bacterium
CAGTGCGCCCTCGGGCACAAGCTCCCCGGCGACAGGCGCACCGCCATCGGGTGCCGCGGTACCGGAGCGCGAGGTCGTGCTCGCCGTCTCGCGCGAGCTGGCGAACGGGGAGCCCTCTACTAAACCAAAGCCACGATGAAACCTGCATTGATGCAGGCATGATTTCCGAGTGAAGGCTTGCGGTTTCACCTAGGCTTGAGTTTAGATCTGCTGGGCGAGATAGTTCTCGATCCCGACCTGATTGATCGTCTCGAGCTGCGTCTCCAGCCAGTCGATGTGCTGCTCCTCGTCGCGCACCATCTCCTCGAGCAGGTTGCGGGTGGTGAAGTCGCCGACCTCGGCGCAGTGGCGAATCGCTTCGGTGTAGACGCCGACGGCGTCGGTCTCCTGCTGCGCGTCGAGCCGGAAATCCTCCGGGACGTTCTCGCCCACCCGGACCGAGCCCAGCCGCTGGAGGTTCGGGATCCCATCCAGGTACAGGATATGCTCGATCAGGTGCTGGGCATCGCGCATCTCCTCGATGCTGAGCTCCCGCAGCTTCTGCGCGAGCTTCGCGAAGCCCCAGTGACCGCACATCTCGGCGTGGATGAAATATTGATTGATGGCGGTCAGCTCATTGGTCAGAATCGTGTTGAGGAATTCGACCACGCCGGGCTTCGCCTTCATCGCGCTCCTCCGATCTGCGCCAGCTCGCCGCTATTGGGCGCCGTTGGCCCAAGCAGGTGGGCACCCTCGGCCTGCGCGGCCAGTGCCACCGCCTGAAACTCCTCGATCTCGATCGCACAGCGCCCACAGCAGAGATCGTCGTCGAGCCCCAGAACCTCGATCAGGTCCGCCGCGCCGACGACGCCGGCGCGCCCGAGTTGCTCCACCTCGGTTTCGGTGATCGTTTTGCACAGACAGAGGTACATCTCTCGCCTCCCGGGGACGGTTCGCTCCATTACTTCCAGTATCGCGCGTACCGAGGTCCGACGATTGCATCCGGGCCAAATCGTGGGTTGCGCCGCAGCGTCGCCAGTGGGACGAAACCCGCCCCGAATCTTAGCACAGCATTTGCTAATTTACAGAATTAGTGTGTACTAATATAGCGCCACCTCGGAAGGGTTCAGCCGTAGCCGTGGGAGAGCAGATGAACGAAGCACAAATTCGGGTTCCGGGCGATGCCCGGCGTGAGGTTCACCTCATCCCTACGTCTGCGGGGTGGTCGGCCCACCCCGACGTCGTGGCCTACGTCGAATGGGAGCTCGAGAACGAGCTCTGGCTTGCCGAGGCGGGGTTTCCCACGAACGAAGAGCGGCCGTCGCTCATGCTTGGGCTCTACGTGGTCAGTTGGCTTGCCGCCTTCGGCAACTGGATCTGCACGGCGTCACTCAGCCGCTGGTCGCGTCGCCGAGAGGCAATCCCCCGGGCGTTCTTCTGGGATCAGCCGTAACCACCCAACCCTTCTCGTGAATCGGCGTCGCAAGACATCCTGCAAGGAGTATGGAATCAGCATGAACTACCCCCGACGATTGCTCGCGGCGTTCCTCGGTGTCACTGCCCTGCTCACGCTGTGGTGCGGCCCCGGTGCCCCCGCATCGCTCGCTGCCCCGCTGCCGCAATCCTCCGTGACGACTGGTGAGCGCAAAGAGGTGCTGCTCGTCAAGTCCGTGCGGCCGATTCTCGGAACCACCGTCGCCGCGCTCCGTGAGGGCGACCTCGCGGCAGCGCGTACCGCCTGGGCGCATTACGACGGGGCGTGGAATGGGATCGAGGTCTATATCAATTTCCGATCGCTCGATACCTACCAGGACCTCGAGGCCAACTGGCAGGCCAAGATCACCGCGGCTATGGCGGCGCCCGACGCCGATGCGGCGGCGATTCTGCCGATGGGCGAGGCGATCTTAGCGGCGTACGACGGTGCGATCGCGATGGTTGAAGCCGGACCGGCCTTGAGCCCGCTGTTCGACGACATCGCCGACGTGCGAATTGCCCGCGCCCCGCTGCGCGAGGTGGGCCCAGCGTTGAATGCGGGGGATCTTGGCCGTGCCGCGGGTGGCTTCACCGCGTTCGTCCAGGCCTGGCCTACGGTAGCCGGCTTGATTGCACTGCGCTCGCCGAGCGCTGCCCGGGAGACGAGCCAGGCGATCGCGGCGGTACACACCGCCTGGCTGCAGCTGCAACCCAACGCGGCTGAGCTGACGCCGCTCGTGACGAACGTGATGGCGCGCTTCAACTACGGACTGGCATTGCTGAACGCTGCCGCGCGCAATGCAGATCTGACCAGGACGACCTACGCGCCCGCCGACCTCCAGGCAGCTCTGACCGTGCGGGCTGTGGAGGGCCATCTGCGCGAGAGCCTGGCCGCCTGGGAGGCCGGCGACTTCACCGCGGCGACGTTGCATGCCTCCGCGGCCAGCGGTCAGTTGAACGACCCTGGAATCGCCGGTCCCCTCGAGGCGAAGCGGCTCATTGCGCCGCTGCGCTCCGCGATTGACGCCTACGCGACGGCCAGTGGCAGCGCGGGCGACGTCACGCGGGCGCGAAACCTGAACCGCGCGGCGATCGAGGCGGGTGAGGTTGCGATCCAGGGGCTGGTCGGTCAATTCTGGACCGACCCCGCCATCCAGGCTGCGCTCGTATCCGCCGCGCAATAGCGCTTCCGCATCGCGTGGCGCCTGCCCGTGAGCGCCCGGTTGCCTAACCCTGGTCGGGATGCCCGGCGCGAACGCCAATGTGGTGCGCGGGTTGCCGAAGTGAGCAACGTTTGGTCTATGGGTCCTCCTTCAGAGGTGTCGGGACAATAAAACAAACGGCCGCCCGGGAAACCCCGGGCGGCCGTTGAGTGAGTTCTTCGTTGATCGGTCTGCTTAGCAGGAGCCGCAGCCGCAGCCGCCACCACCGCCGGCGCTTGGCGACTTGATCGTGAAGCCATGGCCCATCAGGCCGTCCTGATAGTCGATCTCGGCGCCTTCGAGATACGGGGCCGACTCGGCGTCGACGACGAGCTTGATGCCGTACATCTCGATGATGCTTTCCTCGGGCGCGATCTCGTCCTCGACGCCCATGCCGTAGTGCGCCGAGCCGCAGCCGCACGCGCCCGACACGAATACGCGGATCGCCGCATCCTTCGTGTCCTGCTCGCTAATTACCTTTTGCATCTCGGCCGCCGCTCGCTCGCTCACATTGATCATCACGGTTGGTTCCCTCTCTGGCCCCTCGGCCCCGATTTTCGTCAAAGGTCGATGCTTGTCTGGATTATAGCAACGCCCGATGGCGCCACCGGCGGCCAGCATGACCGTTCCTCATTGCAAACGCACGAAGTGATGAAATACGTCCGGCGCCGTGATTTCATGGCGCAGCGAACGAGCCGCCGCTCAGCCCGGCCTCGCGCAGTTGCGGCGCACCGATGTTGCGGCTCAGCACCGCGAGCCCGGCCAGGTGCGCTTGCAGCCCCGCAGTGCTGGCACAGCAGTCAGCCAGGACCAGCGGCCTGATTCCCGCGTCGAACAGGTCCATCGCGATCTTCAGCACGCACATGTCGGTATCGATGCCCGCCAGATAGATCGCCTCAATCCGCTGCTCGCGCAAGTAGGCGGCCAACTCATCAGGCATCCCCGCCAGCCCCGGCTTTGAGAACGTGAGCTCTGGCCGGCAATAGCGGGTGAGCTCGGTCGGGATCTCCGTCCCAGACGTCTCGCATTCCCGCCAATCGAGAAACCGGGCGTACGGACTGTCTGGATGATTCATGAAGCGGGTGAACAGGATCGGCTCGAAGCGTTCGCGCTCGATCAATGTGGCGACGCGTGCCGGCACGTGGTGGGTAAAGTCGTTGAGGAAGCAGCGCTGCACGTCCACCACGAGGAGCGCATCAGCCATCGCGCGCTGCCTCGGCCGCCTGCCGCATGTCGTGCAGCACCGTCAGGTGGACGACTTCGCGCGCCTCGCCTTCGAGCCGCAACACGTATGCGGGGTTGAACGTTGCTATCGCGCGCGAGCCCGCCGGGCCCGGGAACCACTGGCCGCGCTCCTGGCTCAGCTTGAACCCGCGCTTGATGATCGCCGAGGCCGCGGTCGCGCCGAAGCAGAGCACGACCTTGGGGCTGACCGCCTCGAGTTCCTGGCGCAACTCATCGGCCCAGGACCGGATCTCCGCCTGCGTCGGCGTGCGGTTGCGGACCAACTGACCCTCCAGCTTGGTCGGCCGGCACTTCACGACGTTCGTGATCCACAACTCCTCGCGGCGCAGCCCGACCTCGCGCAGCAGACTATCCAGAAACAGTCCAGTCGGTCCGGTGAAAGGGCGCCCGGTGCTCTCGTCGCGCTCGGAGGGCGCCTCGCCGACGATGGCGAGCGTGGCCGCGGGATTCCCCTCGGCGAATACGGGTGGCCCCGCATCTGGGCACTGCACGGCGAGCGTCTCGCGCCGGAGCCGCTCGATCGTCTCGGTCGGGCTCGCATCGAATAGCAGCTCTGCACCTCCGCACCACGACTCATTTTGAACATACCACAGGACCCAGGATGGTCCGTGAGCGACAACACTACGTTGCGATGGGTATCATGCGGTGATACGCTACCAGCGCCAAACTACGACCACCGCACGTGAGAGAATTACCCGCATGGCCGTACGTCTCAGCGACCGCCTCAGCGCCGCGCGCCATCAACAGTTCGTCGGCCGCGAGGCTGAGCGCGAGCTGTTCCAGGATGCGCTTGCCGCCGGGGAGCTGCCATTCCACGTCCTCTGGGTCTTCGGCCCGGGCGGTGTGGGCAAGTCGAGCTTGCTGCGCGAGCTCGGCCACTGCTGTGAGCGGGCTGGACTTACCTGGGTATCCGTGGACGGCCGCAACGTCGAGCCCTCGCCAGAATCGTTTCTCGCCGCGCTCCGGACGGCGCTCGGCCTCGGTCTTGAAGATTCGCCGCTCGATACGCTCGCCGCCGCTGACGATCGTCGCGTACTCCTGGTCGACACGTATGAGGTGCTCGCGCCACTCGACGGTTGGCTGCGCGACTCGTTCTTGCCCGATTTGCCGGAGCATGTGCTCGTCGTCCTCGCCGGCCGCGAGCCTCCCCCTTCCGCGTGGCGGGCCGATGCCGGTTGGCAGACGCTGCTCCGGGTGCTGCCGCTGCGGAATCTCAGCCCAGACGAGAGCCGCGCCTACCTGGAGCGGCGCGGGGTACCGGGCGTCCAGCACGACGCCGTGCTGGACTTTACCCACGGGCATGCGCTCGCGCTGTCGCTCGTCGCGGATAGCTTCGCGCAACGCCCCGATAGCCATTTCGACCCGGAGGCCGCGCCGGACGTGGTCCGCGCGTTGCTGCAGCAGTTCGTGCAGCAGGTTCCAGGCCCGGCGCACCGCGCCGCGCTCGAGGCGTGCGGCCTCGTCCGGCTCACCACGGAGACGCTGCTCGCCGAGTTGCTCAGCATGCCGGACGCCCATGAGTTGTTCGAGTGGCTGCGGGGCCTTTCGTTCATCGAGTCCGGTCAGCAAGGTCTCTACCCGCACGATCTGGCCCGCGAGGCGCTCGCCGCTGACCTCCGCTGGCGCAACCCCGACTGGTACGCCGAGCTGCACAAACGGGCGCGTACCTTCTATTCGACGCGCCTCCAGCAGGTGAGCGCGCGCGAGCAGCAGCGGGTCCTTCTCGACTACATCTTTCTCCACCGCGACAACCCCGTGGTTCGACCCTTCTTCGAGCTGGTTCACGCCAAGCCTGAGGTCGACCAGCAGAGCGCGGCGATCACCGTGGAGACGGCTCGTCCGGAGGATCTGCCAGAGCTGGTCACGATGATTCGCAAGCATGAGGGCGCCGAAGCTGGCCGGCTCGCGGAGCAGTGGCTGGCGCTGCAACGCGCGGGCGCGCTCGTCTGCCGCGACGCGGAGAAGAAGATTGTCGGCACGCTCGTCATGGTCGCCCTCGACGAGGCGCCTCCCGAGCTGATCGCCGCCGATCCGGCCACTGCAGCCGCCGCTGCCTACCTCGCCGCCCATGCGCCGCTGCGCGCGGGTGAGCGTGCGACCCACTTCCGTTTCTGGATGACCGCGGATGTGTACCAGACGGTCTCACCGACCCAGAGCCTCATCTTCGTGCAGATGGTCCGCCACTACCTGACGACGCCTGGTCTCGCGTTCACGATGATCCCATGCAGCGAGCCCGAGTTCTGGGCGCCGGTATTCGGCTATGCCGACCTTGCGCGTCTGCCAGAGGCGGACTTCACCGTCGCCGGTCGCCGCTACGGCGTCTATGGCCACGATTGGCGGGCGACGCCACCCCTGGCATGGCTCGAGCTGCTCGCGGAACGGGAGACGGCCGTCGTATCCGAGACGGCTGCGCCGCCGGCTGCGCCTGAGGCGGTCGTCGTTCTGAGTGAGGAGGAGTTCGGCGCCGCGGTGCAGGACGCCCTCCGCCATCTGCACCAGCCGAGCGCCTTGCGCAGCAACCCATTGTTGCGCTCGCGCCTCGTCGTCGACCGCGCTGGCGCCAGTGGGGCTACCGGGGATCGCATTGCCGCGCTCCAGGTCCATCTGCGGGAGGCGGTTGATGGCCTGCGCGAGTCGCCCCGCGACCACAAGCTCTATCGCGCGCTCCAGCACACCTACGTTCAGCCCGCCGCAACCCAGGAGCAGGCGGCCGAGCTGCTCGACTTGCCGTTCAGCACCTTCCGGCGCCACCTCAAGGCGGGCTCGCTGCGTGTGGCCGAGCTGCTATGGCAGCGCGAGATCGGCTGGCTCGGGAAGTAACCCCGGACTCCAAATCGGGCAGCAACTGAGCAGCTTTTGGGCTGGCGTCTGGTCCTCGCTTCCCGGCAAGCTATCCCCAGACCTTCTAGTGGGTCAGTTCTCACGATCGTAGCCATTGCGGTGCGGTCCATCGTTCCGGTAGGGCGAGGGCTTGTCCCTCGCCGCATCGCCCCAAGCCACCAGCGCCGGGCGGGAGGGGACAAGCCACTCCCTTACCGGATGAAAGGCCATGCACGGAGGACCTGACCTACCAGTCGACTGTCACACATAGGGGACGCGGCCATGATCGATACCACCCATGACACACTGCAGGCGCTGGCACAGCAATTCGTCGAGGCGTGCAACGCGCACGATCCTGACCGCCTTATCGCCCTCTTCGCGCCCGACTATGAGGGTGCTGAGGTTGCCGACCCCGCCCCGCAGCAAGGTCGAGCCGCCGCCCGGGAAACCTATGCGCGCTATCTGGCCGCATTTCCGGACATGCGCATGGCCGCCGAGCAGGTGCTCGTCGACGCGCCCACGGTGGCAATCGCATGGTCCATCGTCGGGACCCATCGCGGCACCCTGATGCACATTCCACCGACGGGCCGCCGCATCAACGTGCGAGGCGTAACGTTGTTGACGATCCAGGGCAACCTCATCCGACGGGGGAGCTCCGTCTGGGACCTCGCCGGCCTGCTGCGCGCTCTCGGCCTACTCCCCAACCTGTAGCGCGCGTCATGAAGTTTTCTTCATGTGGGCTTCCTCTCGTCAGGCCAGGATGGTAACGGCGAGCCTGCACATTCTTCGCATCTTCTTGCCCAGTTCCGGCTCAGCGGGCACAGCTTCATCCATGCAGTGAGCAATCGCTCGTGACAACTGAGCAGAAACTGAGCACTCCGTAGGCTGGAAAGCGAACAGCGTGGCGTAGTCAACTGCATACGTGACGTGATGCACGATCACACTGCCTACGCCATCCGCGCCATCTGTGAATTTGGAGGTTGCCTATCGAGCTGAGCTCCCCCGCAGCGGAGGCGGGAATCACCCATCCTGTGGGTCCTCACTCGCCAGCGCGGCTGTGCCGGCGGCGAGATCTTGAAGGAGAAAATGCATGCGTTTCGCACGGCACCTACCCCTGCTGGGTCGCGCGGTGTCGATCGTCGCCCTCGCAGGTGTGCTCGCGGTCCCGATCTCCGGCCAGCTTGCCGATGCATCGAGCCACCGCGAAGCGCCCCTGATCAGCAACGACCCGGCGGCTGACGATACCGACATGTACGTATTCCGCAGTCCGGACGCGCCAAACACCGTCACGGCCATCATGAACGTCTGGCCGTACGCGGCGCCCGCGGGCGGTCCTAACTGGCAGCGCTTCGACGAGAACGTGCTCTACTCGATGCACATCACGCAGGACGGCCGCAACACTGAGTCGATGCGACTGGACTTCCGCTTCCGCACCGACACGCGCAGCGGCGGCACCTTCCTGCTGAACACCGGCCCTGTCGCGTCGATCGACGACCCGAACCTGAACGTTCGGCAGTTCTACTCGGTCGACCTGGTGTCGCGCGGCCGGACGACGCGCCTCGCCGACAATGTGCCGGTCGCCCCGCCAAACGTGGGCGTCGGCAGCTTCCCGAACTACGACGCTGTCGCCAACCAGGCGATTACCGCGATCCCCGGAATCCCGGGCGGCAAGGTCTTCGCCGGCCCGCGTGACGATCCCTTCTTCGTCGATCTGGGCGCCACGTTCGACCTGCTGCAGATTCGCCCCGGCGCCCCAGGCAACAAGGGCGGCGGAATCGATGCGCTCGCCGGCTACAACGTGTTGTCGGTGGCCGTGCAGTTGCCGATCTCGGCGGTGGCCAACTCCAACTGCGACGTGAACAACCCAGCCGACATGAACTGCGTCGTCGGCATGTGGGTCACCACCTCGCGCCAGCGGACGCGGGTACTCGAGGGCGAGAGCGCGCCGAGCGTCAGTGGCGACTGGGTGCAGGTATCCCGGCTCAGCGCCGCCCTCGTAAACGAGGTCGTCGTGCCGCTGGCCTTCAAGGATGTGTTCAACGCTTCGGAGCCAAAGAACGACAATCCGCGCTTCCTCGGCGCCGTCACCGACCCCGAGGCCGGCCGGCTCCTCAATGCGCTCTACGGCCTGAACGTGCCGCCAGCGCCGCGCAACGACCTGGTGACGATTTTCCTGACGGGTATTCCGGGCCTCAACCAGCCGCCCGGCGTGAACCCCGCCGAGATCGCGCACCTGAACCTCGCGACGCCGGTCAGCGCCAGCCCCAATCGGATGGGGGTGCTCGGCGGCGACAACCAGGGTTACCCGAATGGTCGGCGCCTTGGCGACGACGTCGTCGACATCTCCCTGCAGGCTGTGGCCGGCGGCACGCCGTTCACCCCCGCGTTCAACGTCGCGCCGAACAACCAGCTCGGCGATGGCGTGGACGCCAATGACAAGCCCTACCTGACCAGCTTCCCATACGTAGCTTCGCCATGGCCTGGCTACAACGGCAAGCAGGTCGCGCCAGCAACCGGCGCCGCGTCTAGCGGCCAATAGCGCCCGGCCCACGGGGGAGGAGGGACTCGCCACCGGCGAGCCCCTCCTCCAGGTTCCAATCGGAGGTAGGCACCCATGATGGCATTCCGCATTCGCCCGCCACGCTCGCTCGCCCTCGACGTGGCGCTGATCGTCACCATCGCGCTCGCGTTCGGCGTGGTGCTCGCCTATATGCGAATGCCGGCGCCAGTTCCCACCGGCGTGCAGCGGGCCCTCGACACGCGTCCTCTTGGGGAGCGGGCAGTCGACCAAGCGCAGCAGGCGCTCGCGACGAAGCCGAATGATCCTCGTGCCATGACCAACCTCGCCTCCGCCTACCTCCTTCGCGTTCGTGAGACCGGCGACTCGTCCTACTACCCGCGCGCCGAGGAGTTGCTGCGGCGCGCCGCGGAAGCGCTGCCAGACGATGCGGACGTGCTCATTGGCCTTGGCAGCCTCGCGTCGGCTCGCCACGACTTCGCCACCGCCGCCACGTACGGCCAGCGTGCCGTCACCGCGGCGCCCAGCCACGCCGCCAGCTACGGCGTGCTCACCGATGCGCTCGTGGAGCTCGGCCGCTACGACGAGGCAATCCAGGCTGCGCAGCAGATGATGGACATCCGCCCCGATCAGAGCTCGTACAGCCGCGTCTCATACATTCGTGAGCTGCACGGCGACGTCGACGGCGCCATTGCGGCGATGCGTGTTGCGGTGGCCGCTGGCGCGCCCGATACCGAGCCGACCGCCTGGTCGGAGGCGCACATTGGTAACCTTCTCTTTGCGAAAGGCGACCTTGACGGTGCCGAGCGTGAGTACCAGCTCTCCCTTATGCGCTTCGACCACGAAGTGTTCGGGAGGGCTGGCCTCGCCCGGGTGCAGGCCGCGCGGGGTGATCTCGCCGGTGCTGCCCAGGAGGCGGAGCTGGCGGTGCAAACCATGCCGCTGCCTGAATTCGTCGCCCTGCTCGGCGACATCTACGCTGCCATGGGTGATACCGATCGCGCCGCACAGCAGTACGAGCTGGTCGGCGCGATGCAGCGGCTCTTCGCCGCCAACGGCGTCCGCACCGACCTCGACATCGCCGGTTTCGATGCGGACCACGGGATCGATCTCGACGACGCCGTGGCGGCGGCACGCGCTGAGTACGCGATCCGCCCGAGCGTTACCGTCTCTGACGTGCTGTCATGGGTCGAGTACCGTGCCGGCGATCTGCCAGATGCGGCGCGCCACAGCCGGGAGGCGCTGCGTCTTGGCAGCCAGGATCCCCTGATGCTTTACCATGCGGGCGTGATCGCCCAGGCCGTCGGCGATGCCGAGCGGGGCGCAATGCTCCTCCGCACGGCCTACGCGATGAACCCGAGCTACTTCCTGCTGTGGCAGCAGGACCTCACGGCGCGGGTCGCCGCGCTCGACGCAGCCGAGGTCGCGTCGTGAAGCTGCATCGTCCGCTCGTAGCCCTGCTGGCCGCGTTCATGCTGATGCTGGGGAGCCAGGTTGGCGTGCTCGCTCACCCGCTTGGCAACTTCAGCGTGAATCACTACACGCGTGTCGAGGTCGGCCCCGAGGGCGCCCGCGCCCGCTACGTGCTCGACCTGGCCGAGATCCCGACGCTCCAGGAGCTACGCGCGGCTGGCGTGCAGAGCGGCCGGCCGGACCCGGCGCAGCATGACGCCGTCTTGCGTGCCAAAATCGCCGAGCTGATTCCCGGCGTGCAATTGAGCGTGGATGGCCGGCCCATTACCTGGCAGGTCCAGGAGGCCACGCTGGAGCTCGTCCCTGGTCAGGCAGATCTCGACACGATGCGGGTGGTGATCGGCCTCACCGCACCGCAACCGCTTCGCGTAGGGGCGCAGGTCGCCTATCGCGACGCGACCTATCCGGGGCGGATCGGCTGGCATGAGGTGGTGCTGCGCGGGGCCGATGGGTTCGGGCTGCAAGGCAGCGCCGCGCCCGCGACGGACGAGACCGACGAGCTGCGCAGCTATCCGCTCGACCCGACGCGCGCTCCGCTCGACATAACAAACGCGAGCGGCCAGATCGTGCTCGGCGGGAACGCCGCGGTCGATGCCTCGCCGGCGACCGGGCGCGGCGGTGCGGCGCGCTTCGCGGTCGATCCCCGCACCGATTACCTCGCCTCGTTCCTCAAGGGAAGCGCGACCGGCCCGCTGGCGCTGCTCGTCGCGCTCGTCGCTGCCGCGGGCCTCGGCGGGCTGCACGCGCTGGAACCGGGCCACGGAAAGACGATCGTGGGTGGCTACCTCGTCGGCTCCCGCGGTACGCCGAGGCAGGCCGTCATCCTGGGCCTGACGGTGACCGCGACGCATACGATCGGCGTGTACCTACTCGGCCTCGTGACCCTTGTGGCGGCCCAGTTCATCGTGCCCGACCGCCTCTACCCGATCCTGGGCGCGGTTTCCGGTCTGTGTGTGGTCGGGATCGGGCTCGGCCTCCTCCGCACCCGCCTGGGCCCGCTTGTTCCTACGTTCCGCCGCCAGTTGTTGCCGCTTCGGAGCTCCTTCGCCTTCATTGCCTCGCCGATGCGGGTGGCTTCCCTCTCCCCCGAACATACACCTGCATTCACCATCACCGCGCCCTCCGTCATCTACCCCGAGTTGCACGCACGCAGGTACGCCAATACCGCTGGTCAAGACAGCGGTGGGCACGACCAGGTTCGCGATGACGATCATTCCCATGATCAGAGTGCGCACGCCGTGACGCACCGCCACGGCAGTGGCCCGCTCCACACGCATACCGTGCCCGGCGCCGATGGCCAGGGCGTCACCGCCCGCAACTTGCTCGCGCTCGGCGTCTCCGGTGGCCTATTGCCGTGCCCCTCGGCCTTGGTAGTCCTGCTGGCGGCAATCTCCTTCGGCAATATCGCGCTGGGTATGGCGCTCGTCGCTGCGTTCAGCGTCGGGCTCGCCGGCGTGCTCACCGGCCTCGGCCTGCTCGTGGTGTTCGGCGGTCGGGCGCTGGGCCGGTTCCCGGTCGTCGCCCGCCTCGGCGCGTCACCGCTCGCCGGCGCTCTGCCGGTCGTGAGTGCCGCGATCATCACCGTGGCGGGCATTGGGATCACGCTGCAGGCGGTTGGCGCATGGGTGTAGAACGAGGACAGGGACGCGCAACGTGCGGCCGACGGATGAGGTTGTCTATCATCCCTCGGGTTCGTGCGGTCCAGGGCACGAACCGCCACGAGTGGAGGGGAGACGATGGCGAGAATCTACGCGGGTATCACGGGACCAATTCTGCTCATCCTTGGCGTGCTTGGCCTGGCCGGCTTCCAGATTCCGGCGACCGTCAGCCTGTGGCAGCCTGGCGAGATCGTGATCCACTTCCTCAGCGGCATCATCGCGATGGGCGTCTATATAATGACCACGCGCGGCAGCGACGTCCCGCGGCTGTACGGCCGCGTCTTCGGGCCGATCTACCTGCTGATCGGCGTCGTCGGCTACGCTTTCCCCGACATTCTCTCGGGCTCCATCTTTCACCTGGACCCGGGGTGCAACATCGTCCACATCATTTTTGGCATCTGGGGCGTCTTCGTGGGCTATTTTGCGACCGAGGGCGCGAGGTACGAGCATGGTGCCCAGGTAGCGATGAGCGGCGCCTAGCCGGGAAGCAGCCGGGCGAGGGCCGGTGACACCATGAATCTCCTGAACCCGGAGCCGACGAGCGGCCTCGTCGCCCTCTTCGTCATCATGCTGCTCAAGGAGATCGGTATCCCGGTGCCAGTGCCGTCCGATCTCATCATGATTACGGCCGGCATCCAGGCGGCCACCGGTGCGTACAGCCTACCGGGGCTGATCCTCGTCACCGAGATCGCCGTTTTCGTCGGCTGCTCGATCCAATTCTTGCTGGTACGTGGCGCCGGCCGCAGCCTCGTCTACCGCTTCGGCCGCTACGTCGGACTCACCGAGGCGCGGCTCGACGAGGCTGGCGCCAGTCTGCGCCGTCGCGGGCCGATGGCCGTCTTTGTCGGGCTGAACCTTCCCGCGGCGCGAGCCGGCATCGTCGCGGCGGCGGGTATAGCGGGCGTCGGCTACGGGTCGTTTGCCCCGGCGATGCTCGCCGGCAGCACCGTGTTCTACGGTTGGCACGTGGCGCTTGGCTTCATCGTCGGTCCGGCGGCGACCTCGCTGCTCAGCTCGCTCAATCTGCCGCTCGCGCCGATCGTCGCGGTCCTGGCGCTGCTCGGGCTCGGCGGCTGGCTCCTGCTGCGCCGGCGGCGGGGGGCGGCGACGGTGGTTGAGTGCGTGCACACCTGGACTGAGGCTGCCTGCCCGGCGTGCCTCGCGGCGACGGCAATCCAGCGCTCGCGGTCGCTCCGCATCCGGCCCGCATCCGAAGGGATGCGTTGATGGCGGCCCAGCGCCTCGATGCGGAGCGCGTCGCTTACTTCGAGGCCGAGGGCTGGCGCGCCTACTACGATCGTCGGTGGCCTCGCTTGGTGCGGCTCTTAGTCGAGCTGTGCCAGCGCCAGTTCCACATTCCCTTCCCGGTTTCGCTCGTGGCCGGATACTACGTCGCCCGGGCGTCGATTACCTTCGTGCCCGTCGACCACGACGCCGACCGCGTGCTCGCGTATCTCTATCGTTTCTATCGGCTTGCCCACCGCTACGCGGATATCGATTTTGATCCGGCGCGAGCTGCGCGGGGTGAGCTCGACTACTTTGAGGTGCACCGCAGGCTCGCGAACGCGCCGGAGGCTGACAAGGAAGCGCTGGTGCAGAGCCTCGCCACGCTGCACGGCGAGCTGTTCGGGCTCACTGCCGAGCAGGCGCGCGAGTCGGCGCAGTACCGCACGGAAGCGGCGGCGATCGTCGACGGCATCACTGGTGGCAGATCGACCAACCTCGAGCAGGACTGGGCCCGTATCCACGCGGCGCTGCAACGCTGCTACGATTCCATTAATCGGCAGCTGGACGCGCGCGACGCGGCGGCGCCGTCACCAAGGAGCTTGTGAGATGGCGAGCAACGACTATCACTTCATCACCCGCTGGCGGGTGCACGGCACCATCGACGAGATCGCCGAGATCCTAGGCGATGCGCCGTCGCTCGCCCGCTGGTGGCCGTCGGTCTACCTCGACGTCGAGGAACTGGTGCCGCCGAGCGAGCCGTCTGGCGTGGGACGCGTCGTCGATCTCTACACCAAGGGGTGGTTGCCCTATACGCTGCGCTGGCAGTTCCGCGTCACCGAGGCCAACTTCCCGCACGGCTTCTCGATCGAAGCGTGGGGCGACTTTGACGGTCGCGGCATCTGGACCCTCGAGCAGGACGGCGGCTGGGCGAACGTGACCTACGATTGGAAGATCCGCGCCGAGAAGCCGCTGCTGCGCTACTTCTCGTTCGTCATGAAGCCGATCTTCGCTGCCAACCACCGGTGGGCGATGGCGCAAGGGGAGGAGAGCCTGCGGCTCGAGCTGGCGCGCCGCCACACGCTCACGGAAGAGGGGAAGACGCGCATCCCCGCGCCCCCCGGACCGACCCGGGTCCCACGCGCTGCCGTCGGCGCGGTCGCCGGTGCGGTGGTTGGGCTGTTCATGCTCTTGCGGCTCGCCGCCAAGCGCCGGTAGCGCGAATAACGCGCCTCACCTTGCTGCACTCCAGCATTACGACCAATTTCTTGTAATGACTTCTATGCGAAATTGGTACGGCGCAACGGGGGAATCCGGTTTATGATTCCTAAAACCTGGATAAGAACGTCGCCGGGCAGGGATGAGCAGTATGGGTATCCGAGGAATCGTCCGTCCTGTTCTCCATCGCCTGGTGCGTCGCACGGGGTTGCGCGCCTTCCTCGGCGGGCTCGCCGCGCTCACCGGCGTCGCAGTGATCACCGCCGGCGCCGTCATTGCGCCACGTGTGGTGACCGCCCCGCAGCCGCCATCCCCGCTGTTCAACCTGCCGGATGGGCAGATTTACGGCCCCGTGCTCGCGCCGCCGATCACGATTCGGCTCGGCCAGTCGGTGCTGAACGCCACCGGGTCGGTGGGCCCGCAGGACGAGCCGCAGGGGAGCCCGGCCATCTGGGAAGGGCATGCTCTCGGCCTCGAGCCCGATTCACAGGGTAACCGCTCCCTCTTTTTCTGGGTTGAAGGGGACCGGCTCGACCGCATCACGCTGCAGGTCAACGATGGCGACGCGATCGTCGAGGACCGGCCCGGTGCTTATATCTCCGGTGAGCTGTCGATGGTCCGCTGGCTGCAGGATTACTCGCTGCACGTGACGGCGCAGGACATGAGCGGCATCAGAACAGACGCCACCATCTTCGTGCAGGGGGTGGACGCCCACGTCGAGGGCGACCAGGTGGATCCGCCGCTGCGCATGCGCCTGCTGCGTCTGGCCGGAACCGACACGCGCGAAGTCAGCGGCGTCGGCTTCCGGGGCAAGATCTACCGTCATCCCTGGCCAGTCTGCGAGTCGAACTGCGATCCGACGACCCAGGGCGGCGCGCTCGTGGCCATGATCTCCGGTCCGGCTGATACGCTCGCGCTCATCCTCGACGAGACGATCCCGTACTTTGCCACCGGTTTGAGCTACTGGCCGAGCCCGGAGTTCACCATCGTCGCTATCCCGGTGCGGGACAGCAACATCGTGGAGGTTGCCGCGCTCAGCGAGGCCGGCGACCTCGTGCTCGCCCGCTGGGACCGCCCTCCCGCGGCTCAGTTACCCTCGATTGACACGTAGGGCGACAAGACCCGTGGGGAGCGGGCGGCCCTGCCTGACCGCCGCGTGTCGAGCGTGGGACCAATCCTGCACCGCGACCGGGCTCCCGTTTCTATTCCGCAATCTGCACTTTGCATTCCGCAGTTTCACAGGCCGCTGACCATGATTCGGGCCATGCGGATGGTTGGCGCGCTGCTGTGGCCGCGCCAGAACGGGTCGTTGCCCACCATGTCGATGGCGAGGAACATGTCGCGCAGGTTGCCGGATACGTTGATCTCGGACACCGGGTACGATAGCTGGCCGTGCTCGATCCACCGGCCTGCTGCACCCTGCGAGAAGTCGCCGGTGGTCGTGTTCACGCCGAACCCCATCAGGTCGGTCAGGAACAGCCCATCCTCGATGCTCCCCACGATCTCCTCGAAGCTCGACCGGCCGGGCTCCATGTAGAGGTTCGACGTGCCCACGCTCGGCGCGCCCCCAATCCCCCGCACGGCACTGCCCGTCGTGCGCCGCCCGGTCTTGCGCGCCGTGTAGGTGTCGAACAGGAACCCCTTGAAGATTCCCTCCACCACGAGGTCGTTGCGCCGCGACGTCACGCCTTCGCCGTCGAACGGCCGCGAGCCGAGTCGGCCGGGAAGCAGCGGATCGTCGACGATCGTCACGAGCGGGGCCGCGATCGGCTCGCCCTCGAGCCCCATGAGAAAGGTCTGGCGGCGGTAGAGCGCCTCGCCACTGGCCGCGCGGGCGATGATGCCGACCACGCGTTGCGCCAGCTTGTTCTCCCATACGACCGGCACCTCGCGCGTCGGCACCTTGCGCGCGCCGAGCTGGGCGAGCGCCCGCTCCGCCGCATGGCGCCCCACCGACTCCGCATCTTCGAGCAGGTCGAACGAGCGCTCCATCGTGTACCAGGAGTCATTCCGCTTCTTGCCCTCCTCGTCGTCGGCCATGACCTCGACGGCGAGCGATGCGGCGCTGGAGCGATAGGCGCCCGCAAACCCGCGGGAGTTGACAAGTGCGTGCGCGCCGATCTCGGTCGAGCAGCTCGCGCCATCGGAATTCGAGATCCGCGGGTCGAACGCGAACGCGGCGGCCTCGCAGCGACGGGCCAACTCGATCTTGGTGTCGTTCGGCACCCGTTCGAGCGCGGCGTCGTACAGCTTCAAGTCACCTTCGAAGCGTTGCGCCCACTCCTCCGGATCGGGCAGGCCCCCCGCGGGGTCAGGATCGGTGATCGACGCCATTTCGACGGCGTCGCGGGCGAGCTGGGCGAGCGCCTCAGGCGAGAAATCGGAGCTGTAGGTCGTCGCGGGCCGACCGCCGACGAACACTCGCAGGCCGAGCGCCTTCGAGCTGGCCTCCTGCAGCTTGTCGATGGCGCCGCGCCGCACGGTCACGTCGAACTCGGTCCCCGCGGCGACCAATACGTCGCAGTCGTCGGCGCCAGCTTGGCGCGCGAGCCGCACGACGTCCTCACCCAGGTTCAGCAGCTCCTGCTCACTCTGCATCAACGTTCCTCACTGGCGGGTGCCGCCAACCGTGATCCCTGAGACGAGCACCGTCGGCATCCCGACGCCTACGGGCACACTCTGGCCCTCTTTGCCGCAGGTCCAGCGTCCGTCGGACAGCTCGAAATCGGAGCCGACCATGGTGACCTTCGAGAGCGTTTCCGGGCCGTTGCCGATCAAGGTCACATTCTTCACCGGCGCGCCGAGCTTGCCGCCCTCGATCATGTACGCCTCGGTCACGGAGAAGACGAAGTCGCCATTCGAGATGTTCACCTGACCGCCGGCGTATGAGAGACAGTACAGGCCGTGATCCACGGAGCGGATGATCTCCTCGGGGTCATCCTGACCGGGGAGCATGTAGGTATTCGTCATGCGCGGCATCGGGTAGTGCTGGAAGGTCTCACGTCGCCCGTTGCCCGAGGCCTCGACGCCGAAGTGCTTCGCGCTGATCCGGTCCTGCATGTACCCCTGGAGGATGCCCTCCTCGATGAGCACGTTCTTCTTCGGCAGGTTGCCTTCGTCGTCCACGTTGATCGTGCCGCGCGAGTTGAGCACCGTACCATCGTCGACGACGGTGACGAGCGTCGAGGCAACTGGCTTGCCGACGCGGCCCGAATAATTGCTCGTCTCCTTCCGGTTGAAGTCGGCTTCCAGTCCATGACCGACCGCCTCATGCAGCAGAATGCCGGAGTCGCCTCTGCCGAGCACGACTGGGAATTGACCGGCAGGCGCATCGATCGCCGACTGCAGCAGGATGGCCTGGCGCGCCGTCTCGCGGGCCAGCTCCTCCGGCGTGTGCGTCTCGAAATACTCCATGCCGAGCCGGCCGCCCCCACCGCCGACCGCGGTCTGACGGTTGTCGCCCCGTTCCGAGAGCGCTTGGACGCTCATGCGGATCATCGGCTGGAAGTCCTCGACGAAGGTGCCGTCACTGGTGGCGATGGCGACGTGCTTCTCTTCGTCCGCCATCGAGACGACCACCCGCTGGATGGCCGGGTCGTAGGCGCGGGCCGCCGCATCCGCCCGGCGGATGATCTCCAGCTTCTCGCGCGCGGGCGTCTCCCACGCGGGAATGCGCACCGGATAGAGGTCGCGACCCCGCTTCGTAGCCACCGCGACTGGCGGCGCCTTCTTGCCGGCGGTCGCGATGCGCGCCGCGGTGTCCGCCGCCTGGCGCATCGCCTCGGCGGTGAGATCCTCGGTGTAGGCATAGCCGGTGGCGTCGCCCGCCACCACCCGGATGCCGACGCCCTGGACGATCCCGCCGCCCGCATTCTTGACCGCCTGCTCCTCGAAGAGGATCGAGCTGGTCCGCCGGTGCTCGAAAAACAGGTCCGCATAGTCACCGCCTCGCGAGAGCGCGACGGCGAGAATATCATTCATCAGCTTCGTGTCGACGCCGAACCGGTCGGCAAAGAAGCCGCCGCTGCTCGCAGCCATAGGTTTCCCACCCTTTCTGTGCACAGGATGGTTGAAGAGAACGCGCTCCGCGCCTGCGCTTCACCCATCGCCTGAGGAGATTATACGGAGGGCTCTCTCGGTCCCTTTCCGCTGGATGCTGAGTGGCTCGAGGCTGACGGTCTCGGCGGCTTCGCCATGGGCACCGTCAGCGGTATCCGCACGCGCCGCTATCACGGTTTGCTGGTCGCTGCGACGATGCCACCGACCGGCCGCGTCATGCTGGTCAACGGCGTCGAAGCGTGGCTCGAGACGCCGGACGCCCGTGGTGCCATCAGCTGCCATCACTACACGCCGGACGTCACCCATCCTGATGGCGTGAACCGCCTGGTTGCTTTCCAGCCGGACCCATGGCCAACCTGGACGTATGAGGTGGTGCCCGGCGTGCACGTGACCCACGAGATCGTCGTGGTGAGCTCGGCTCACGACACGGCCCCAAGCGGTTCAGGTTCGCAGGTCCGCCCGCCGCTTGTGGCGCAACGCTGGCATCTCGAGGGCGCGCTGCCCGGAGCACAGCTCGTCGTGCGCCCGCTGCTATCCGGTCGTGACTATCATGCGCTGCAGCGCGAGAGCTCCGCGTTTCGGTTCGATGCAGCAGTGGCGGATGGCCAGGTTATCTGGCGGCCGTACGATGGTGTGCCCGAAGTCGCGGCAGCAAGCAATGGCGCGTACGAGCACGCGCCCGACTGGTACCGCGGGTTCCAGTACGACGCCGAGCGCGCCCGCGGGCTCGACTACGTCGAGGATCTCGCCTCGCCCGGCGTCTTTCGCTTCGATCTCACGGTCGGCGACGCGATCCTCGTCCTCTCGACTGACGCCGATCTCTCCCGACGCTTCGTATCCAAGGGTGGTCCTTCGTCTGCTGCGATGCGACAGTCGCGGCAATCGTCCCCGCTCCCAGTCACGGGGAACGAAGATTGGTCTGTCGGAGGCGTCGCGCCTACTCAATTGCCCGAGGATCATGGCGGCGCGGCCGAGGTTGTACTGCCCGTTGCCGACTGGCACTTGCTGACTGCGAGCGAGCGCCAGCGCCGCGCCGCGTTCCCCAGCCGCCTGCACCGCGCTGCGGATGCCTACCTCGTCCAACGAGGCGCCGGCAAAACGATCATCGCCGGCTACCCGTGGTTCACCGATTGGGGTCGCGATACGTTCATCAGCCTGCGCGGTCTCTGCCTCGCTACCGGTCACCTCGACGACGCTCGCGCAATTCTGCGCGCCTGGGCTGGCGCCGTCGACGAGGGCATGCTGCCCAACCGCTTCCCCGACCGTGGTGAGGCGCCAGAGTTCAACGCCGTGGACGCTTCGCTGTGGTTCGTGGTCGCCGTGGGTGAGACGCTCCGCGCCGCGGCGGCCGCGGGCCATCCGGTGCCCGCCGAAGAGCGCGCGCTGCTGGCCGGCGCCGTCGATGCTATCTTGCACGGCTACGCGCGCGGTACCCGCTACGGTATCCAGCTCGACGAGGACGGCCTCCTCGCCGCGGGCGCGCCCGGCGTACAGCTCACCTGGATGGATGCGAAGGTCGGCGATTGGGTGGTGACGCCGCGCATCGGCAAGCCGGTCGAGGTGCAGGCGCTCTGGCTCAACGCGCTCGAGGTCTGCCGCCAGCTCACGGGCCGGTGGCGCGACGAGCTCACCCGCGGCCGGGCGTCGTTCCTGGCGCGCTTCTGGAACGAGTCGGCCAGTTATCTCGCCGACGTGGTCGACGTCGACCACGTGCGCGGTGCCATCGACATGTCATTTCGTCCCAACCAACTCTTCGCCGTCGGCGGCCTGCCGCTCCAGTTGCTCGTTGGCGACAACGCCCGACAGTTGGTGGATGCGGTCGAGGCTCGGCTCTGGACGCCGCTCGGACTGCGCACCCTTGCGCCCGACGATCCGGACTACCAGCCCGTCTATCGTGGCGGCACCCGCGAGCGCGATGGCGCCTACCACCAGGGGACCGTCTGGCCCTGGCTCATAGGCGTGTTCGTGGAGGCGTGGGTCCGTGTCCGCGGCTCGACGCCCGAGGCGAGGGCCGAGGCCCGCCAGCGCTTCCTGCTGCCGCTTCTCGCCAACCTCGATACCGCCGGAATCGGCCACCTGCCCGAGGTCGCCGACGGCGACCCGCCGCATACGCCCGGCGGTTGCCCCTTCCAGGCCTGGTCCGTCGCCGAGGCCCTTCGCCTCGATCTGGTGGTGCTGGCATAAGCGTGAGGACCAGCCCTGTCGTCAAAAAGGGTTGCGACAACTATCGGGATCTATGGATGCGATAATTGGCCGACAGCGTTTAGCCGCCAAAACCTCCGTGAAGATTTCTGGGCAGCAGATGAAGACGCGACACACACCGAAGTCTGAGCCGCGAGTGATAGGGTCTGGGACTCTTCCGCAGTTGATACAAGACGACATTGTTTCTCGCATTGTGGATGTTGCTCAGCCCGATCAGATCATCATGTTCGGTTCAGCGGCGCGCGGCGAGATGCGGCCCGATAGCGACGTTGATCTGCTTGTCATAAAGCAGGGTTCGTTTCACAGACGCCGCCTTGCCCAAGAAATCTACCGCCGATTGCATGGAGTAGGCCAAGCTGTGGACGTCATTGTGGTGACTCCTGCCGACGTCGAGCGGGATCGCAGTAATCATGGCAGCTTCATCAAGCCGGCAATGCTGGAAGGAAGAGTCATCTATGGAGGAGACTCCTGGTCCGGCAGATGAGCCGCTCGAGTGGCTTAAACGCGCTCGAGGAAACCTCGTTAGGGCGCAACAGCCCCTTGCTGGCTCATATCTCGAGGACCTGTGTTTCGATGCAGAGCAAGCTGCCGAGAAGGCCATTAAGGCAGTGCTACTGCGGATTGGCGTTCCGTTTCCGTACACACATGATTTAGCCAGGCTTTTGAGCATGGTAGAGACCGCAGGTGAGCAGATCCCAGCGGAGGTCCGTGAGGCTGACGCTCTTACCGTATTCGCGACTACTACGCGTTACCCAGGCACATACGAGCCGGTAGAAACGGAAGAGTACGACGCCGCCGTAGCTACCGCCATCTCGGTGGTCGAATGGGCGGAGCGTACTGTGCAGCGACTCCGGCCACAATCCTGAAGTGGACCTGTTCTCCTCAATGCTTAGTCGACCTCGTGGCAATGGTCGAAATGGATCTCAAAAGGGCACTCGTCGCGTCGCGCGTCAACATACCGTTCCAAACCGCAGCGCCCCAACCGGCTCGTGGTCCGGTGACCCCTCGTTCGATACCTTCGATACCATGGAAGCAAGGGAGGATCCGTCCGGAACTTTCGCAACTCCGCTGACGTCTCTCCCAGTATGACGACGACCAACCTGGAGGCGACCCATGACCTCGAATCGAACGCTCACGCGCGTCGCGGTGCCGGCGCTTGCGGGGTGCGCGGCCCTCGGCCTGCTGGTTTTCAGCACACTGGCAGCCCTGGCGCAGCAGCAGGACGGCAGTTATTCCTTCCCGATACAGGTGACGTCCGTCAACATGATGACCAGCGGCCAGCAGGTCAGCGTCGACGTGCAGGGGATCATCGGCGATGGATGCTCACGGTTTGGCCAGACCGTGCAATGGCGCGAGGGCAGTCGCATCATGGTGCGCGTGCTCGGGCGGCATTCTGGTGACCAGATCTGCACCATGATCGCGCAGCTCTACCACGACACGACGATCCTGGACGGACCACTGCCGGCGGGCGACTATACGGTGGACGTCAATGGCACGACCCAGCCGCTCCACATTGATGGGACGAGCGCGGCGCCATCTGGCGATGGGACTGGTGCAGTGCCATCTGGCGACGCGACGGGGTCAGCCGCCAGCGACGGGTAAGAACGTCGCACCGTGTCTCACAAGGCCTCCAGGCCTCCAGCCCTCCAGGGCTTCCGGGACGATGCGGTCCTGCCGCTTGCGTCACGCGAGCCGGGGTGCCATGCTAGCCGCGCCATCCAAGATCTTCGGTCTGGCTTCCGTGAGTCCACCGTTGGAGGGAACGCGTGCCGAAGGTTGAGCTGGGCATCCACACCGGGCAGCAAGACGTCGAGCTGGACGAGCTGCGCCGGCTCTGGCGGCACTGTGACCAGGCTGGCTTCGACCTCATCACGGTGTGGGACCATTTCTATGAGTCGCCGTACGTCGACGGCAACAGCCGGACCTACGAAACGATCCCAGTGCTCACCACCCTGGCACTCGACACAGCACGCAGCCGCATCGGCGTCCTCTGCTTTGGCATGGGCTACCGCAATCCAGCGCTGCTTGCGAAGTCGCTCACCACGATCGACCATCTCAGCGGAGGCCTCCTGACCGTGGGGCGCGGCGCGCATCAGTTTCGCGATTCGGCCGCCCGTCGATTGGGATGCGCTGCAGATGTTCATCGACAAGGTCATGCCCGCCTTCCGCTGATCCGCACGGTTCGTCTCCACAATTCGACTGCGTCGCGCTGCGGCATTACGGCGGGTTCTATGTTGCCCATCGAAACGGCGAGGTCATCGCGAGCGCACCACCGTACAACGAGCTCGACGACAAGCTCCTGGAGCTCGAGCTTCCCTGGGATGAAATCATCATTGAATTTGTCCGTCCGGCGGACGCAGCGGACGCAACTGTGGTCTAATGAGTTTCGTCTTCTCGAGACGGAGACTTCGTAGAGCGCCGCATTACCCTCACTGAGTTCGAGTAGATCCCGCCTGTCCTTGCAGCATGTTCCGTGCTGCCGTAGCATGCGCCCGCGCACCTGCGGTTGGGGCAAGCAATGGTTACGTTCGACTACTATCTCCTCAACACCTACGTGCCCGAAGCCGAAGGCAGCGCGTCCGAGCTGTACGCCAGGTGGGTCGAGCAGATCGTCCTGGCGGAAGAGCTGGGGTTCGGGTGCGCGTGGCTTACCGAGCACCACTTCCACCCGTTCGGCGGCATGCTGCCGAGCCCGCAGCTATTGATTGCCGCGCTCGCGTCGCGCACCAGCCGGATTCGGATGGGCCCAGCCGTCACGATCCTGCCGCTGCACAATCCCGTGCGCATCGCCGAGGATATGGCGATGCTCGACGTCCTCACGGGTGGGCGCCTCGAGGTCGGGGTCGGTCGGGGGATGGGGAATCAGTATTACGACGTCTTCGGTGCGGATCCCAGCACCGCGCAGCAGAAGTTCGAAGAGCAAGTGGCGATGCTCCGCACTGCCTGGAGCGACGAGCCGCTCCGCTGGGACGGCGCGTTTTTCCACTGTCCCAGGCCCGTTAACGTCACGCCGAAGCCGGTGCAGCGGCCCCACCCGCCGCTTTGGATTCCCGTGAACGCCGACCTCGCCCATGCGCGGTGGGTTGGCCAGCAGAGCATCAATCTCATGACTCTGCCCTGGTACCCGCCGACTTTCGCCCCGACGCGGCGGCTCATCGACGAGTACCGGGCCGGTCTGAAGGAGCGTGAGAGGCCGGAACAAAGCTGCGAGGTGCTGGCGTACCTGACGGCGTACGTCGGCGAGACGCCCGAGCGGGCGCAGCGTGAGGCCGAGCCACACTGGGAGGCGTATCGCCACGTGGCTGCGGACCAGCGTGGCGGCCCCGAGGTGGCGCCGCTCAGCTACGAGACCGGCGCCGCCACGAGTCGCTGCGTGTTCGGCGACGCCGAGATGTGCCGCCAGCACGTCCGCCGCTTGCGGGATGAGCTTGGGATCGATCGGCTCGCGCTGCGCTTCGATTTTGGCGGCATGGCCCAGGATCTGGTGCTCGCCTCGATGCGCCGCTTCGCGAGCGAGGTCGCTCCCGTCCTCGCGTGGGATAATTGATGCTACACACCCCCACAGCGTGAAAGGGAGCCAATTTTGCCTATCGACGTCGCCTTCGAGAAGTACACCCTGAGCAATGGCCTCGACGTGATCATCCACGAGGACCACTCGGTCCCCGTGGCCGCCGTCAACGTCTGGTACCACGTCGGCTCCCAG
>JAXDLH010000287.1:0-3742 GCA_034666705.1 Chloroflexota bacterium
TCACGTCGGGGTGAATGCCCGCGTGTCGGTTCGGGTGTGTCCGTAGTCGGCTACAGACTGGAAGCATGTTCGCTGGCTACCGGTTCACTATCGCGCTGGAGGAAGCCAGACGCGGCCTGGATCAGCAGCAGGCCGACCTGAATTCACTGCGAGATCGGGCGGGCAACCTGTTTCAGTTCGGGGCTCTATCGGCTGGCTTCATTGGGGCGGTCGCGCTGCGCGGCGATGCCGACATCACTCGCTGGACCAGGGGTGGCATGTGGGCATTCGCTGCCCTGGCAGTCCTCTTGGTCTACGTCCTCTGGCCCCGAACGTTCACGTTCACAAATGACGCCAGGCCGATCCTGGACCACACCGACTGGGACCGGCCGAGCGACGAGATCGCGGAACACCTCGCCAGGCACCTGGAGAATCACAATCAGCGGAACCAGAAGCGACTCAACAGAATGATGACCGGCTACACCGCAGGCATGTTCGCACTCATGGCCGAGGTCGGCTGCCTGCTGTTCGACGTGATGGGACGGTGACCATGGCCAAGGACGAGCCAAAGCGCAAGGAGCAACGGGAGCAGCAGAAGCCGCCGCCGCCCGACCCCGGTAAGCAGGTCAAGGCCAAGCCGCGACCTGACCCGCGCCCGCACGGCGGGAGAAGCCGGTGAGCGACCAGGAGCCGGAGGTCGAACAGCCGCCGCCGCCGGACCCCGGGCGAACGGTGAAGCGAAGTGGCGAGTCGGATTCCGGGCGGGAGGATGACGACAGGTGACAGATCCCAATCCTGCGCCCAAGCCTCCGCCGCCCGACCCTAGGCGGCCTCAGAAGAAGAGCCCAGCCCCGCCTCGCAGGCCGTCGCCGCCGCCACGTCCGAGGAAGGGTTAGGCCTCCGGCTCCTGGAACCGCTGCGCCAGGTGCTCCATCTCGTAGACGTTCTTGAGTAGATGGCCGGTGAAGGTCAGCGTCTCCGCGCCCTGCTCGGCGGTGGTCTGAGCGATGTCGTGGTTGGCGCGGTTGGCGCGGTCCTTGATCCTCTCGACCCAGGAGCGCATCGGCTTGGTGACGTAGCCCTCCGCGACCAGGTGGTCGATGTAGGACGCGAAGGACTGGCCTTCTCGGTCACCCTTGTCCACGGCGATGTGCATGAGGATCTTGCGGCAAACCATCTCGGTCGCCGTGTGGGCAGCCGCGCCCGCACATGACCGGGCTTCATCCCAGGCATCCCGAATGTCGTCGGGCAGACCCTCCACGTCCTCGCCTGGCCGAGGTTGTGGCGACTGACGCGGCCCGTAGTGGGTCTCGTGGAGCACAGAGCCTGCATGGCAATGGGTGCAGCGCAACCAGTAGATGCCTTCTACGTCTGCGATCACGGCCGCGTGAACCGACCGACCACAATGGCCGCAGGTCACCGGCCTGAACGCACCCGTCATGGTGGGGCTCGCGACGTAGCCGTTCGCCCCCTTGTAGTGCGTTACCTCATCGTGGCCCGTCATGCTCGCCAGTCAATCAGTCGGCCTCCGTCACGTGTACGAACCGAGAATCGCCATGCCGGTGCTCGTGCCGCCGGGTGGCCTGACGCAGCGCCTCCTGGAAACGCTCCACTGGGTTGGCGGCCGGGGCTGTCACCACGGCGTAGCCGTAGAGATCAGCCCAACCGTAGAACGGCTCAGCAGCGGTCTCCTGGCCCACCATGACGGTGACCACGACTCCCGTGCGGAAGATCGGCAGCCGGAGCTCCGGGGTCTCCCACACGTCGATCAGGCACCCCGGCGCGGTTCTGGTTCCAGCAGCCGGACCGCCTTGCCGTCGATGCTGGTCATGCCGCCCACCCGTCCCTCACGCCGTCCCCCAGTTGGTTGAGAACCCATGAGAACAGGGGAGAGGATCAGCCTGGTCGAAAGGTCGCTGACCAGCACCGATGAGAGGCATCGAGAGTCAGTGAGAACCCCGAGACGCCACGCATAATCCCTGGGTCCTGGGTTCAAGTCCCAGCCGCCCCACCCCTCCTGACGTGGGGTTTTACCTGTTTGAAGATCATCTTTGGTGTCCGAAATGTCGTCTGGAGGGCACATGGTGGGCACAGAATTGTGCCCACCTGAGTGCGGGTCCGCCCGGGGGACGATGGCAACGGTCGCATCCGCGGCCGCCTGTGCGACCTGCGGCATGACACTCATGTAGATGTCGCGAGTGATCGGCGTCGTGGTGTGCCCGAGTTGAAGGGGTGACGACCGAGAAACGCAAAGAAGCGCACCCTCGACGTGATCAAACTCGTGACAAGCACGTCAGTCGATCTCTTGGCTTTCGACTGGAAGCCGTGGCAGGCCCGTAGTCGAAAGCACAGGCTGCTGATTCAGCCGCTGGCGCAGCGCTCTGATGGTCTTCTCGTGGTTTCTTCACGGCTTTGGCTTCGCCACGGCGAGCATCTACTTGCAGTGCTTGCAGCAGGCACAGCTGCCTTGGAGCCAGCCGCCGCCGGCGGCGGAGTTGAACACGGTGTTGGAAGCGACCCGCGATGCCCAAACACTGCGCTCGAGCGTCAGGTCAGCAGAGTCCTGGACGACGCAGGCTGGATGGTGATGTCGAACATCAACGAGACAAAGCCGGAGAGACTGGCGGTCCCCTCTCTGCAGACTGAGATCGAGGTCGTCGCGGGGCGTGCGGGCGACCCGAACATCTGGCTACTCGAGATCAAGGACCCTACCGATGTGCTCGCACGGGCGGATATTCGTCGGATGCTGGATCGCTACTTCCTGGACGACAATAAGCCCTCGTACGCGACGCAGGTGACGCGGAAGTTTGCTGATCTCGCTCTGCACGCGGACTCGGTCGCCTCTGCCCTTGGGCCGCCTGCCGCTGACCCGGCAGCTCCCTACCATGTCCGTGCCAAGTTTGTGACCCGCGAGCCAACACCGGCGCAGTTCATCGGCGGACCGCTCCCGTTCACGCCCCTCGCGAACCTGATCGAGACGCTGGAGGAGCCTCCGGCTCAGCCGTAGACTCAGGTCGATTCGATCTACGACCTGGTCGGACTCGCTTCGACCAGGTCAGCCACGTGGGTCAGCGCACTGGTCAGTTTCACCGTGATGTGGGCGAATGCTTCCAGTGGCGACATTCCGTCGATGCCGAGCCTGGCACTCGCGGCGCCGGCTTTCGACCCCCCAAGGTGAGCGATCCCTCCTGCGGAACGGAATGCCTGAAGGGCGGCGAAGGCCTCTGCAGCGTCTTCGGTGTCACCCAACGACGAAAGCAGGCGGCGCAGGAGCGCGATCGACTTCTCACCAGGCTCACTTCCACCGAGGAACTTCCTCAACGGCGCCGGATCCATCCCGTCAACCAGCGACTTGGTGAGAGTGATCGTCGGCGCGGCCAGTGCAGCCGGATCGTTGCTCGTCGGACCAAGGAGCGCGTCGAACTCGGTGGCCGCCTGACGATCAAGTTCGCGCCAGACCGGTGAGCCGAGCAGCGCACTGGTCGCCTCGGCTGCCCTGCGCCGGGCTCGCCGGAGGTCGCCGACCGGGTCGGGCGACCCAACGGACTGGTTCAGGAAGTCTCGGCGGAATCGCCCCTCGTCCATCTTTCCCTCGGGAGGGACGTTGTGAGCGAGCCAGTGCGCCTGTTCACCTTCGGGCAGCCCACCTAGTTCGCCGAGGTAGACCTCAATCAGTCCAGCCGTGTTATTGCTGATGTCGAGGCCCCAGAGGTCCAGGCACCAGATTCGACTGATTGTCACCTTGTAACGGTTAGGCTCGCTC
>JAXDLH010000288.1:0-80790 GCA_034666705.1 Chloroflexota bacterium
GGGGGGGCCCACCCCCCCCGCTACTCGCTTGCCTCACGTCGGCGTTGCTCGGCGCCCTGTCGCGCCCGATTAACCGTACCTGCCCGTCAGTCCATTCCACCGAATCGTAAGCAATTCACGCAGCATCGAGATTGTATCACGCACTGGTTGAACCCGAGACGACGCGTCATAGCGCCAGGTGATCCCGATCTCACGCATCGAGTAGCCGCGCCGCCGCGCCATATGCAGCAGCTCCACGTCGAACGCCCAGCCCGTCATGCGCTGTCGACTCGCGAGGTCATGGGCCACCTCACGCCGAAAGGCCTTGAAGCCGCACTGCGTATCGGCAACGCCAGGGACGGCCAGCACGTTCACCAGGCGGTTGAACACCCGACCCATCAGGTGGCGTCGTTCCGGCTCGCCGATTCGCTGCGCGCCCGGTGCCTCACGGGAGCCGATCGCGATGTCGACGCCATCGCACACCGCGTTGTAGAGAAGGTCCGCCTCCTCGACCGGCATGGAAAAATCCGTGTCGCAAAACATCACCACCCGGCCCATCGCTGCGAGCATACCCGCACGCACCGCCAGCCCCTTGCCACGTGCGGTCAGGTGCAGCGCCCGAAACCGGGGATCGGCAGCCGCGGCCTCATCCGCGACGCGCGCGGTTGCATCACTGCTCCCGTTCTCCACCAGGAGCACCTCGGCCTCGAGCGCTCGCGCGTCCAGGTACCGGCGCAGCTCCTCTACGGCACGGGGCAGGCGGCGCTCCTCGTTGTAGGCCGGGACGACGAGCGACAGATCGGGCTCGGATGGCTCCAATGCACCGGTCATGTAAGCAGGCTCAAGAGGTAGTGTTCGGCGTCGCCGCGCCCATCCGCAACGCGTGGCCGCTCCCGGCAAAGCTGTCCAACAGCCCGCAGCCCTGCAAGCAGGCCACCCAACTGGGCTCGCGCCGCCGGCTCGCGGCCGTGGCGGACGGCAAGGAGCACCCGCCGCACCTGTTCGCCGAGTATCAATGGCCAATGCTGCGTCCACATGGCGCGCGGGACGTCGCGAGCGAGCAGCCAGACGATGTTGCGGGCGCTGTAGAAGCTCGCCAGGCTCCCACCACCGGTGGCGCTCAGTCGATGGTGCACGACTGCTCCCGGCGCATACACGCAGCGGTAGCCGGCGAGCTGCGCCCGTATTGCGAGGTCCACGTCCTCGCAATACATGAAGAACCGCTCGTCGAAGAGCCCGACCTCGTCGAGCATCGTTCGCCGGTACGCCGCCGCGCCACCCGATGCGCCGAACACCTCGACCTCCTGGTCGTACTGGCCGCCATCCGGCTCCCACACACCACGATTGTCGGGCACGCCGCTCCGGCGCAACAGGTCGCCCACCGCATTGATGATGCCGGCGGGCTCCTGGAGCAGCATCTTCGAGGCGATCATGCCAGCGTGCGGGTGCCGTTCGAGAGCCGCGACCAACTTTGCCACCCATTGCGGCTCTGCGACCGCGTCATTATTCAACAACACGACGATGGCGCCGTTCGAGGCGCGAATCCCTTCGTTCACCGCATGGGCAAACCCTCGATTGCGAGGTAGGGAGCGGAGCCGCGCCTTGGGAAAACAGCGCTGCATGAAGTCGGGCGTGGAGTCCGTGGAGCCGTCGTCGACGACGAGGATCTCCAGCGGCTGATACGTTTGACCCTCAAGGGAACGGAGACAGTCAGGCAGCAGGCTCGCGCCATTGAATGTGGGCACGATCACCGAGACGAGCGGAGCATGCTCAGTGACGCGTGGTGCGGTCGGGATCACGGGTCAGTGCGATCAGCCGCTCGCCCGTCAAGGGCATCAGCGAGGGCGTAGCGAGCACCGGCCGTGGCGACGGCCTCGTACACTCGGGCGAGTGGCACGTTGCGCTCGCGCGCGACGCGGGCGCACGCCTCGTACTCCGGACACACAACATCGGCCCCGTCGATGGATTTGATCTTGACTTCCAACGGGCCATACGACGTGTCCACCATCTCGCTGCGCCGCGTGCACATGAGGCGCTGGCTGGTACGGAAACGCACGCCCAGCGACGAGGTCTCGCGAAGGATGAGGTGAGCGAGCTCATCAGCGCGCGCCGGCTGCGCGAGCACTGTCAGTAGCACACCGGGCCGATTCTTCTTCATGTACACGGGCGTCGTGAACACGTCGAGCGCACCGGCGGCGAAGAGGCGCTCGATCGCATATCCGATCTGCTCGGGCGTCGAGTCGTCGAGGTTCGTCTCGATGACGGTGACCTCCCCGGACTCGAGGGTGCCCGCAGTGGACTCGCCGAGCCACACCCGGGTGACGTTTGGCCAGGGCAGCACCTTCTGCCCGTAGCCGACCCCGATAGCGTCGATGCGCATGGCTGGCTGCTCGAACTTCGCCGTGGTGGTCAGGATCGCCGCACCGGTCGGCGTGACGAGCTCCGCCTCGACATCCACCGGCCGCGTCGGCGCACCGGCCTCGGCGATGAGCGCGAGGGTGGCTGGCGCCGGGAGGGGCAGGATGCCGTGCATGCTGTTCACCGCTCCGTGGCCGAGCGGCAGGCTCGACGCGTATAGCGCCTGGATACCGAGTTTTTCGAGCCCGACCGCGGCACCGACGATATCCACAATCGCATCCACTGCGCCTACCTCGTGGAAGTGGACCTCGTCGATGCTCGTGCCGTGGATGCGAGCCTCGACGGCGCCGAGGCGGCGGAACACACTAAGCGCCCGCAACTTCACGGCGTCGCTCAGCGTGCTGGATTCGATGATGCGCTCGATCTCGGCGAGGTGACGGCCGTGACGTTGCGGCTCGGTCAGCGCGACGCGCACCTGGGTGCCGCCAAGCCCGCCTGGCATGACGCGCTCAGCGGCGATCGTGTAGCCGGTGAGCGCGAGCTTCCCGAGCTCGCTGCGCAGATCGTCGAGTGCAAGCCCAGCGTCGATCAGGGCACCGAGAATCATGTCGCCGCTTGCGCCGCTGAAGCAGTCGAAATAGGCGACGCGACTCACGTCGCCCCCGCGGCCCGAGCGCGGGATGCGGCGAGCTGGTTGGCGATACGCGCCGCGCTTGCCCCCGCCCCTATACCATTGTCGACGTTCACCACGGTCAGACCGGGGACGCAGGTCTGCAGCATGCTCAATAGTGCGGCGAGGCCTTGCCCGCCCGCGCCGTAGCCGGTGGACGTAGGGAGCCCGATCACCGGGACGTCCACTAACCCCGCCACTACGGACGGCAGGGCGCCATCCATGCCGGCCGCGACAATGATCACGTCCACCGCCTCCGCGATCATCCGCTGTAACGGCGAGATGAGACGGTGCAGGCCCGCGACACCCACGTCGTAGACCACGGTGGTCTCACAGCCCATCTCCTGGGCGATGATCTCAGCCTGCTCGGCAATTGGGGCATCCGAGCTGCCCGCAGTGATGATGCCTACCCGGCCGCCGGTCGGCTGGCGCAGGTAGTCCGGTCGCCGCACGACTGCCATCCGGGCGCGCGGCGCCTCTTCGACTCGGTGGTCGGGGAAGGCATCGCGGACGACGCGGATCGTCGCTGGCCGAATGCGGCTGAGGATCGCCCGTCCGTTCTGGTCCAGGAACGAGCGAGTAACGGCGAGCACCGTGGCAACGTCTTTCCCCGCAACCATGACCACCTCGGGGATGCCGGTGCGCGCCTCGCGGCCATGGTCGAGGTGCATGGGATGGACGACATCCACCGCAGTGTCACCGGTCGCGGCCAGCGCCTCGCGAAGGTCCCGCAGGGGATCGCGCACTTCGCCTCCCTCAGGGGTCGAATCTTGAGCATTATAGATTCGTGCCGCTGAACAACCCTCGCTCCAGGCCCCTCTCGCAGCTTCGGCCAAGGGAGTCATGCCAATGTGATTGTCACGACTCCGCGCCCTCTGCCGGGTCCTTGGACCGGCTCAGGATAGGCGGCTGGGATAGATGGGACGGTACCGACGGGCTGACAAACGTCTGCGCCACCCCGCGGCGCTCGCCTTCGGTCCAGCGCTCCTCGCGGTACGCGCCCCTCGTGTAGCGCCCGACCACGGTCCGCCAGAATGTTTGAGCGGGTGCGTTGTCGGCGAGCTGCCCGATGTACCAGGGGCCCGGGTGGCGGGCGAAGAGCGCATGCGCCGCAGCCTCACCCACCCCGCGCCGGCGGTACGCGCGGAGTACGAAGAACTCGCTGACCTCGTAACCAGCAAGCTCGGGCGCAATGAGCGACCGCTCCATGACGAGCGCGAATCCCGCAAGCTCACCGTCGGCGCGAATCAGGTATGGCTCACGGCGGGCGTCTCCCCAGTACGCATCGAGCCAGGGATAGCCGTAGCGGCCGTCTGACCCAATCGAAGGTCCGCCCAGATCGGTGAAGTCATAGAGGTACAACTCCATGAGGTTGGCGATCACCGTCGCTTCCGCAGGGCTTGCGGAGATGACTTCGACGATCACGCCGGCGAGACCTCGTCGAGAAACGTGCGCACGACCTGCTTGAATCGCTCGTCGCCGAACAGGCCCATATGGTCGGCCCCCTCGAACAGCGCGAAGCGTCCGCCGGGCAGGCAGCCAGCGATCCGCTCGGTGTGCTCACGGCGACGGTCGAGGTCGCCCACGGCGAGCAGCGTCTCACCTCCGTACACGAGCAGCTCTTCACACGGTGGCGCCGGCAAGCCCGTCCGCAGACAGGCGCCGAGGGCCACGAAGTCACTCTCCGCATCGCCGGCGGCGTACTGGCGGTACTCCTCCGAGCGGACGGTCGCCTCGGCCTCGCCGAGCAGCGCCTCGCCGATCATCCGCGACTCCGCCTCGTCGGCGCCCGCGATGCCGCCAACCACCATCGCGCGCACCCGGCCCGGATCGAGCACTGCGGTCCACAGCGCGATCGAGGCGCCCATCGAGTAGCCGAAGAGATCGGCCTCCGGCTCACCGGCCGCGTCGAGCAGCGCGAGCACGTCGGAGGCGAGACGGCGCATCTCGTATTGCGCTGGATCGTGAGGCTTCGCGCTAAAGCCGTGGCCGCGCACGTCCGGGATCAGCAGCCGCCGACCCGCGCCGAGCGCCGCCAGCCACCCGTACTGATCCCACTCTGCGCCACGTGCGCCCCAGCCGTGAATCAGCACGAGCGGTCGGCCCGTGCCCACGACTTGGTAGTTGAGGCGCGCCCCTTCGTTCTGAACGCTTGGCAATTAGAACCTCAGCAGCGCGTCGGCACGCTCGGCATCGGCAAAGAACCGCTCCGAGTTGCGTGCGCCGTCGAGCTGCGGCACGAGGTCCCCGAGGCGCAGCTCCGCCGTCTGCAGGTCGTCCGCATCCACCCAGTACTGCACCCGGTCGCCATGCTCCTTCGCGTCGCGCAGAAAACTCGCCATATCGACGAACTCGGCGCTGCGCAGCCGATCACGGAGCCCATCCTGCACCGCCGCATAGGCCGCCGACCACTCGTCAACGTTGATGCGGTCGACCCGGAGCTTACGCAGGGCATCGCCGCGAAAGAGCACCTCGACTGTGGCGTCGATTGCGGTTGCGGCGCGTACCAGCGTCGCGACCTGGAACAGATTGTTGGACGTCCCTCGCGTGACCTCAATAGCCAGCCGGTCGATTGGACGTTGCATCGCCATCACGCGCGCGGTTCGGAATGGGAAGCAGCCAGGGCCTCGGCGAGGGTCTTCCACGGCAGCAGGGCACATTTCACGCGCGCCGGGTAGCGGCGCACGCTGCGAAAGACGCCAATTTCCCCGAGCGCATCGGCGGCCTCATCTGAGCCGGCGAGCATGGCGCCGACACGCGCCACCAGCTCAGGAATCGCATCCGGCTGGCGCCCCTGCACCTCGTCCGCCATCATATCGGCCGATGCGTGCACGATCGAACAGCCGAGCGCCTCCCAGGCTACCTCGGCAATGTGCCCATCCTCGACCCGGGCGCGCACGGTGATCTCGTCGCCGCAGAGCGGGTTATGGGCGGACGCCGTCGCATTGGCGTCGGCCAACGGCCCGCGATGCACCGGCGCCTGATACCGATCGAGGACGACCCGACGGTACAGATCGTCAACCACGCGCGATCCCGAACACCTGCCGCACGTGGTCGAGTCCCTCGATGAGACGATCGACGTCGTCGCGCGTGTTGTAGATGTAGAAGCTCGCGCGCGCGGTGCCGGGGACCTCCAGCTTGCGCATCATTGGCTGGCAACAATGATGGCCGACCCGGATGGCGATTCCATCCCGATCGACAATGCTGGCCACGTCGTGCGAGTGGAGGTCGGCGAGGTTGAAGGCGATGACGCCGCCTTTGCGCTGCGGATCACGTGGACCGTAAAGGTGCACGTCCGGCTCCTCGCCCAGGCGCTCGAGCGCATATTCTGTCAGCTCGATCTCGTGCGCTCGGACGTTGTCCATCCCGATCCGCGCGAGATAATCCACCGCGGTGCCGAGCGCGATCACGTCCGCGATGTTCTCGGTACCCGCCTCGAACTTCCATGGCAGCTCGTTCCACGTGGCGTGGTCCAGGTACACCTGGCCGATCATCTCACTTCCGCCGAGGAAGGGCGGCATCGCCTCCAGGATCTCGCGCCGCGACCAGAGGACGCCCACGCCCGTAGGGCCGAGCATCTTGTGCGAGGAGAACGCAAGGAAGTCGCACTCAAGATCCGCGACCGTAACGCCGAAGTGCGGCACGCTCTGCGCACCATCGACGAGGACCAGGGCACCATGCTCATGGGCTAGTCGCGCAATCTCCCGCACTGGGTTGATGGTGCCTAACACATTGGATGCGTGCACGATCGACACGAGCTTCGTCCGCTCGCCAATCATCTGGCGGGCAGCGTCGAGATCCAAATAGCCGTCCGAGTCGAACGGAATGTGCTTCAACACGGCGCCGGTTCGCTCGGCAAGCAAAATCCAGGGGATCAGGTTGCTGTGGTGCTCCATTTCGGTGAGCACGATCTCGTCACCCACCCGCACGTTTTGCTGGGCCCAGGTGTACGCGACGAGATTGATCGACTCCGTAGTGTTGCGGGTGAAGATGATCTCGGCAGCTTCAGGAGCGCGAATGAAGTCGGCGACCTTCTGACGCGCACCCTCGTACGCCTGGGTGGCCTCCTCGGCGATCGTATAGATGCCGCGGTGGATATTCGCGTTATAGCGGCGATAGTAGTCGTCGAGCGCGTCGATCACGACCTGGGGCTTCTGCGAGGTCGCCGCGCTGTCGAGGTAGACGAGCGGCTTTCCATGCACGAGGCGCTCGAAGATAGGGAAGTCAGCGCGGAGCGTCTTAGTCTCGATCATGGGTATTCTTCATCTCCTCTGCGGGCCGTAGACCGGCGGCTGCTAGCCAATGCTTTCCTGGAGAGCGAGTGCGACGACCCGCTCGACTTCGACCGCGTGGGGTGGGGGGAGCGACGCGAGGACCGGCCGCGCAAATCCGGCGGCGAGCATGCCACCGGCATCGGCGGCGCCAATACCTCGGCTCCTCAGGTAGGTGAGCTGCGTTGCGTCGCTGGCGCCGACTGCACCCGGCGCCTCGATCCGCGACTCGTCGTCGAGCAGCAAGCCACGCGTCTCGCCGTTTCCCGAGTACCGGATCCGGCCGCCCTGCTTCGCGATCAGCCGGATGACGGGTGGTGCAATGCTGGATCCCTCACCTGCAACGTCGACCGTGAGCTCGACGGTGCGTACTGAGGCGAAGACCAGCGTCTGAAGCGTGGCCGACGAGCCCGAGCCAAGTGTCATCCTGAGCCGCGCCTCTTCCGACGCGCTGCCCAGTGTGCAGAACGTTTGGCGAATCGCCGCACCTTCGGCGAGCCAGACCGATGCGGTCCGTGATTCCGACGTTGGACCACACACGTTGCGAAGCAGTGTGTAGTCGAGCTCGGCGCCAGCAAGGACCACGACGTCGATTGCCTCGGTGCGCTCACCCCAACCGGAGTAGGCTGGCGCGCTGCACCCATCCACGATGCTGGCGCGCGCACCAGCGTGCACGACGATGACCGTGTGCTGCTGAGATGTGGATGCACGCTCGGAGCGGCTATTGATCTCGATGGCCTGTGGCGGCGCTGCCCCAGCCGCGACGTCCACGAGCCAGCCGTGATCAATCGGCTGCCACTCATTACAATACGCCGCAACCTGCTCCAGTGCCTCGGCGAGCACCGCCGGACAGCGGACCCGTGCCTCGTCGAGCCGACAACGCACGACGCCATACTGCGCCGCGAGGTCGCCCTCGATCATACGAGTGTTGCGGTCGAATATGGTGGAGGTCGCCATCGTTAAATCCTACTGCGTTAGTAGGATTATAGGCGACATGCCGCAATGGCAGCCACGACGGCCCGCGAACTCAGCCCACGCGTTCTCGTTCAGGGTCAGTCTTCCAGACCCGGTACGAGTACACGAAGGTAAATGCCACAATGCCAAGCACGCCCAACATGACCACCGCAAAGGTGAGCACCGGCTGGCCGACAATCGCGAGCACCATCAAGGCAAGGCCCAGACCGATGAACATTCGGCCGCTGAGCTCGTGCGTGCGCTGCCACGACAGCTCGCTGCTCAGTGTCCACGGCGTACGAATCCCGAAGAAATAGTTGCTGTGGACATCGCGCAGTTGGCTGCCAAGCAGGAGGAACAACAGGCCGATTGCGAACGGGATACCAGTGACCGGGCTCATCGGGATGCCAAGCGCCGTGAGGACGATCGAGACGTGTGTCGTCGCCATGACGAGCAGCACGGCGATCCACACGGTGGTATAGGCCCGGGCGGACTGCGCAAGGTGCTCGCGTCGCGGCTCTACACCCGGCAGCGCCGCTAGTAACCCCGCCAGCACGGTGGCAATGATCGGGACCAACAACAGCGCTTCGAATTTGCCACCGTAGCGGTCCGCCGACCCGCCAATGCCCCAGTGCACGGGAATCGCCGCGTCGTCGGGCAACTGCGCCCACGCCCAAGCGCTCAACGCCAGCATCGCCCCGATGATTGCGATAGATGCGAGGACCCCGGCGCGCCGATCGACGGGCGAGCTATTCGGTCCATCTTGATGTTCGGCCTGCATCTGTACCTCCGTCATCAAGTCTAGCGAGATTTGAGCCTTGCTGCCCGGAACCGCCGCCCCGGGTGATCCGGGGTGGTTTGCGGCTCACCGTGGCGTCCGGCGCTGGCTTCGTCGCCGCGCTACAATCGTGCCAACTCGCGTGCCAGTCTCGAATGGTGGAGGGTGTGTGAAGAGTCGCTGGAGCGATGCCGAGGCCGGCAGCACGCCGCTCGATCAACTGGTCTACATGTCACGCATCATGGGCCAGGATGAAGGCCTCGTGCTCTGGGGCGGCGGTAATACGTCCGTCAAAGTCGATGACACCGACTTGCTAGGGCGACCGGTGGAGCTGATGCTCATCAAGGGCTCCGGCTCAGACATGAAAGATGCGCTGCCCAAGCATTTCCCGGCGGTACGACTCGCCGAGATTCGCGCGAGCTTCGATACTGAAGAGATGACCGACGAGGAGATGGTGGCCTACCTTGGCCGCTGCATGGTCGACCCCGCCGCGCCCCGTCCCTCTATTGAGACGCTCTTGCACGGGTATCTCGACGCGCGAGCCATTGCCCACTCCCACGCCGATGCGATTCTGGCGCTGACGAACACCAAAGCTGGCGCCGACCTGGTGGCCGACGCGCTGGGTGCCAACGTCGCGATCGTCGCGTACCGCCGGCCGGGATTCCGCCTCGCAAAAGAGGTCGCGCGCGCGGTGCGCGCCCAACCCGGAGCGCGCGCGGTCGTACTCATGAACCACGGCCTCATCACCTGGGGCGACACCGCGCGCGAAGCGTACGAACGGCACATCGAGTACGTGACCCGTGCGGAAGAGGTCGTCACGGCCAATGCCAATGGACACAGCGTGCCCGGAGCGAGCACACCGCATACGCTCCCGCGTGAGCAGGCGCGATCCACGGCGGCGCTCGTCGCGCCGATTTTACGCGCCGCGGTGAGCGAGCGTGGGCACAAGATCCTGCGCTTCGACGACGCGCCCGACGTCCTGGAGTTTGCGTCCGCGGAGCGCGTGGCCGAGCTCGCGGCACGCGGCGCGGTCACACCGGATCACATGCTCAATACCAAGCGCCAGGCTTGCGTGGTGCAGCCGAGCAACCTCGGCGATCCTGCTTCGATCGCCGAGGCGATCCGCCGTGACGTTACTCGTTATGTCGAGGATGCGGTCGCGCACCACGAGCGATTCCGCACCGACGAGCCGCTGCTCGATCCGGCGCCACGGGTGGTCCTGGTGCCCGGGCTCGGCATGTGGACGGTCGGCCGCAACATGCGCGCGTGCGTGATCCCGGCTGACATCTACCACCATACGATGCAGGTCATGCGCGGCGCGGAAGCGGTCGACACGTACGCGACCCTCGACGACCGCGAGTCGTTCGATGCCGAGTATTGGCCACTCGAGCTGTACAAGCTCACGCTGGCACCGCCAGAGAAGGAACTGGCTGGCCGCATTTGCCTCGTCACTGGGGCCGCCCGCGGCATCGGCGCGGCAATCGCACGCCGCCTCGGGGCCGAGGGCGCCCACGTCGTGGTGACGGATGTCGACGACGACGGCGCGCGCGGTGTTGCAAACGAGATCGTGCGGACGCAAGGGGCAGGTCGTGCGATCGGCGGCTACCTCGACGTTACCTCCGAGCGCTCGGTCCAGGACGCATTCGAGCTGGCGCGGCTGACGTACGGTGGGCTCGACGTGCTCGTGTCGAACGCGGGCATCGCACACGTGGCGCCGATCGACGAGCTCGAGCTCATCGATTGGGAGCGGAGCCTGGCGATCAATGCCACCGGCCACTTTCTCGTCGCCCGCGAGGCGCTGCGGATATTCAAGGCGCAAGATATGGGCGGCGCCATGGTGTTCGTCGCCACAAAAAATGTCACCGCCCCCGGCAAGGACTTTGGCGCCTACAGCGCGGCAAAGGCGGCCGAGGCGCAGCTAGCCCGCGTGCTGGCGATCGAGGGCGGCCCGTTCGGCGTGCGGGTGAACATGGTGAACCCGGACGCGATCTTCGAGGGCTCGGGGCTGTGGTCTGACGACGTGCGGCAGCAGCGCGCCACGTCGTACGGCATCGGGGTCGACGAGCTGGAAGAGCACTACCGCAAACGGAACCTGCTCCAGGCGAAGGTGACGGCCGACGACGTGGCCGAGGCGGCCTTCTGGCTCGCCAGCGACCGTTCTGCGAAAACCACCGGGGCGATGATCCCGGTTGACGGCGGCGTCCGCGAGGCATTCCCCCGGTAGGAGCGAGCGCCTCAACGACCGTGATGATCACCAGCGCCAGCACGCTCGGCACCCACGTCGCCCGCACCATGTCGCCGAGCTGAGCCAGACGCTCGATCTACATCCCCAACCTTCGAAATGACTCCCCCTTCCCGCGCCGAGCCCTTCGACAAAGCCCGTCCCGAGCCTGTCGAAGGGCTCAGGACGGGCTTTGTCGAGTGGCTCAGGATGCACGGTGAGGCGGGGGGTTATGTCAAGCTTCGGTCGCTCTCGCGGGTAGGGCTCCAGTACAGAGGCACGCGCATAGTGGAACCCCCTCATAGCTTCTCAGAGATCACCTTGGCCTGCATGAACAGCTTCAGGTACTCGTCGCCGCCGGCCTTCGAGTCGGTGCCGCTCATGTTGAAGCCGCCGAACGGCTCTACGCCGACCAGCGCGCCGGTGATCTTGCGGTTGAAATAGAGATTCCCCACGTGGAGCTCGCGCCGCGCCTGTGCCAGCTTCATCGGATCCCGGGCGTAAACGCCGCCGGTGAGTCCGTACACCGTGCCATTGGCGATGGCGAGCGCCTCGTCGAAATCGCTGGCGCGGCACATGGCGAGCAGCGGCCCGAAGATCTCCTCCTGCATGATTCGCGAGTCCGGCGCCGCATCGGCAATGACCGTCGGCTGTACGAAGTACCCCGTCGAGTCGTCGGCCTCGCCGCCTGCCACGACGCGCCCCTCGCCCCGCCCGATCCCGATGTACTCGACTACCTTGCGGTATTGCGAGCGGTCCACGACGGGACCGACGTCCGTTGACTGCTCGCGCGCTGGCCCTACCCGCAGCGCCTCAGTGCGGCGCGCCACGCGCTCGACGAGCTCGTCGTAGAGATGCACATCCGCGATCACGCGCGAGGCCGCCGAGCACTTCTGCCCCTGGAAGCCGAAAGCGGACGCGACGATGCCGCTGGCCGCCAGCTCGAGATCGGCCGACTGGTCCACGACGATCGCGTCCTTGCCGCCCATCTCCGCAACGACGCGCTTCAGCCATTTCTGGCCCGGTTGGACCTTCGCGGCCAGCTCGTTGATGTGGACGCCGACGTCCCGCGAGCCGGTGAAGTTCACGAACCGCACGCGCGCATCTGCGACGAGCCGGTCACCCACGGTGTCCCCGGGACCCGGCAGGAAGTTCAGCACGCCCGCCGGCAGCCCTGCCTCTTCGAAGACTTCGACGATTTTCGCCGCGATGATGGGCGCGACACTCGCCGGCTTGAACACCATGGCGTTGCCCGCCAGGATGCCGCTCGAGACGAGGCCCGTGGCGATCGCCAGGGGGAAGTTCCAGGGCGGAATCGCCAGTCCGACGCCGAGCGGCAGGTAGAGGAGCTCGTTGTCGGTGCCGCGCAGCATCGTGAGCGGCTGCGGGGCGCCGAGCAGGGCAGCGTGGCGCGAGTAGAACTCGAGAAAGTCGATCGCCTCGGCAGTGTCGGCGTCCGCCTCGATCCAGCTCTTGCCGACCTCCAGCACCATCGTCGCCGACAACTCGTGGCGCCGCCGTCGCATGACCGCCGCGGCCCGGAGCCCGACGCGTGCCCGCTCTGACGCCGGCACGCGTGACCATCCCTCGAACGCCTTCTCGGCAGCATGGACCGCCCGGTCTGCCTCCGCCGGCCCGGCCCTTGCCACGCGCCCGACGACCTGCGCGTGCGCGCTCGGATTCAGCGACTCGATCCACTCACCCGTCGTGACGCGCTCGCCGCCGATGACCAACGGATACTCGCGCCCGATCTCGCCGTCGACCTGGGCCAGAGCATGCGCGAACGCCTCGCGGCTCTCCGGCTGCGAGAAATCCGTCAGTGCCTCGTTCACAAAGTCCACCACGCCCATTGCACACCTCCACATGCACACCGAAGCCCGTCCTCACGAAACGCTTCGGTACCACCTCGTACAATCCGCCCTGGAGGGAATATGCACGCTGGATCGTTCGCGGACCAACTTGCGCTCGCGGTCGAAGCCGCCCACGCCGCCGGTGAGCTGTTGCGCGCGGCGTTCGGCAACGTCCAGCGCATCCGCCACAAGGGCGAGATCGACCTCGTCACCGAGATGGACGAGGCGGCCGAGCGCGCGGTGGTCGAGATGATCCGCCGGCGCTTCCCCAACGATTCCATCCTCGCCGAGGAGGGCACAATCGGCGGCGACGATCCCCATCGCCTCTGGATCGTCGATCCGCTCGACGGCACGACGAACTTCGCCCACGGCTACCCGTGCTTCGACGTATCGATTGCGCTGGAGATCGACGGCTCGGTTCAGCTCGGCGTGGTGTACCAGCCGATTCTCGATGAGCTATTCACCGCAATTTCGGGCCAGGGCGCTTTCCTGAACGGCGCGCCGATTCACGTCTCGACGACCGACCGACTCCTCCAGAGCCTCCTCGTGAGTGGTTTTCCTTACGATCGGGCGCAACTGCACCGCGCGCTTGAGTATTGGGAACGCGTGCTGCCGGTGGCGCAGGCAATACGCCGCGACGGTGCGGCGGCGATCGACCTGTGCTACGTGGCGATGGGCCGCTTCGACGGCTTCTGGGAACGGGACCTGAAACCGTGGGACCAGGCCGCGGGCTCGCTGATCGTGGCGGAGGCCGGCGGCACGTTGAGCAGCTATCGCGGCGGTCCGTTCGCCATCCGCGACGTCGAGGTGGTCGCTACGAACGGCCGCATCCACGCCGAGTTGCTCGCTGCCCTGGCAGAAGCATAACTCGCCGCTCGAACCACTCATACCCTTCGGGCATTCATGAACTGCTATTCCGTGAGTGCGTCGCACCGCATGAACATTCCGGGGTTGCGCTCGATGGAGTACGGAACGAAGCGGGTCGTAGGATCGAGCAGATTCGAGAAAAAGTTGCCGACGAGCGTCGCCTTGACTCGGCCGCCGAGCACGCCATCGCGGATCGCCAGTGCCTGCGACGCCACGACCGAGTAGTCGCCCTTCGCCGAGTCCTGCGTATGCATCCCCAGCAGCTCGAAGACGAGCAGACCGCGCTCGATCGAGGCGAGCGCCGCCTCCCAGCTCGGCTCCAGAGCCGCAACGATCTGCAAGGCCGAGCCCTGGCGCGGCAGCGGACTCGGCGGCATCCCCGCGCGCCGGGCATATTTCAGATCGAGCATCGGGCTCACGAGGCTCCCGTGCTCGACGAGCGGCGTCCGGCCGCCGGGCACACCCTCGCCGCTGCATGGCGAGGTCCCCGACTCGAACGGCAGCGTCGTATCGAGCACGAAATCAACGTCCGGGCCCGCCACCTGCCGGTGCGTATGAAAGTCGTGGAGCGTGTAGGCCGATTGGCCGTTCACCACGCCAGCTCCGGCCAGGTTCGCCATCACGAACTTGCCGATGAACGAGCTGGCTGTCGCGGTGGGCATCAGCACCGTGAGTGGTCCACCTGCCAACGTGTCCTGGTGGGCAAGCCGCGGCACGGTGCGGGCAACGCTGCCGATCACCTCGTCCAACTCGTCCACGGCGATGAGTCGCCGCTTGCTCCACGAGCGCGAGTAGACCTCATCGGCGCTGACCCACACGCTGCAACTCGTCTCTTCGTACGTTACGTCCAGCCCATGCGAGCTTCGCAGCACGGCCTCGCCGACCGACGCGCCGGCGCCGCCGTCGACCAGCTCACAGCCGGCTGCGCCGCACTCACGCCGCGCCCGCTCGAGCATCGCGAACATGGGCGACGGGTCACCGCCCACCTGGGCGGCCACCGCCGGGTCGTACACCTCGACGCTCGGCATGGGCTGCGAGCCCAGTACCTCCGGCCGCCACTCGTCGTCATACGCGGCGGCCCGCCACTCCGTAAGGCGCTGGTCCAACTCTTCGAACGAGCGACTATCGAGGTCGCCGTAGGAGATGCGGCCGTCGTCCCACACCAGGTAAAGGCCGCCGCTCGTGCCAATCGAGGCCCCCGGCGCATCGTAGGGGCCGCCGATTCGGTTGTGCTTCATGCCGACGCCGACCGAGCGCCGCTCGCTGAGTGCGAGGCGCCACTCGGCGACGCGCGCGCCATCCACGCTCGGGCTGGTGGCGAGCCGCTCGGTCATGCGGTCGGCCAACTCCATCAGCCTTCGCCGCCAATCGACACGTCCGGGTTGCGCTCGAGGACGAGGAAGGCGTGCGAGCCGCCGCTCGACGGCACCGTCTGCCCGGACTTGCCGCAGAAGCCCATCGCATCGAGATAGAGCGGGCCGAGGCCAGCAATGATCGACTGCAAGGCCGAGAGCGATCGCCCACTGAAGATGGCCGGCTTGCACGCACGCACACCGTCCGTCAGGTCGTAGATCGCCGCGCAGTTGAAGACGAAGTCGCCCGTCTTGGGATTGACCTGACCGCCACGATAGCCAGACAGGTAGAGCGTTCGCGCTCTCGTATTCAGCAGACCGTGCTGCTGAAGCACTCCGCGCAACACCGCTGGCGTAACCTCGTCGAACGGCATGACGAGAGGCAGTGGCTGATCCACCTCGATGCGAATGTTCGTCATGCGGGGCAGCGGACCGGAGAATACGCTCTCCGCCCGGCATGCCCCCGAGACTGGCATGCCCGCCTGACCTGCCGAGAAGAGGTCGCCCAGACCGGCGCGGAGCACACCGTGATCGACGATGGAGACCGTCTCTCGGGTCAGGCCGTTGGCGCTGATCGGCTGGTAAGCGAAGTCGCCCACGAGCGGCCCGTCGATGATCGACACGTCCGCTGGCGCGACGCGCTCGCCGACCTTGAGGCGTCCCTCTGCACCGAGGAGGGAGGTCTCCATGCCGTCGCTCTCAGAAGCATGCCCGAACGCTTCGTGGGCCAGCCCTTTCGCAAGCGCGTAGTCGATCACGAGCCGCGCTGGGCCACTCGGAGCCGACGGCGCATCGACGGTCTGCACCGCCCGGTCGCGCGAAACGCGAAACCGCTGCGCCAGCCGCCGCCGCGGTTCGGCATCGGTCAGAATCCTGGCGTCGCCACCAGACAGGCTGGCGCGCGCGGCAACCGCTCCCGAGGACCCACGCACGGTCAGCTCGTGCGAAACGTAGGCGTTCGGGGTACTGAACTGCACGTCCGTGCCATCGCTGCGGGCAATCCGCCACTCCACGTCGGTCACACTGTGGCTGGTCCGCAACGGCGCGGTGCCCGCCTCCCCGCGCGCTTCCTCGTGTACGTCGCGGACGGCACGCTGGTGCGCCTCCATCGAGCGGCCATCCGCGGCTTCCGCCGGGGACGGGACCAGGTGAACCGGCTGCGCTTCCACCTCGAAGATGGCTCGGTTCACGTCGGCTCCGAACCGCCCGGAGGTACGCGCCGCCGCGGCCGCCATGTCGACGAGCTGCGCGACGGTGCGCGGATCGGTCGCATCGCTGGAAGCGAAGCCCAACCAACCCTCAGATGTCACGGCGTGGACGCCAATGCCGCGTGAGCGGCGCCCGCTCTGGCCCTCGATCGTGCCATCCTGAAAGGTGAAGCTGCGATACTGCGCATCTTGAAAGCGGGCAATGACGTGGACGCCGAGCTGACTCGCCCGCTGGAGCGCGGCGGTAACCGAGCCGTCGAGTGAGGAGACGCGCATCATTCCTCCGCTCCCGCGATCATAGAGCATCGCCCTGAGGGTACCAGCGAACGGGGCCTCGTGGGCAGCTCGATGTTATACTTGCGGGTTGCGTGCATTGTGACCTTTCTGCCCTTGCGCCCGCCGGCCGTCGCACCGGGCCGGGACGAGGCCAGGGCAATCCCATAGAAAGGAGGTGCTCTACTGCACGAGTATGAGTTGATGTTCATCCTGCCGACCGATCTAGATGAAGAGGGTGTGACAGGCGCCACCGACCGCGTCCGCGGCTTCGTCAGCGCGCGCGGTGGCGAGATCCACAGTGTTGACCTGTGGGGCCGACGGCGGCTCTCTTACCCAATCGACCGTCGCTCCGAGGGCGCGTATCACGTCGCGCGCTTCTCGATGGCTCCAGACCAGACGGCCGATCTCGACCGGATTCTTCGACTGAACGAGCAGATTCTTCGGCACATCATCATTAGCGTTGATTGACAGGGTGTAAGGAGAGAGGGAGAGAACGATGGCCGGCCTCTGCAAAGCCACGATTATCGGGAATCTCGGCGGCGATCCGGAGATGCGCTACACACCGAACGGGCGGGCGTTTACAACGTTCAACGTCGCGTGCAATCGCACGTATACGACTCCCGAAGGCGAGCGCCGCGAGGAGACTGAGTGGTTCCGGGTGACCGCATGGGCCCGCCTGGCCGAGCTTTGCAGCCAGTTCCTGAGCAAGGGCCGCCGCGTGTATATCGAGGGGCGACTTTCGTCTCGCACCTGGGAAGGTGCGGACGGCCAGCGCCGTTTTAGCCTCGAGATCGCAGCGAGCGAGATGGTTCTGCTCGACTCGCGCCCACGCGGCGAATCCTCGGGCGAGGGCCACATGGGCATGGAAGAGCCGAGCGATCTGGATTCGATCCCCTTCTAGCACGCACCACACCACATACGCGAACCGAGGATTTGAATGACAGAAGAGAACGTAGGTCGCCCAGCGCCCCCGATGGGCCCGGGCGGACCCGGCGGCCCAGGCGGGCCAATGGGTGGCGGGCCCGGTGGACCGGGGGGCCCGGGTGGCGGACCTGGAGGCCCGGGCGGTCGACCGCCGATGCGCCGTGGCGGAGGCCGCGGTCGCTACCCACCGCGTCGTCGCGTGTGCCAGTTCTGCGTCGATAAGATCAAGCACGTCGATTACAAGGACGTGAGTCGGCTCCGCCGCTACCTCTCCGACCGTGCCAAGATCGAGCCGCGACGGAAGACCGGTACGTGCGCACACCACCAGCGCCAACTCTCGGTGGCGCTCAAGCGAGCGCGCTTTATGGCGCTGCTGCCGTACACGGCGGAGCATATCCGGCAGAGCGGCATGGTAATGCGGGGCTAACTCCCCGTACACTGCCGCAGCACATTACGTAAGTAGAACCGGGTTGGTAGTCCCACCCGGAGGATGGTTAGCTGTGTCTCGCGAGGGAATCGACAACGTAGGACGCCGAGGACGACGCCCGGGCGATGCTGCTCAAGCATCGGCGGCGCGTCCGACGGCTCGTGCGCTTTCGCGCCGGGCGCGCGAGCAATTGCAGCGCCGCATTCTGTTCGCCAGCGCCGGCGCCGTGGGGCTGCTCGCGCTCTCGATCGTCGGCTTCGGCGCGGTCAAGGAGCTCCTCTGGTTCCCGGCGCAGCCCGTGGCGGTGGTGTTCGGGGACTCGATCACGCTCCGCGGCTATACCGACGCCCTCACAGATCAGATGCGTCAACTGCAGGCGCAGGTAGCGCAGGCGAGCAATAATGGCCAGAACCCGAATGCCATCAGCGGCTCGGTCGATAAGCTGATCAACGCCCAAGAGACGCTCCCCGAGGACGTGCTCGACCAGCAAATCGAACAGTCGGTGATCGCGCACGAGGCGAAGGTGCGCGGGCTCAGCGTCCAGCCGTCGGACATCGACAACCGCGTCAATCAACTGCTCGCCGACCAACGGGCAGTGCTGAATGCGCCGACGCCCACGCCTACGTCGACGTTCACTCCACGACCGACCGCGACGGAGCTTCCCGAAGGGTTCGTACCAACGCCAACGGCCACACCGTCGCCAACTCAGGACCCGAACCTTCCGACCCCGGTGCCCAGCCCGACGGCGACGCTCGACCCGCTGACTCCAACGGTCACACGCACGCCGTTCCCAACTCGCGAGACGTCAACGCCGGTCACCACCGCTACGCCAGCACCGACGCTCCTGCCCGATGAGTTCCAGAAGGCGTACGACACGGTGAAATCGGCACTCAAGTCGGAATCGACCTATCGCGCCAGCGTGGCGCAGCAACTGCTCCGCGACAAGGTGAAGGACGCTCTCGGCGCCGACCTGCCAACCCATGGCCCTCGAGCGCACGTGCTGCGGCTCGCCACCTCGACCAAGGACGAGGCGCGGGTGGCGATCATCCAGCTGGCGCAGGGCTTCCCGGTCGAGACCATTGCCGACGACGCGAATGCCCACCCGGTTGAGGGGCGCACGAGCGGCGACCTTGGCTGGGTCGCGAAAGGCGCCGAATCGCCAGAGTTCGACGACATGGTGTTCTCATCGGATACGCCGCTCAACGATTGGACCGACCCGTTCCCGGTGGGCAATCACTTCGAGGTCATCAGCATCGTCGAACGGCAGGATGACGGCCCCTACGACGGTCTGAACACGTCGAAGATGAAAGACCGCCGGTTCAATGAGTGGCTGGCGCAAGCGAAGCAGTCGACTGAGATCATTCGCGACCTCAGCCCGCAGGAGCGCCAGTGGGCCGTGGATCGTGCCTCAAAGGGCATCTTCAGCACGTCCAACGATACACGCGGCGGTGCGGCCCGCTAAACGGCAAGCCAGCCACACGAGGGCAAGGAAGGCCGGGACACCAACTGGTGTCCCGGCCTTCCTTGCGTACGCCATTCCTATTGAGCGTCTTGCAGGAGCAATGGCCGTGCAGGTCGATGCCCCTGGAGGGCAACACCGCATCAGCGATCGGCGCGCGTCAGCGTTTGGGTGCCGAGGGCGGGACTCGAACCCGCACGCCTTGCGGCCGCGCTTTTTAAGAGCGCTGCGTCTGCCATTCCGCCACCCCGGCACGGGTGGTGTGCGTCGAGAAGCCCCGAGCGAGCGGTGTGATTATGCCCGAAGGGGAGACCCAGGCTCCGCGCTAGCGGTGTGGTGGTGGCGGTCGACGAGGTCCGCTGGGCGCACCCGTGCGATTCTCGTTCGGTGGGCGATGGTTGTTGTTGCCGCCACCGTCGTTGCGGCGGGGCGGACCGCTTGGCGTGCGCTGCTGCGGCGGGCGACCCGGCTGCCGGTTGCCGCCGTCGATGCGACCCCGGAAGCCTGTGTTCTGTTGTGGCTGCCGCTCCTGGCGCTCGCGGAACGCGGGCTGGCGCTCCTCACCCACGAGCGACCGATAGATGTGTGCCACCGTGCACATCTCCTCCAGCAGCGAGAGCACCCGCAGCGCGTCGGCGAGGTCCTCACCTCGGGCGAACACACCGTGGCCGCGCAACGCGACGACGCGCGTATCCCGGAGCGTGCGTGAGATGATCTGGGCGATGTCCGGCGAGGCGATCGTGCGCTGCGAGATCAGCACCGGAACGCTGCCCAACGACTCCACACCCTCGTCCGCCGCTGGTGACAGCCGGTCCTCGATGAGTGAGAGCGCCATCGTGGACGGCGGGCGGGCGAAGATCACCGCATGGGCGTCCGTTTGCCGGTAAATCGCCTGGTGGACCAGCACCTCATCGGGCGCCGCATCAGGCACCGTATCTTCGATGCCGAACCCAAGCAGGTCCTCGGCGTCGAGATGGCCCAACATCGCGCCGCGGCGTGAGATGTGGACCTGCCCATCGTCGCGCACGCTCAGCGAGCCCGAGTGCGAGCTGACGAGGCCCGTCAGGTACATGTCGCGGCCAATCAACTGGAACGAGTCGATCACGAAGACCTCCGGGACAGCAGTCCGGATGATGACCGGAGCGGATACAGCAGTGCCGAAGCCCGCTCCGAGGTTGTGACGGTCTAGCGCGTAGGGCAGAACAACGTGCGTCGCGTACGTACCGATGCAAACGTTATGGAAGGTTGCGCAGGAGGAGAGTAAGCCAGATTCTGTTCATGGCGACCATCTGTCTGTTCGATCCGTGAACCGAACTCCGCTCTGTGCGGATGCCCCGTACCCTGGCCTCGGCGAGCAGCGTCAACGGCCATGCTTCGGGTTGCAGCGGGGGGGATTACCCTTTTCACTCCCCGATCGAGGTCGAGGCCTTGGTCTCTGTGGCTCTAACCGCCGGTTACCCGGCCCCGGCTTACGCCAGGCACCCTGCTCTATGCTGTCTGGACTTTCCTCTCCGACGTGGTCGGAGCGGCCGCCCTTCCTCCCGCTTGGTGACCGACCCTTTTCGGGGACGGCCCACGGAGTATACCATGCCAATACATGACGATTTCAGGAGGAGAGGTTGTCCACTAACCTCGGGCCGCATCTCCCGGACGCGCTCGTCGACTTCTTTGCCGGCAACGATCTGCCCGCACGACTGGGCCACGCTTGCCTGCTAGTGACGCAAGGCGCCGATACCTTTCCGCATCCGGCGTTCGTAACTGCGGGCGAGCTCGTCGCCGGCGACCCGGACACGCTGCGGGTCGCCTTATACGCGAATTCGTCGGCGTCGCGAAACCTGCGCGAGCGTCCAGCCCTCGCGATCTGCCTCGCACTTGAGGAATGCGCATACTACGTCAAGGCGGAGGCTGAACCGTTCGAGCTGCACGACCCGGCGGTCGAAGGGCTCGCCGTCTTCACCATCCGGCCGCGCCACGTGCTGCGTGATGCAGAGGAAGGCGCTGAGGTCACGTCGGGCTTCCGGTATCGTGACCTTCGCGGGGACGAGGCAGTGCTCGCCCAGTGGCGGCCGATCGTGGCTGCGCTGCGGGATAGCTTCGCGCCGAGCGTGGGGACCACGCCTTGATGTCACTGGCGGCTGCATATTGCGCCGATCGGCACGGAGGGTACGACGAGACAGGCTGATATAATCCTTCATGCAAGTAAGGTTTTTGAACGTTTCGTTTTGACGCACGTGCCGCGCGGCACGTGCGTTTTGTTTTAAGGGGGGTGGGCGATGATCGGATTGGACCAGAAGTTCGGCCAAGAGGGGTTCACGTTTGACGACGTGGCGCTCGTTCCAGCACGTTCGTCGGTACTGCCCAGCGACGTCTCCACAGCCACCCGTCTCACTCCGAAGATTACGCTCCAGATCCCGGTCATCTCAGCCGCTATGGACACGGTCACCGAGGCGCGGCTCGCCATTGCGATGGCGCGAGTCGGCGGCATCGGCATTATTCACCGCAACCTCTCCATTGAGGACCAGGCACGCGAGATCGACACCGTCAAACGCAGCCAGTCGGGCATGATCGTCGAGCCGATCAGCCTCGAGCCGAATCGCCGGCTCTCCGATGCCATGGCGATCATGGACCGCTATCACATCAGCGGCATCCCCATTACGGAGAATGGCAAGCTCGTCGGCATCCTTACCAACCGCGACATCCGCTTCCGCACCGACCCAGACGAGCTCATCGGCGACCTGATGACGCGGGAGGGCCTCGTGACGGTACCGCTCGGCACGACGCTCGAAGAGGCCAAAGAGATCCTGCACCGCCACCGGATCGAGAAGCTGCCCGTCGTCGACGAGGAGGGCCGGCTGCGCGGCCTGATCACCGTAAAGGACATCCAGAAGCAGATCGAGTTCCCCAATGCCACGCTCGATTCCCACGGCCGCCTGCGCGTCGGTGCCGCCGTGGGCGTCGGGCACGACGCCGAGGAGCGCGCCGCCGAGCTTGTAAAGAGTGGGGTCGACGTGCTCGTGGTCGATACGGCCCACGGGCACTCCGAAAACGTGGTGGATACGGTGCGGCGGCTGAAGCGCCATACCTCCGTTCCAATCGTGGCAGGCAATATCGCCACGGGTGACGCGGCAGATGAGCTCATCGAAGCCGGCGCCGACGCAGTCAAAGTCGGCGTCGGCCCCGGATCGATCTGTACCACGCGCATCGTGACCGGTGTTGGCGTGCCGCAGCTCTCGGCGATATTCGAGGCGGCGCGCGTCGCCGAGCGGAGCGGCGTACCGGTGATCGCGGACGGCGGCATCCGCTACTCGGGCGACATCGCCAAGGCCATCGGCGCCGGCGCTGACACCGTCATGCTTGGCAGTCTGCTCGCGGGTGTGGATGAGAGCCCGGGCGACGTGGTGCTGTACCAGGGCGAGCGATACAAAGAGTACCGGGGCATGGGCTCAATCGGAGCCATGCGCGACCGGGGGTTCAGCCGCGATCGCTACTTCCAGGAAGATGTGGAGAGCATGAAGCTGATCGCCGAGGGCGTCGAGGCGCAAGTCCCTTACAAGGGCGCGCTCTCCGCCCTGGTCTTCCAGCTCGTCGGCGGTCTCCGTTCTGCAATGGGCTACATGGGCGCCCCGACAGTTCACGATATGCAGGAGAAGAGCCGCTTTGTCCGGGTGACCAGCGCGGCGACGGACGAAAGCCACCCCCACGACGTGATGATGACCAAGCAGGCGCCCAACTACTGGGGACGGTAGGAATACTCTTACCCTGACATCCCCGTCTTGAGCGGCGTTGAATCACCCCTCGATCAAACGGGGACTTGGGGTCACTTGCCTCGCGGCTCGCTAGCAGCGCAGACGAAACGCATTATCGTGAGGCTGCAGGTTCCTTAGCCGAAGGATCCGTAGCCCCCGGCTATTGGAGGCACGGATCCCACGGCTGCGGCCTCGAGGATGACGACGCAGTTGTCCGCCAACTGCGTCGTCGCGCGTACCTTCAGCGACGAGTGAGCGGCCGTCGCTAGCGAGCGGCGAGTGCGGCAGTGTCGGCAGGCGTGCCCACGATGCTCTGCAGGTAGTCAACCGCCACTCCGAGCGCGGCGTCATTCCCCGGGGCACCGGGCCGCCGGCCCGCCACCTCGAAGTCTGGCTGCACCCCGATGTGGTCCAGCGGCTGGCCGAGCCCTGAGTTCACGTGTACCGTGGTGATCTGCATTGCGGAGCCATCCGGCAGCGGGAACACCAGACTGCCGGCGACCGCGCCCGCTGACGTCTGGCCGAAGACCGGCGCGGCGCCCGCTTCCTGCATCGCCGCCGCCAGGATCTCGCCCATCGATGCCGTATTGCCATCGACGAGCACTACGACCGGCTTCTCCCATGTTGGCGCGCCGATCGTGTGTACCGTCGTCGTCCGGCCCCGCCGCGTGGTCTGCTGAAGCAGCGGCGTGCCATCCGGCAGGAAGAGTGTGGCGATGCGCCCACCGATATCCACACGGCCGCCGGGATTCCCGCGCATATCGAGCACCATCGCGTCGAGACCCAGCACGTTGAAGCGATTGACCTGCGCCGCAACCTGCTCGTAGGCGGGCGGCCCCGTGAAGCCATTGAGTCGGACATAGCCCACGTTGTCGATAATCTTGGACTCGGTAATCGGGATCCGCACCACGCCGCGCTTGACAGAGATGTCGCGCGGGGCATCCCACCCTTCACGCAGCACCGTCAGGACGACGATGGTGTCGGCCTCGCCTCGGAGCTTCGCGCTGAGCTGCTCGGGTGCCAGCCCCGCTATTGGTGCGTGATCGACGGCGAGAAGCAGGTCGCCCTCTTCGAGGCCAGCAACCTCCGCCGGGCTGTCAGGGAATACGTGGCCAATCGCGAATGGATCACGCGTGAGCGAAGCGCCGATACCGACGTACCGCTGATTGCTCGAACTGAAATCCCTCTGATCCCGGTACGCGCTCGGACTGAGGTAGTTGGTGTGCTGGTCGTCGGCGGCTGCGGCCATCGCGCGCATCGCCGCCTGCGACACGCTCGTGGGCGACAGGTTCGCATCGACGCTTTGATTGAACACTGCACAATACTGACCAGCGAACACATCCCAATCATCATCGGGAGACGCCGGCCAATTCGCAATCTGAATCGCCGCGTTGACCGTCTTCGACTCTTTTTGGATCTCCAGGTCCGCACCGGTACTGGCAGCACCCAACAACGTCGGCGCCGGCAGCGGGTCCACGAAATAGCGCGTCAGAAGATCGTATGCCTTCCCGATCGCCGTGAGGCTGTTGGCAGCGGCATCGTCCTGGCACTCGGTGGCCGCGCCAGCCTGAGTCGGCGGAAGGAGCAACGTGAGAGCGAAGAGGAGCGCGAACACTTTCTGCACGGGACTGTTCACTCCCAGTAAGGATTAATGTCCAGGTAGCAGCTCGACCGGGTGCGGATATGATAGACGATTGTGACAACCGTATCGTGGCGAAAGACGTTGCGCATAAGCGTAGTCATCGTGATCTTCGCACTTTCGGGTGCGCTCGCAGGGTATGGCTCTCTAACGGTCAACGCGCAGGACTCTGCCACGGATCGTTCGCTCGTAGACGTGGCGCTGGATCCAGGCCACTCGACGTGGGATGTCGGCGCGGTGGGCGGCGAACTGCGTGAGTACGAGTTGACGCTCGACGTCGCCAATCGCGCGCGCGACAGGCTGACCGCCTGGGGCTATTCGGTTCGCATGACGCGCGAGGATTCGACGCGGGTCGCACCCACCGTGCCCTCGGATCCAACGGCGGCGGTAGCCACCGAGCAAATGGCGCGCATCGCCGCCGCCAGCCCTGCCAGGATATTCGTCTCGATCCATTTCAATGGGTTCCCGGATGGGCGGTTACGAGGCACAGAGAGCTACTATGACGCCGAGAATCATGGCGTCGAGAGCTATCAGCTCGCCGCGGCGCTCCAGGGCGAGGTTCGGTCAGCGCTGGCGAACGCGGGATACGTCGCCGTCGACCGCGGCGTCCATCCGGATCTCGACGCTGGCAAGCCGTATGGCCACTTCTTCTCGCTGCGTGGCCCCTTCCCCAGCGCCCTGATCGAGAACCTGTTCCTCACCAACGAGCAGGACGCGACCGCCCTTCGCCAGAACGCCGTACGCGACGCGATCGGGCTTGGGATCGCTAAGGGGATTGCCTCATACCTGGAATCCAGCTCGGCCGATTGAGCGCGCCTGCGTGATGACAGAATTCTAAGCATCAGGCGACGCTCCTACGCTACAGTGTGACCAATCTTTGCAGCGGAGTAGAAGGAAGATGGACCCCATCGAGGACGACGAAGAAGAACGCCTGATCTCGGTCGAGTTCACCCTGCTGTCAGGCGAGACGGTCACGTCCCGCGTAGTGCTCGATGAAGAAGCAACCGAGGAGAGCGTGCAACGCTACGCCGAACGCTTGATCCGCGAGATCGGCACCGAGACCGTCCGGACCTTTACTTACTGGTGGGAAGGGGAGTTCTACGTGGACGCCGTCCGCATGCACGAGGTCGCGGCGATCAGCGTATCCACGGTGGCGCTGGAAGAGGACGACGAGGACGAGGAGTGGGACCGGTAGGAGCCCCGCTCCTTACTCCTTCACGCGGACGATCATCACGGGACAGTGTCCCTGCCTGACCACGGCGTCGGTTACGCTGCCCAGCACAGCCCGGGCGATACCAGAGCGGCCGTGGCTCGCCATCGCGATCAATCCAATCTGGTGCGCGGTGGCGTACTCGACAATCTGGACGGCGGGCTCGCCCTCCGCTACCGCGTAGAAGGCGTTCAGTCCTTGCGCTTTGAGCTGCCCGGCGAGGGTGGAGAGCCGTGTCTTTGCTTGCTGGGCCAGCGCCTCCTGACCCTCCTCGATGACCTCGACCGTTTCCACCATCGCCGCGGGGGTCTCTTCGACCGCGGAGTACACTAACGGACTCGGCGGCGGGATCGACTCGAAAAGATGCACTTCGGCGTTCAGCCGTCGGGCGAGCTCGGTCGCATAGGGGAGCACCTGCTCTGCAAAGGGCGAACCGTCGTGCGGGACGAGGATCCGGTCGTACAAGGCGCATCTCCTTCCGCTCGATCACACTATACTTCGCGCGCCCCGTTCGCACCGCCGCCGGGCGCACACGCGTAAGAGGCGAGCCACGGCTTCCGCTTGCGAATGAAGATCTGCGTTTCTGGGCAGCATCCGGTGATTCTCATTTGCGCCGCGGGAGGGCCACCTGAACCCATTCCGACCTGGAGAGTGGGCGCTCCTCATCGACCGCAGTGGCCGCCAGTATCTGGTGCGGCTGGCAGAGGGCGGCGCCTTTCAGTTCCACCGCGGAATCGTGCAGCATGCCGATATTCTCGGACAGGACGAAGGCATCTGCGTGCACACGAGCCTGGATCGCCTGGTCTGGGCCTACCGGCCACGCATGCAGGACTACGTGATGGAGATGCAGCGCAACAGTGCCATCGTTTACCCGAAGGACATCGCGTTCGTGCTGGTTTGGGGAGACATCTTCCCTGGCGCGCGCGTCTTCGAGGCAGGCGTTGGGTCCGGCGCGATGGCCATCGCCATCCTCCGCGCAATCGGGGCCGCCGGCCAGCTTGTGAGCTATGAGCTTCGTGAGGACATGATCGCGCGGGCGCAGGCCAACGTTCACGCCTTTCATGGCCCGACGGAGAACTGGGCAGTCCATCAGCGCGACGCCTACGAGACGATTGACGACGGGCCGTTCGACCGGATGTTCCTCGATCTGCCGGAACCCGGCCGCGTCGCGCCGCATGCCGCCGGGGCGTTGAAGCCCGGGGGCATCCTCTGCACCTACCTGCCAAACGCCACGCAAGTCGACTCGACGGTAGCGGCACTGCGCGAGAGCGGCGCCTTCGCGGAGATCGAAACGTATGAGACGCTCTATCGGCCGTGGGTGTTTCGCGGGCAGAGCGCCCGGCCAGCGCACGTCATGGTCGGCCACACCGGCTTTCTCACCTTCGCCCGGCGGTCACTCGATCGGGCTCGTGACTGACCGTCCGGTGGCGTCCCGTTGTGCTACACTGTGCGTTGCGAGTCCTACCGGCCGAACTGGCACGGAAGGGGGGCGGGAGCCCAATACCAGCAGCGCGCGAGCGTTCGGGCGCGACTGCTGATTCTCAATGCGCCGACGCACCATAGCTCGTAATGGGCACCATTTTCTGGGGTTGGCTTCAATGCCAGTCACTGCCTTTGTACCGTGAAGGCGGGACCACCTTGGGGTGGTGCTTTTGCTTTGGAAGCGGGCCTGCACACTGCCGTTCACGTCGCCACGGCGCTTGGTGGCGGAAGTTACCTGGGGGAATGGTGAATGAAGGGTGTTGGGACGCATCTCGTCCTCGAGCTCTGGGGCTGTAGCAATCTCAATTCGCCCGAGGTCATCGAACAGGCGCTGCGCGACGTCGTAGACGCCACCGGGGTGACACTCCTCGACCTCAAGGTGTACCCATTCTCTCCAATGGGTGTGACCGGTGCGGCCATTGTCGCTGAGTCGCACATCATCATCCACACCTGGCCGGAGCACGGTTACGCAGCGATCGACGTATTCACCTGTGGTGAAGAGCGTGACATGAAGGGCGCGGTCGAGGCCGTACGGGAACACTTCACTCCGGAGCGCGTGCAGATGATGAACATCCTGCGCGGCATCCTCGTTGACTGAGCCCTCGACGCCCCCCAGCGTGCGCGACGGCGACTGGTTCTTCGAGATCGACGACAGTGGCTACGCGCAGGGCACGCGCGTTCGCCAACGGCTCCTCACCAAGCAGACCCCATTTCAGCGGCTCGAGATCCTGGAGTCTGAGGCATTTGGCCGCACCCTGGTGCTGGACGACGCACTCCAAACCACGGAGCGCGACGAGTTCATGTACCACGAGATGCTCGTCCACGTGCCACTCATGACCCACCCGGCCCCACAGCGCGTGCTCATCATCGGTGGCGGAGATGGCGGGTCATTGCGCCGGCTCCTCCAACATCGCGTGCCCGAGCCGATCCAGGTCGAGATCGATCGCGACGTGATCGACGCATGCAAGGCGCACATCCCAGCTGTTTCAGCCGGCGCCTACGACGATCCCGCGGCGCGCGTCATCGTGGGAGACGGTATTCAGTACATGCGCGAGCATCCGGGCGGGCTCGACGTCGTCATCGTCGACTCCACCGACCCCGTCGGTCCGGCTGTCCAGCTCTTCGAGGAGCCGTTCTACCAAGACGTGGCCCGCTCACTGGCGGATGACGGTCTGATGGTGGCACAGAGCAGCTCGCCGCTGTATATGGCCGATGAGCTGCGCAGCCAGGTGCACAACTTGCGCTCGGTATTTCCTATCGTGCGCACCTACCTCGGCATCGTCATGGGCTACCCAGGCGTGCTGTGGAGCTACTCTATTGGCTCGAAGCGCTACGATCCGCTCGACGCGACGCGGGAGTCCATCGCCGACCGGCTCGCCGCCAATAGTGTCGCTACCCGCTATTACACGCCGGACGTGCATCACGCGGCCTTCGCGCTGCCGCGCTTCATCGAGGACATCGTCTCCTGACCACTGTCCACTTCGTCCCACCTGCCCAGCCCTTCCTTGCGGCCAGCGATGATCCGAGCGTCGAGCCGCGAGCCATCATCATCGGCGCGGGCCTGGATCTCACCGAGTGCTACCGCAGCGGAACTGCCGCAGCGCCTGACCGCATCCGCGCAGTCTCCGACGTGCTCGAGAGCTACAGCCCGGAGCTGCAGGCCGATCTGGCAGAGCTGCCCCTCGCCGATTGGGGCAACGTACCGCTCGTTGGTCTCGATATGGATGCGGCCCTCGCGAACGTCGCCGACGCCGTAGAGCAGGCCGCTGCACGGGCCCTCCCGATCATGATCGGCGGCGAGCATACCGCTACTCTCGGCGCCGTCCGCGGACTGCAGCGGCTGCACCCCGGTCTCGTGGTGATGCACGTGGACGCCCATACTGACCTGCGCGACAGCTACCTTGGGTTCGAGATATCCCACGCGACGTTCATGCGGCGCGTGGTGGAGGAGCTTGGCATCGGCCACCTGGCTCAATACGGCATTCGGTCCGGCACGCGCGAGGAGCTCGAGCTTGCTCGCGGCTGCCTGCACTCCGGTCCGGGCCTCGACGTGGGCCGTAACGCCCGTGACCGTATCCACCATCGTCCTGTTTACGTCACGATCGATATCGACGTCCTCGATCCGAGTGCGGCCCCCGGTACTGGCTGTCCGGAGCCCGGGGGGTGCACGTTTCGCGAGCTCGTCGCCTTCCTGCGCTCGCTTCGTGAGCTCAACGTCGTCGGCGTCGACGTCATGGAGGTCTTGCCCGCGGCCGACGTGAATGACATCACCTCTGCGGCAGCCGCCAAATTGGTGCGGGAAGCGGCGCTCGCGTTCGGTCTCCGAGCGCCGCGCGCCTGAAGCCGGCCCCGCAACTTCCGAAGAGCTCCCCGCGTACTACTCTTGCAGACGAACGGCTCTTGCGCACCAACGGCGCGCCGAGTATCGTTTCGCCTACGCAGCCACAACGACGTGGCGACGGGTTGGAGATGTGGTGGAAGGGGCGCGAACCGAGCCTCCGCTTGCTGGCTTATCCCGCGCGATCCGGCTCTGCATCGGTGGCAACTTCCTCCTCCGGCTTGGCAACTCCTGCACGGGCGTGCTCATGGGGTTGCTGCTCGCGAGCCTCAGTCGCAGCGGCATCGACGTGCCCCCTATCGTCTTTGGCCTCGCCGCCGCGTCGTTCTACCTCGCGGAGCTGCTTGGCGCACCCTGGTTCGGCGCGCTCAGCGACCGCAAGGGACGGCGGCTGTTCCTCGTCATCGGGCCGATGTTCGGGCTCCTCGCCGTGCAACTCATCGGGTGGCCGAGCCTCGCGCTCGGCTTTCCGCTTCTCCTCGTCCCCATTGCCGTCGGTCGTCTGACCGAGGGACTATCGACGGCTTCGACCGCACCTGCGACGTTGAGCTTTCTATCGGCGGCGACGACGAGCTCGACGACGATGCGCGGACGAGTCATGGCCTGGTACGAGATGACGACGGTCGTGGGTATTGGCGGCGGGTACGTGCTCGCTGGGCCGCTTTGGGATCTCCTTGGTCACGCGGCGTTCTTGCTCGTCACGGCGATCTACGGGCTCAGCCTCGTCGCGTTCGCGGTGATGCGCGATCCGCACGCCGGCCACGCGCTCGACCGTCCCCACGGATCGCCGTGGAGGGTACTGCGGCGGCGCGCGGTGCTGCGCTTCGCACCGGCCTGGCTCGCCGTGAATACGATCGTCGGTGCATGGTCGACCCACTCGTCATTCCAGCTCGTTGCCGGCCGTCACCTCGACCAGTACCTGTCTGGCGGTTTCAGCGCGACGATGCTCGGGGTTGGGTTCGGGATTTTCAGCGCTGCGTTCGTGATCGGCATCTTCTTCTGGGGCGCCACGCTGGGCATGCGGCGCAAGACGAGCACGATGTTGATCACGATGATGGGCACCTACGTGGTGTGTGGCGCGCTGCTCGCCATCAACCACCTTGCCCAGCACGGACCGGGCTGGCGGCTCGTGTTCACGCTCTGCTTCGCACTCGGCGTAATGGTGATGAGTGGCTTCACGCCCGTGGCTCTGGCTCACCTCGCCGACATCTCCGAGGAGATCGCTGAGGAGCGTGGCACCGTGATGGGGCTCTATTCAGTGCTCTTCGGCCTGGGCCAGTTCCTCGGGGCAGCGCTCGGCGGCCCCTTCGCGGAGTTCGGCAGTATCGACGGGCTGATCGCGCTGACACTGATCCTTGCCACGATCTCCGTAGGCACCGTGCTCTTTCTGCGTCGCGAGGAAGCCCGCGAGCGCGGCGAGCGCGGCGGTCTCCGAGGTCCGGCCATCGCCGACACCTCCGCGGTCTAACGATAGATAACTACCCGGGCCACACGCGCGGCGCGATGAGCGCGACCGTAATCGCGATCAGCACCGTGAGCGGGGCACCCACCCGCATGTAATCGGTAAACCGATAGCCGCCCGGGCCATAGATGATCAGGTTGTGGTGGCTCATGGGCGTGAGCACCGCCGTCACCGCGGCCATCGCGACTGTCACAATGTACGGCTCAGGCGGCCGGCCCAGCGCCTGTGCCAGCGCGATAGCCACCGGTCCGAAGAGTGCCACCGTCGCGGAGTCGGACCCCATGAATTGCACCACGAGACCCACCGTAGCGAATACGGCGAGCAGGATCGCGACCTCGCTCCAGCCGCCAATAATGCCCTGCAGCCACCCAGCGAGCAGGTCCGCCGCGCCGGTCGATTTCATCGCCGTGCCGAGTGGGATTGCGCCGGCGATGAAGAGATACATTCGCGCATCGATCGCGCGGTACGCCTGCCGGACACTCACGCAGCCAGTCAGCACCATGGCGACCGCGCCGGCGAGCGTCGCCATGCCAAGCGTCAACACACCCGTTCCCGCAGCCGCCACGGTGGCGAGCATCACGGCAGCCGCGACGAGCGCCCTGCGTCGGCGCAGCGGTTCGGCATGAAAGGGCATGAGCATCAGGAAGCTCTCATTCCGGCCAATCCGCTCCAGTGCATCCTCCGAGCCGTGGAGGACGAGGACGTCCCCCTCGCGCAGGCGAATTCGCGACATCTGTTGCGTGGGCAGCTCGGTCTGGCGCCAGAGGCTGACGACGAGCGCTCCATAACGGTCGAGAAAGTCGACGTCGCCAAGGGTGCGGCCTACGAGGTTCGAACCGGGGGCAACGACCGCTTGCACCAGTCGGTCCGCAATTTCCGTATCCGGCTCACTCCCGTGCCCTCCGCTCGCACCATTGCCGCCATCCATGAGCTCGGAAACCTGCGCCTCGTAGCGCTTTAGCGGGTGGAGCTCGATGCCGGGCTCCTGGTGAACGGCCACGAGTGCATCGGCGCCGGTGCGCACCAGCAGTACGTCGCCAGCTTGCAGCGCGACGCGCTGGGGAGAGGGCAATTGACGCCCGTGGCGGATCAGACCGACTACCTTGAAGGCTTCCTCACTCGCCTCCTCCACTTCGGCGACGCTCTTGCCGACGAGCTCGGACTCCGGGAGCACGACCATCTCGATGAAATAGTCGTCGAGCCGAAATGGGTCGGCAATCGTGTCAGCCCCGCGCCGCTCTGGCAGCAGGAAACGGCCGAGAAGCACCATGAAGAGCGTGCCGACAACCGTAATAGCGAGTCCGATCGGCGCAATCGAGAAGACGCCCAGCCCATCGCGGCCCACCTGACGCAGCAGCTCGCTCGAGACGAGGAACGAAGGCGCGCCAATAATGGTGATCGTAGTACCGAGGGAGCTGCCGATCGCCACGGGCATGAGCAGCTTGGAGGGCGAGATTCCCTTGTCGCGGGAGAGTGAAAGCGTAACCGGCAGCATGATTGCCGTGATCGTCACGTGGTGGGTGAACGCGGAGAGGAGGGCCGAGGCCGGCATCAGGACCGCGACCATCCGGCCGAGCGTCGCCCCCGCGAGCCGGCCAATCCATGCGCCGAGACGGTCGGAAAGTCCCGTATGGGCGAAGCCTGCGCTCAAGACGAAGACCGAGGCGATCGCGATTGCCGGCTCGGCTGAGAAGCCGGCGAAGGCGTGTGGCATGTCCAGAATGCGCGTGATGTAGAGCGCCAGGATAATCAGCATGGCGACGAGGTCGGCGCGCAGCCGCTCGCTGATAAGCAGGCCGAACGCGACCACAAGGATCGCGAAGAAGACGATCATTTCCAGTGTCAAGCCGCAGCTCCCCCCGCCTAGCCGTCCCTGTGAACAGCATGGCAGGACGGAGGCGACGACCGTAAGCCTGTGGCTGTGACGACTTGGCGTCAGTGCGGGCGTTGGTGCGCGGTTGCCCGATGCGGGTCGGGGAGGTTACGTGCTGGATGCGCTCGCGGAGGCAGACGCGGCTGTGGCAGGGGCATCATTGCTTGGCAGGGTGACGACGAAGCGCGTCCCCCCTTTGGGCGGTGAATCAGCGCGAATCTCGCCACCGTGTGACTCGACAATCTGGCGCGTTATGTAGAGTCCGAGCCCCATTCCTGATTTGTTCGTGTCCGCGCTGCCTCGGTAGAAACGCTCGAAGATCCGGTCGCGGGCCTCGGCTGGAATCCCAGCTCCCTCGTCGGTAACAGATAGCTCAATCTGGTCCCCGATCCGCCGCAGCACCGCGCGAATCTCGCCCCCTGCGGGGCTGTACTTAATGGCGTTATCGATCAAGTTCGTCAGCACCTGATCGATGCGTAGCGGATCGACGACCGCATACAGCTCGTCCGGCGTGTCGACCACGATGCGATGCTCGTCCGCGAAGGTTTGCTCGTTTGCGGCGACGTCTCTGAGGAGGCGCACGAGCTCCGTGCGCTCTGGATTCAGCTCGAGGCGTCCCGCGCGAACCCGCGTGAGGTCGAGCATTTGCGTGATAAGCCGCGCGAGCTTGCCCGATTGCTGCTCGATCACGTGCAGACCGCGGCGCATGCTATCTGCGTCGACCGCGTCGTCTCGCCCAAGGCGGCGGAGCATGAGTTGAGCTGAGCCGCGCAGGCTCGTGATGGGCGTCTTCAGCTCATGGGCGGCCATCGAGATGAACTCTTCGCGGATCTGCGTTGCTTCTTCGAGTTGGCGGTTCGTCTCTGCCAGTTCGTCGACGCTGTGCCGCAATTTGGCTGTGGCCTGGTCGACTCGCTCCTGGAGGCCTTCCGAGAGCGTCCGCAGCTTGCTGTTTGCCTCGTTCAACTCACCCAGTCGTTCGCGCAGCGCTCTGCCGAGGACGCCCCGCTCGATCGCCCGCGCCACCGTGGCCTTCAACTCATCGACGTGGCACGGTTTGATCAAGTAATCGTACGCGCCCTCACGAATCGCGTCGATCGCGGACTCGAGCGAGGCATATCCGGTCAGCATCACGGACGGTGTCTCTGGCGACCGTTCCCGCAGCGCAGTCAGCAGCTCGAGACCGGATGAGCCCTCGATGCGCAAGTCGGTCAAGAGCAGATCGAAGCGCTCATTGCGGATATGCGTCAACGCGTCGGCCGCATTCCCTGCGGCGACGACCTCGTACCCCTCCTGCTCCAGGATTGCGGCGAGTGTCGTCAGGACGTTCTCCTCGTCGTCGACCACGAGCAGGCGTGGCGTCTCTGAGCCGAGCGCGGTGTTCATTGATCACCCTCTGGCGGCAGGGCGATGATGAAGGTCGTGCCGTGGCCAGGAGTACTGCGAACCTTGATCTGGCCACCGTGATTTTGCATGATGCCCTGGCTTACCCAGAGCCCGAGGCCCGTGCCCTTCACGTCGCTCTTGGTGGAGTAGAACGGCTCAAAGATATGGGGCAGATGCTCCTCGAGGATGCCGGTGCCCGTGTCCTGAATCTGGACGAGCACGTACCGCCCCGCGAGAAACTCTGGGTCGGTCTCCCGGGAAAGCCAGGTGGAGATTTTCAGCTTGCCGCCATCCGGCATCGCCTGCTGGGCGTTCAAAATCAGGTTCAAGAACACCTGCTTGAGCTGATCCGCGGGAGCGAGCACTGGCGGCACATCGCGGTCGAGATTGAAATCGACGGTCATATTGTGGCGCCGCAACTCGCGATCGAGCAGCGACACCGATTCCTCCAGCACCGTATTCACATTCGTCGGCACTTTGACCACCGCCGGCCGGTAGAAGCCAAGCATCTGTTGGATGATGCCTGACACCCGGTCCGTCTCCTTGCTGGCGATCTGCAGGAATTTGGCGTTCGGGTCGTCCGGCGCCGTGCGTGACACGACGAGGTAGAGTGCGTTCTTGATCGCCTCGAGCGGGTTATTGATCTCATGGGCGACCGTAGCGGCGAGTCGACCCACCGCGGCGAGCTTCTCCGACTCGAAGAGCTGCTGCTCGACGGTGCGGCGCTCGAGCTCGCGAATCTTCGTCAGGTCGTGGAGAATAGACACCAGCGCAGTGGTCTGTCCCAGCTCGTCTACCACCTCGGTCGCCATGACGCTCATCGTGAGGTTCTCGCCAGTAGTCGGATCGACGAGCTGGATCTCTCCGCGCTGCTCCCGTGGGGCCTCGAGACGAAGCTGGGAGAGGAACGAGCTAAGCTTCGCTTCGTTGGCCAGCAACACCGTCGACCGGACCCGCACCTCGCGCCGCTCGGTCTGCAGCAGGCGTCCGGCGGGCTGGTTCATCAAGATGATCTCGCCCGCGGCGTCGGTAACCACGATCGGATCCGCCACGTTGGCCAGAATCAGGTTCAGTCGATCCCGCTCGCGCTGCGCCTCGTCCCCAGCGTTCTGCAGGTCGGTCAGAATGCGCTGCAACTGGTCGGCCGCGCGCCGCAGGTCGGTAACGTCGCGCAACACGGATACGAGGCCACGCTCCCCCGTGCGCAGGTTCGTCGCCTGCTGGCAGATCACCTCGAAGAGCAGCTCGGTACCCTCGAGGGGATCGACGAGGGTAAGCTCGCGCGCCAGTCCCGCGCCTTGATCGATCGCGAAGCTGGAGAGCGCGGCGGTGAAGAGAAAATAATTGAGCTCAATCGCGCGGCGCTTGCCGGGGCTGTCATCAGGATTGGGCTTGAGCAGCCGCTCCGCGTGGATGTTGTAGAACATGATGTTGTTCTGCTCATCGCTGAGCATCACCGGGTCATGCACGGCGTTCAGCATCCACCATAGCCATTCTTTCTCAATGGCGTGCTGTTCACCGGACTCACGCAGGCGCTTCGCCTCGACACGCTCGGCCACCGTCACCACGAGGCGTCCTGCATATGGCAAGAGCTCGTTCACCTCGGCTTCGGTAATCGGCCGATCCTTATCGACGATGAGGACCCCTGAGGCAGGGAGCAGCGGCACCGCCGCGAACGCCAGCATGCCGCAGTCGGCGTAGTACACCCGGTCCGCCTCAGGGATACGGCCATCCCGCAGCGCATCGTCGACGCGCAGCGGTTTGCCGCTCACGAACGCCTCGCGCAGGGGACCCCGCAGCTCCTCATTCGGCTCGCGCAGCGCCGCGATGAGCTCGTGAGGAACGTTGACGCCGACCGCGCCCTCGACGATTCCCAATTCGCCGTCGATAAGCGCGACGAACGCGCGGTTGTAGCCAAGCGCACGCGCTAACTCGTCGAGCGTCGGCACCACCAGCTCATCCAGCTCGGTGAGACGAGCCGCGAGCCCACGCGTCTCATAGAGCTCAAGCAGGTCACGCATGACCTAGATCGTCTCCCTCATAGGCATGCTGCATCTCCCTTACGTCAGGGGTTCGCGGCGGGCCTCCTGGGGCGGCACAACCTCTTCCCGAGGGGCCGGCGCCGCAATCTGCGGACGTGCCACCGGCGAGGTAATACCGACCGCCTCCGCGTACTTCAGGTACGTATCGATCGAGGCGACGACGATGCGCGCCTCGACGGTGATGAGGTCGATGCCGACCAGCGAGATGCGCACCCACGCATCGATCACGATGCCTTTATCGAGCACCCGATCGAGCACGTCGATGAGGCTCGTACCTCCGGGATGTCGCTCTACGGCCATGATTACCTCCTGCCTCTCGGCTGTCGCTGGCGTGTGGGACGAACGGGAGCGGGCTCTGGCACTGCCGCGCCGGCGACCTGCCGCTCGAGGGCGGCAATCCGCGCCTCCAGGGCGCTAGCGGATTCCACCTCGTCCATTGCGGTGGTACTGAGAAAGTTGTCGCGTTTCCACCAATCGAGTCCGATCTCCTGCGCTTTGTCGATTGAGCATACGAGCAGACGGATGCGGACGGTGAGCAGCTCGACGTTGGCCAGCGAGACCCGGATGTCACCAGCCACGACCAACCCCTTGTCCAGGACGCGGTCAAGAATATCGACGAGGCTCGTCGCGGCAGGTTGATCGCTGCGGCGGGGCTCCATCATCACAGCAGTTGTCCAAGCGGCCCCAGGTCGACGTTTAGATCCGCGTCAGTCAGGCCGAACTGATCGCGAATCTCGGCGAGTTTCTCCTCAAGCTGCATGAGCGCCAGCCCCATCTGTTCTATCTGGGCGTCGGAGAGGCCGGTTCCCTCCATGCGGCGGAGCGCCTGGTGCTCCAGCACCTGACGCAGCAGCTCCACGAGCGTCAAGACCAGGCGCGCGAGGCTCGACTCAGGTCGCTCTCCTTCCGGGATCACCACCGGTGCGACCCGCCGTGCCGGCCGGCCGCTCGCAGGGTCCCCAACGGTTGAAGGCGCGCCGAGGATCTCCCCTGGCTTGACCCTTGCAGATGGCCTCGCGCCCGGTCGCGCCAGGTGCGCTGCGAGCATATCCCCATGTCGCGGACGCACCGGAGATCGCGGCGTCATTGCGTCACGGCTCCCACCGTCCTCCTCCATCGCTCGCCGCATCGTTTCGACGGACGAGACCACAAGGTTCAGGCCAAGGTACACGAGATCGACACCCCCGAGTGAGACGACGGCCTGACCGGCGAGCACTGCACCGTTGTCGAGCAGGCCATTGACGGCGTCGACGAGCGCGATCCGCTCGGCGAGGGCCCCCTCAAGCTGCGCCACGTTGGCCCTCCACCTTGCGGACAAACGAATAGGGCGGCCAAGGACCGCTCAACTCCAGGTCGAGCCCGGCCGTCTGCGCTCGATCCAGGAGGCCGGCGAACACGGCGCCGAATGCCTCACGATGGTCTCGATCCACGAGGAACGCGAGTTTTGCGACGAGTGGATGCGGATCGGGAGTCTCTGATACTACGGCATCCTGTTGCACGTCAACGCTCGCCGCGCCCAATTCCCGGGCCGCGCCGCTGAGCTCCTCGTCGAGGAAGCCGGATGCCTCAGTGGCGAGCAGCGACTCGCGACGTCGCCGCAGCAGATAGGCCTTGCCGGGCGCGCTGCGCTCGATCTCCACGGCCAGCTCGCGCAGAACCGCGCTGTTTTGTTCCGCAGCTCGCCACACGCGCGCCGGATCCGCATACGCCTTCAGCCCCCATTCCTCCCGGTCGGCGACCTTTTCAAGCAATGCGTGCAGCTCACTCTCCTGGCCTTCCAGCATGGCGCGCACTCCCTCCGGGCTGCGATAGACCGCCCCGAAGCCCAGCGGCACGATGGGTCCCGCCTGCTCGAACAGCGTGCGCACCACCGCCTCGTGGCGTACCGCGTATTCAGCAAGCTTCGGCAGATCGGCCGTCAGTGCGTTCAACGGCTCTTCGTCGAAGACGGCGGCAGGCACAAGACTGGTCGCTGCGATCAGGCCAGCATGGTTGATGCCAGTGACAGAGGCAAAGGGCACAATACCGAGCACATTACGGCCCGCCAGCACATCCTTCGAGCTAGGGCCGGCCAGAAGCACGCCGTACACGTACAGCAGCTCGTCGCGTTTCGTGGCCGCAGATCGAGCGGCGCTCTGGCGCGGGGTGCCGGCTTCCATGTGACCTGCCATTGGGGGATTCAGCGCTGCGCTTGCCGCTGTCGAAAGGCACGCGCGGCACGGAGCCGCGCCATGATCTCAGCTTCGGCTTCGGTGTATTCGTCCTCGGTGATCTCGCCATCGTCGAGTCGGACTTGCAGCAGGAGCAGGTCTTCGCGAATACGCTCCTCGTCGTACAGCTCACGGTCGGCCATATCGCCGATGGTATTGAAGACGAATTTGACGCCGGCGACTGGCGCGGTCAGTGGTGCCAACAGCAGCTTGAGCAACATCAGGACATGGCCCCGGCGCGCTCGAGCTTGAGCCGAATGTTCACGAAATTGTAAGGTGGCCAGGGGCCGGTGTACTGAAATCGCAGCTTGCCCTCATATCGTTGCGCGATCTCCTGTACCTTCTGGTCGAACTCAGTCGATTTATCCCGCTCGACGAGGAAGGCGGCATTCAGGATCATCTTGTCGCCGATTGGCTTGTTGTGCCGCGAGGCCGTCGCACAATCGCGGAGGTGGTCGTAGACCTCTCGCACGTACGTGTCAGACCGTTCCGCGAGGGCCTGCTCGACGAGCCGGCCAAGCTGCATCCGGGCAAAATAGGTTGACGCGAGCCGATTCGAGAGGATCTCTTCCTTCAGCCGGCGGATGTCTTCGCTCTCCTGCTCGACTTCCTTCAGCACGGTTTCAGGGTCCCAGTTGACCTTTAGACCAAACTCGATCTTATCCTTGAGTTTGCGCAATACGTCCTGAAGCGCTTCAGACGTGTCCTTCAAGAACTCCACAACGTCATCTTCCGTGCGGAAAACGGTGCCGAAGCTCATCGGGATGACCGTGAACTCCTTCATTACGGTTTCAATGGCATGCTCATGGGCGAGCGCGTTCTCGCGTGTGGGGTCGTACATCACGACCGGAGTGTCCGATACCACTGCGGCAAGTGCGCCACGGTGAATCGTATAAAGCTCGTCGTTTCGGCCGCCGATCCCGAGCGGGCCAAAGCCCTGCGGGGCGTCGCACTCGATGATGCAGTACACGTACTTGCCCTCATCGGCCACCCGTGGCGATCCCGAATCTTCCGTGACGACGGCCGCGGCACGCTCATCCAGATTCATCTCTTGCCCTCACGAGGAATTCGCGGCTGCGGTCCCCGGGCGGCAGCCCCAGCCATGATACCGGTTGCATATCAACTCGTGGAAGATATGAAAAGCACGGGCACCGCAAATCGGACGGTCCAAACCATGTACCAGTGGCAATTGATTTTCATTCGTACGTGGCGTATACTGCGCCTATTCTGTGCAGGAAGGTCAACTGGCGTGAGCCTCGACCAGCACGCATTCGCCTACGCGTACTACTTTAGCTGGCGGCACGGAGGGATGCCGGCGGTCAGGTAGCGCTGATCTTCCACAACCCAGGTGCCGCGGAAGCAGAGGATGAGTCCTCTGCTTTTTTGTTGCCCATTGAGGAACGAGATTACAACACATCAGGAGGGACGCGTGATCATCGTGATGAAGCCAACCGCCACCCAGAGCGACATCGACCACATCCTCGATCGATTGCATCAGGACGGTTGGGACGGAGAGGTCTCACATGGGACCGAGCGTACCGTGATTGGCGTCATCGGCACCGGCTTCCCGCCCGACTACCAGGATCACTTCGAGGTGATGGCGGGCGTCGAGTCGGCCACGCGGATCTCCAAGCCGTACAAGCTCGCCAGCCGCGACTTCAAACCAATCGACACGGTGATTGACGTCAACGGGATCAAGGTCGGCGGCGGCAGCGACTTCGTGGTGATGGCCGGGCCCTGCTCGGTCGAGGGGCGCGAGCAGCTTATGACGACGGCGAATGCCGTCCAGGAGCATGGAGCCTGCATGCTGCGCGGTGGCGCCTATAAGCCACGCACGTCGCCCTATAGCTTCCAGGGGATGGGCGAATCCGGACTGAACCTCCTCTCGGAAGCGCGCGACAAGACTGGCCTGCCCGTGATCACTGAGGTAATGGAGCCAGGCGACGTCGATCTGGTCGAGAGCTTCAGCGACGTGCTGCAGATCGGCACGCGCAATATGCAGAACTTCCCGCTGTTGAAGCGCGCGGGCCGGTCGAGCAAGCCGGTCATGCTCAAGCGTGGCATGTCGGCCACGATTGAAGAGTGGCTCATGGCCGCGGAGTACGTCCTTTCCGAAGGGAACAAGAACGTCATGCTCTGTGAGCGTGGCATCCGGACCTTCGAGCCGATGCTGCGCAACACGCTCGATCTCGCCGTCGTGCCGATGCTACGCCGCTTGACGCACTTGCCGATCATCGTCGATCCGAGCCACGGCACCGGCAAATGGTACCTGGTGAAACCAATGGCGCTCGCGGCGGCCGCGTGCGGCGCCGACGGCATCATCGTCGAGGTCCATCCCGATCCGGACAATGCCTGGTCTGACGGTCCGCAGGCACTCACGCCAGCCAACTTCGCCGACATGATGCACTCGCTCGACGCCGTGGTCACCGCGACGGGCCGCCGCATGTGGTCGGCCGCAACGGCAACGGTCTAGGCGGATGGCACGGGCACTCGCACCCCGGGCCCCAACCCTCGAGGCCCGTCGTGGGCACTGGCTGTGGGGTAGAGTGCTCGTGTGGGGCGACGGGTCGACGTCGCCCGTCGCTGGCTTCGGGGTCGACCCCGAGCGCCGGTCGCTGGGCTGATGCCGCGCCTTGCCTACGTGATCGGGCACCCGATCCGTCACTCGCTGTCGCCGGTGATGCACAATGCCGCCTTCGCGGCGTGTGCCATCGACGGCGAGTACCGGGCAATAGACCTCATGCCGGAACAGGTCGCTGACTGGCTGACGGAGCTCAGGGGGTCGAACGCCTACGGCTGCAACGTCACAGTGCCGCATAAGGAGATGGTGGCGCGCCTCGTCGACGACGTAGCCGGGGACGCGGTACTTGCCGGCGCTGTGAACACGGTGTGCCGCCACCCCACGGATTCGCGGCGGCTCGTCGGTATCAACACAGATACCATCGGGTTTCGCCGATCGCTCGCGGAAGAGGGCGGGATCTCGTGCCAGGGCCAGCACGTCGTGCTGCTCGGCGCGGGCGGGGCCGCGCGGGCGCTCGCCGTGGTGGCGCTGCAAGACGGTGCCGCGGAGCTCGTCGTCGTAAACCGCACGGAGGCAAGGGCCGAAGTGCTCCTCGCATCACTGAATGCGCTTGTTGGGCCGTGCCGAACCCGAGCGGTGGCCCTGGGCGACCCAACGCTGGAGGCGGAGCTTGCGAGCGCGACGCTCGTCGTCAACGCGACGTCGGTGGGACTCGGCTCGACCGAGTTGCCTGCCGATCCAGCATCGGTCTCAACGGGCTGTATGGTAATGGACATTATCTATAACCCGCGCGCCACCGCTTTCCTCATCGCGGCAGCGCGTGCCGGCGCCCATACCGTCGGTGGCCTGGGCATGCTGGTCCATCAGGCGGGGGCCGCCTTCGAACAGTGGACCGGTGTCCGGCCGCCCGTCGAGGTGATGCGCGCCGCCGCCGAGCAGGCGCTTAGCATCCCCGCCTGAGGCACGACTCTCCCAACGCCCGCGAGGTGTGTGATGAACGCTCCAGAGGTCGCAATAGCCGACGTCGGCCGAATATTTCTGGTCGGCCTGAGCGGCAGCGGTAAGAGCACCCTCGGGGTGCTCCTCGCCGAGCGCCTGGGCCTTCCGTTCATCGACACCGACGCGGCGATCGAGCGCACGGAGGGAGCATCGGTAGCCAACATCTTCGCGACACGAGGCGAGGCGGCGTTTCGCGCGCTCGAGCGCGACGCCGTGCTCGCCTCGTGCCGCGGGACTAGCAGCGTCGTGGCCACAGGTGGCGGTGCGGTCTTGAGCGACGAGGTCCGCGACGCCATGCTGCATACCGGACGCGTGATCTGGCTTGACGCACCGGTCGAGGTACTGGCGGGGCGCCTCGCGGGGATGACTGATCGACCGCTTCTCGCGGACGATGTGTATTCGCGGCTCGTCGCGCTGGCGGAGCAGCGAGCATCGCTCTACGCCGCGGCCCACCTCCGGGTGGACGCTGCGGTCCACCCGGAGATCGTGATGAGCACCATTCTGCGCGCCCTCGACCGGCTTCCCGACCTGAATCCAGTCTGGGTCCAGACGCCGAGTCAAACGTACCCGGTTTACGTCGGGAGCGGGGTGCTGGCGTGCGCCGGGGCCCTGCTGGGGGCGCACGGGCTCGACGCTCCGCTGCGCATCATCGCGGACGAGCGTGTGGCAGAACTGCACGGCGCGGCGGTGCGCGAGGCGCTCGCCGGCTTCGAAACGAGTTGGTATCTCGTGCCAGCCGGCGAAGAGCACAAGTCAGTCGCGCAGGCCGTGGAGCTCTATGGTCGTCTGCTGGCTGATCGCCCCGAGCGGCGCGACGTCATTGTGGCACTGGGCGGTGGAGTGATCGGCGACCTGGCGGGCTTCATCGCCGCGACCTTGCTGCGCGGCATGCGCTTCATACAAATCCCCACGACGCTCCTTTCACAGGTCGACTCTAGCGTCGGCGGCAAGGTTGGCGTCGACCACCCCAGCGGCAAGAACCTGATCGGCGCGTTCCACCATCCCAATCTCGTCCTGGCGGACGTAGCCGTGCTCCGGACGCTGCCACCGCGCGAAGTCGCCGCCGGGTGGGCGGAGGTCGTGAAGATTGCGGTGATCCAGGATCGAGTGCTCTTCGACGATCTCGAGGCCCACGTCGACGAGATGCGGGTGCTCGAGCCGGATATCACGACCCGCGCCATTCGCCGCGACGTCGAGCTCAAGGCACGGATCGTGGACCAGGATGAACATGATCTCTTGGGCCTGCGCGCTATCTTGAACTATGGGCACACTCTCGGCCACGCGATCGAGGCTGCCACAGGCTACGCAGCGTATCGGCACGGTGAGGGCGTGGCGATCGGTATGGCCGGCGCGGCGCACATCGCCGAGGCGATGGAGCTGCATCCGGCCGCCGACGCGCAACGGCAACGAGCGGTCCTGGAGCGCCTGGGATTACCGCAGCACGTTGAGGGCGCCACGCGCGAGATGCTGCGTGCCGCGATGGGTCTCGACAAGAAGCGCGAGGGCGGCCGCCAGTTGTGGGTCCTGCCGACGGGGATCGGCAGTGTGTGCACGTCGAAAGACGTACCCGAGCAGATCGTCGACGAGGCGATCGCGTTGATTACGCGGTCCAGTCACCCATGACCACGATCCTGGTCCTCCATGGGCCGAACCTGAGCATCCTCGGCCGCAGGCAGCCGGAGATCTACGGCACCACGACGCTCGAGACAATCGACGAGGCGCTGCGCAGTCGTGCCTCAGCCTGGGGCTGGGAGATCATCGCCGTCCAATCAAACCATGAGGGCGCATTGATCGACACGATCGAGAGCCACTACGAGCGTATCGAAGGCGTGCTCATCAACCCGGGCGCCCTGACCCACTACGGCCTGTCGCTGCGTGACGCACTCGCGGCGCTGACGGTGCCCATCGTCGAGGTACACCTCTCCAACATCCACGCGCGCGCCGAGGAGTGGCGTCACCACTCCATCACCGGCGAAGTCGCCAAAGGGATCGTGTCAGGCTTCGGTTGGCGCTCCTACCTGCTCGGGCTCGACGCGCTCCGCGGCATCATCGACCCGGGGGCTAGCCCGCCCGCGTGAGCGGCGCCGCGGTCGTGGCCGCTCTGTCGCTGGCGCTTCATCCGAAGCCTCGACCGGCTCGCTCGACTGAACCTCCGCTTCCTGAGCCTCGCCCATCGGAAGCGCGAGTGGAGCATCGTGGCCGTTTGTGGTTATGAGCTCATCGTCGGAGCTGCTTGGGAGCTCTTCCGTTGCGGAGCTCTCTTCTGTCACGGCGCTCACATCGGTTCGCGCAGTGCCCCGGCCTCGTGACCGGCGACGCGGCCTCGGTCGCTCCGGCGGCGCCTCCGCGCTCGTGCCACTCTCGCCGGCAATTTCCGGCGACGATTCGATCTCGACATCATTGGCAGCGACTGGCTCGATCCCATTGGTCCCGGGCGGCTCTTCGAGCGCCCGCATGACGAGGGGGTGCCTGCGATTCAACCGGAAGATGTTGATGTCGCGGTACTCGCCGGTGATTCGATCGAGAATGGTCCGCGTGTCGGTGAGGAACATGCCGTCCTGGATCGCTTGATCGACGAGGTCGCTCAACTCGTTGAGCGTCATCGGGACGAGGCGAGACTCTGCGGCTCGATTCACGATGTAGTTGAACGACATGAATGGGCTGCCCTGCTCCAGCAGATCGACGAACCGCACGAGCTTCGTGAGACGTTCCTCGTCTACGGGATCGAGCTTGACCGTGGACCGCTGGACGACGGGATTCCGCAATGGCGGAGGAGGCGGGGTTTCTCCAATCCGCTGCACGGCCTCCTCGGCCTCGCGCTCAACCTCTTGCGGCGTCTCGACTGCGAGGCCGGTGTCGATCTCCTCGCCCGGCATGTACACGCGATCCGTGAGGCCAACAGTTTGGGTCTTCACGATCCCGCGCCGCTCGGCCTCCTTCATAAAGTCCTTGAACTTCGAGTAGCCATAGGCCTGCTCGTCGAAGCTGCCAAGGCGGCTGGCCAGGAGCAGCTTGACCTGCGCGAACACGTTGGGCCGCCGCTTCTCGCGTACGTACTTCACGACCTCGCCGAGGACCTTGAACGCCTCGTCAACGGCGACGAGAGGTGCGGCCACGGGAGCTGGCGCCGGTGTGGGTGCATGAGGCGGCGCCGTGCTGGCCGCCACCAGCGGCGCCGGGCGCCGCGCAGGGGCCGGATCGACGTCCACGTCGTACGCGATGTACTGGTCGGCGCTGCTGGTGAGCATCCAACTCGTGTTCCACGAGGCGCCGATGATGACCACGCGCTTGCCGTGCGTGCGCAGGGTATTGACGAGATGGATAAAGTCGCCGTCGCCGGTGACAAAGACGAACGTTGCCACGCTGGGGTTCAGGTAGGCGAACTCCACCACGTCGACGGCGAGCTTGATGTCCACGGAATTCTTGCGGCGGGGCAGTCCGTCGGTCGTGGCATCGCCGGGCCCGACGAAGATCGTGGGGACGTAGATCGGCTCGATGCCCACGGAGTAAAGATCGTTGGGATCGCGGAGGTTGTGGCCCTCCTGCCAGTTGGCGTACGCCTTAGCGGTCACCACCCGGCCAAATCGCCCGGCCGCATCCTTGAGCGCCTGAACGTTGGGAAGCCGGTTATCGCGGTTAAGCAGGCTGTACTTGATGTTCTCCCAGTCGATGAACATCGCGACGTCGCCGGAGGGCGACGACGAGGGAGCAGTCAATATGTGCCTCCAGGAGTTTTCGACAAAAATGGGCAAGTGTCTGGCGGAGGCCGGCGCGACAGTCCGCAACCTCGGCAATCCGCTGCCTCATTGTACGACCAGTGCCACCGGAAGCAGCAGCACGATCAACTGACAGAAGAGCGCCGTGCCGGCGAGCACGTGTGCGACCCGCACGACCCGCCTGCCGAGAGCAAGACTGATCACCGTATTTACCAGGAGCACACCCGCTGCGGCCGCAACCCCGTTCATTGGGAGCGGGTGCATGCCAGCCAACTCGGCGGCGCACACCGCGCCCAGGATGACGAACCCCAGAAGCAGCATCAGGCGCACCGTCCAGGGGCTGTGCCCCAGCACGTCGAGCAGCGACACCGGCGGGCGCACTCTTCCGGCGCGGACGAACGACGTCTCCGTTGCGGCCCGAACGACCGCCCCGCGAAACGCCTCCGGATCATCCGGACTGACGACGACCTGGGTCCCCGCTACCTCGACGAAGACGAGCGCCGCCACGTCATTCGTCGTGGCGCGCCAGCACCATTCGTCGCCATCTGCTCCGACGATGCGCCCGACGTAGAAGCCAGGCCAGGCCAGCGGCGCGTCGGCCGCGATCGCCTGGGGCACGGTCGCAACTCGCTCGATCTGCTCGTAGCGAATTCGCAGGCGGCTGACGCCGCACAGCACGTCGAGGGCGCTTGTCCCTAGCCGGTAGCGCAGCGTTCCGCACCACCAGCCGCCGACCGCCGCGCCGAGAGCGATGCCCAACCCAAGCAGCGCAGTGAGGAGGAGCACACCCATCGCGAAGATCGAGTTGGCCCGCAATCCCTCCATCGCCAGCGCGACTCCGGAACTCAGGCTGACCGCGACGATCAACGCACCAAGTCCGACGCCCCGGCCGCGCGTGGCTGCGCCGACCTGACCCTCGAGTGGCAGCGTCTGACCAGAGGTCACCACGGCGCACGCGAAACGGATGTGCGAACGCGGCGCGTGCAGATTGCACGCAGGTGTAGACTGCGACCGTGGCTACCCGACACGCGCCGCCTCCTCGGATCGGCATCAATGCGCAAAAGCTCTCGCTGAGCCAGTCCTACCACGCGGCAGGCTCGAGCCGCTACGTCCACAACCTCGTGCGCGAGCTGCGCGCGCTGGATGCGGAGGAGCAGTTCCTCGTCTACGCTCGCGAGAAGGACGTACCGCCCGACCTGGCGTCGACGGCGAACTTTCGCGTCGTTGGCACGCGTGCGCCGACGGATCGCCCCATTGCCCGCATCCTGTGGGAGCAACTCAGGCTGCCGCGGCTGCTTCGTCACGACCACGTCACACTCTTTCATGGGGCAATCAATGCTTTGCCGCTCGCGTGGGAGGGCCCGCGCATCGCGACCATTCTCGATCTGACCTTCCTGCGGATCCCACAGGCGTTCAATCGCAGCAATCGGCTGTACTTGACCTGGATGACCCGCTACGTCGCGCGGCATGCCGATCGCATCATCACCATCTCCGAGGCTTCGCGGCGCGATGCTATCGAGCTCCTGGGGGCTGCCCCAGCGCACGTAGTGGCCATTCCGCTGGGCGTGGACCCGCAGTTCCAGCCGATGAGTGATCATCTTGCCGTCGCTCGGTTCCGGGAGGCCAATGGCTTGCCGGAGCACTTCATCCTGCATCTGGGCACCATTGAGCCGCGGAAGAATCTGCTGCGTCTCATCGACGCCTACGCCGAGCTGAGACGCCGCGGGGCGACCGACTGGCCTCTGATCCTGGCCGGTGGCCGTGGCTGGGGAGACCAACCGATATTCGACCGCGTCGCCGCGACCGGGCTCGACGGGGCCATCCGTTTTGCCGGTTTTGTGCCGGATAGCGACTTGCCCCTCTGGTACAATGCGGCGTCCCTCTTCACCTATCCCAGTGAATATGAGGGGTTCGGGCTGCCGGTGCTCGAGGCGCTGGCCTGCGGTACCCCAGTCGTAGCCTCGAATAGCTCCTCTTTCCCGGAGGTAGTGGGAGATGCCGGGATCCTTGTGGACCCTGCCGATACCCGGGATATGGCGAACGGCATTGAGCGGGTGCTCGCCGATGATGCATTGCGGGCCCATTATGCAAGCGCCGGGCCGGAGCGCGCGCGCCGTTTCAGCTGGCGCGCCACGGCGGAACGCACGCTCGCGGTGTATCGCGAGGTGATGGCAGCGACATGAACGTGTTCCCGGGTGCCGCCGCCGAAGCCGTTGGGCGGCCCGCGAGTCGGGCCCATCCGAGCAACCGCTGGCTTCGACGTTTCCAGCTCACGGCTCTCGTGGTTTCTGACCTCATTGCCGTCAACCTGGCGTTTGCGGCTGCTTACTATCTGCGCTACCACCTGCAGTTGGGCGGCGACGTACCGGGCGAGAGTTACGTCGACTGGACCATATACCTGCCGGTGCAGGCGCTCTTCATGGTGCTTTGTCTCCTCGGCTACCAGGTCCGCAAGAGTTACGCGCTGCCGCGCGGCTCGTCGTTGGCAGGAGAGGGCGAGGCGCTCCTCAGCAGCACGACCGTTGCGGCGATGGTCACCTTCACGCTCGTCTCGCTGATCCGCTACCCCGCATCGTCGCGGCTGACGCTGATTTATGCCTGGGGCCTCGCGTTCGTCCTGACGTTCGCGGGCCGTTGCATCATCCGTGCGCTGCGCGCCCAGTTGCACAGCACCGGGTTCGGCATCGAGCGCGTCGTCGTCGTCGGCAACAACCGGCTCGCACGCATGGTGATGCAGATGCTGGCTCAGCAGTCGTACCTCGGGTACCGGGTCGTAGGGTTCGTCGACGAGGCGTCGCGTTCGGACTTCGGCCGGTTCCGCGCGCTCGGCGGCATTCATCGCCTTCCCACCCTGATCGGCGAGCATCAGATCGATCGCGTCATCGTGGCGCTGCCTGCGGCGCAGCACAATGACATTCTGTGGGTGCTCGATCACTGCCGGCACGACGGCGTGAGCTTCAGCTTGGTCCCCGACCTGTTCGAGCTCCGGCTGAGCCACGTCGAACTCGACGCGGTCAACGGCATACCCCTGTTCGCACTCAACGAGACCAACATCGCGGGCTGGAACCTATTCGTCAAGCGCATGCTGGATGCGGTCGTCAGTCTGCTCATCCTTTCGCTCCTCAGCCCACTCTTCCTCCTCATCGCGATCGCCATCAAGCTGGACTCGCCCGGTCCCGTGTTCTTCCGCCAGACGCGTCTCGGCAAAGACGGCCGACCCTTCACCTGCTACAAGTTCCGCTCCATGCGCGCCAACGCTGAGCAAGAGCGCGAGGCACTCAACGAGTTGAATGAGGCGGATGGGCCGCTCTTCAAGATTCGGCGTGATCCCCGGTTAACGCGCGTGGGGCGGATCATCCGGCGCATGAGCATCGACGAGTTCCCGCAATTGTGGAACGTGCTCCAGGGTGACATGAGCCTCGTCGGTCCCCGCCCGCCCATTCCCGCCGAGGTCGAGCAGTACGAAGACTGGCACCGCCGGCGGCTCGAGACGGTGCCAGGCATTACGGGGCTCTGGCAAGTTAGCGGCCGCAGCGAGCTGAGCTTCGACGAGATGGTCATGCTTGACATCTACTACATCGAGAACTGGTCACTCACGCTCGATCTCCAGATTCTGGCGCGCACCATTCCGGCTGTGCTTCGCACCGCGGGCGCGTTCTAGGGTCGTGCGCGTCGCCCTCGTCCACGACTACCTGAACCAGTACGGCGGCGCGGAGCGGGTGCTCGAGGTCTTCCACGAGCTCTACCCCAACGCACCCGTGTACACCTCGCTGTACGAGCCGACCGCCATGCCCGCACACTTTCGCGGCTGGGATATTCGCACCTCCTTCATGCAGCGGATCCCGCTCGCGCGCGCACACCACCGCCATGCACTGCTGCTCTACCCACTTGCCTTCGAGTCGTTCGATCTCAGCAGCTACGACGTTGTCATCTCGAACTCCAGCGCGTGGTGCAAAGGGGTGAAAACGCCGCCGGGCACCATGCATCTCTCCTATTGCCTCACGCCGATGCGGTTCGCGTGGAATCTAGATGCCTACGTCGACCGCGAGCGGCTCGGCAGATCGGCGCGCACGATACTGCCGACGCTGATGCACGGCCTGCGGCGTTGGGACGTCGCCAACTCCCGACGCGTCGATCGCTTCGTCGGAATCTCGCGCGTGGTGGTCGAGCGCATCCGCCAGTGCTACGGGAGGGATGCCGACCTGCTGATGCCGCCAGTGGACGTCGAATCAATTCCGCTCAGCCGCGAGGTTGGCGACGAGTACCTCGTGGTCTCTCGGCTGATTCCGTACAAGCGGATCGACCTCGCGATCGAGGCGTGCAACCGACTCGGCGCTCCGCTCTGCGTCGTCGGCGACGGGCGGGACCGGGCGAGCCTCGAGGCGCTGGCCGGGCCATCGGTACGATTCGCGGGCTTTGTCGCGGATCAGGAAGCCCGTGCGTACCGCGCGACGTGCCGGGCGTTTCTTTTCCCTGGTGAGGAGGATTTCGGCATTGCGCCCGTCGAGGCAATGGCAGCAGGGCGGCCCGTGATCGCCTTTGCCGGCGGCGGCGCGCTCGATACCGTCGTCGATGGGGAGACCGGCGCGCTCTTCAGCCCCCAGAGCGCAGATGCGCTCGCGGCAACGCTCGCGGCGTTCGATCCCACCCGATTCGACCCCGAGCGCATTCGGGCACATGCGCTCGGTTTCGCGACCTCGACGTTCAAGAAGCGCTTCGCGGACCTCGTCGACGATGCGTATCGGGCGCACCGTGCTTCGGTTCGGTTTGCCCAGACCGAAAGGGCGCCGGTATAGTTCGCGCCGGCACCGCCATCCGGGGTGTCCCCGAGGTCGACGATGGACCTGCATGATGCCGTTGCCATTTTGCTGCGACGCTGGCCAATCATCGCCGCGGTCACAATCCTCGCCCTGGTGTTCGCCACGGCGTTCAGCCTCCGCGGGCCCAGGGCCTACGAAGCATCGATGCGGCTGGCGGTAAGTGTCACCGACGAGGGAAGCGCCACTTCCGAGAGCGACGCACCGCCCTACAGCTACTACCGCGACTATTACCTCTGGCTGTCGTCCGAGTACCTGGCCGACGACCTCGCGCAGCTCCTCAAGAGTCAGTCATTCGGGACCGACGTCGGCCAGCAGCTCGGCGAAGATGCCCGCACGCTGGACCTGTCCAGTCTGACGACGACCAAGAAGACGCATCGGATGCTGGACGTAGCTGTGCAAGCGCCATCGCCGACGCGTGCCCTGCAGCTCGCGTCCGCTATCGCCGAGCTCGTTCGCACCCAGAGCCCGCGGTATCTGGGTGCGCTCGCCTCCTCGGGCGGACGGGTCGCGGTGATCGACCAGCCTTCGGTGCACGCCGCGACCACGGTTGGATCCCAGGTGGCGGACGTCGGTCTGCGCGGTCTACTCGGGCTGCTCGCCGGCCTCTTCCTGGCGTTTGTCGTAGATTACGTCGACTCAACCATTCGAGATGCGGGCGACGTCCGGCGGGCGCTGGGACTGCCGGTGCTGGGAGAGATTCCGGCTGGCCCACGGCCATGACGGCGCAGTCGCCCCACGCGCGATGCTGATCGACACCCCAAAACCGTCTCCGAGGTAGCATGCCACTCCAGGAATATGCAGCAATACTCGCCCGGCGCTGGTGGATCGTGCTGCTGCCAGCGCTCGTCGCCGCGGTGCTCGGCTATACCCTCGCGCGGGCCGAGATTCCCGTGTACCGGTCCTCCATACAGCTCGAAGTCACCGGCCGCATCGACAACGGCCAGGTTCTTGCGATAGAACGGTTGCTCAAGCAGCTTGCGGCGCGTGTGAGCACGACCGCCGTGGCGCAAGAGGTCGACCAGCGCCTGCACCTCGAATTGGGGGCAGACGCGGTCCTCGCCCGCATCCGCACCCAGGCCATTCCTGAGACGTTGCACATCCAGATCGACGTGGACGATTCCTCACCGGAGCGGGCGGAGCAGATCGCCCAGGCAGTCGCGCAAGTCGCGCAAGAGCGGCAGACGGCGCTGATGGCGATCGTCCCGGAGCAGGAGCGGGTGAACGAGACCGTATTCGACCGACCGGAACACGCGCGACTGGTCGCGCCAGCGTTTCGGTCCATCGTGCTCGCCGCCGCCATTCTCGGGCTGATGGCGGGCACGGTTCTGGCGTTCGTGTTCGACTCGACTGAGCGCTGGCGAGGCCGCGCCATACGACGCAGCCACCTCAGCGTCGTGCCACCGGCGCATTCGGCCGAGGGAGAGCAGTTGTGACCCGAGGCAGCAAGAAGGGACCGAGCGGCGGCCCAGCCGATCTCGTCACGCTGCTTGCGCCGCGGTCGGCCGCCGCGGAAGCATATCGTACCCTCTGGACCAACCTCCGCTTTGGTGGTCTGGAGCAGACGACGCAGCTCGTGCTCGTGACGAGCGCACGGCCCGACGAGGGGAAGACCACCACGTTGGCAAACCTCGGCGTCGTCGCTGCTCAGGCTGGGGCTCGCGTCATACTCGTGGACGCTGACTTTCGGCGTCCGCAGCTCCACGAGCTGTTCGGCGTCGACAATAGCCGCGGCCTGACCTCAGTCCTGTTGGGCGATCTCGACCTCGAAGCTGCCGTATCCGAAGTCGGCGTCGACGGTCTCCTCGTGCTGGCGACCGGGCCGGTGCCGCCAAATCCAGCGGAGGTCATGCGCGGCACGCGGATCGACGAAGTCTTGACGCGGCTGCGCACGGTGGCCGACCTCGTCCTGCTCGACTCCCCGCCCGTATCCGCGGCCGCAGACGCGTCCGCGCTCGCGTCACGTGTCGACGGCGTGGTGCTCGTGCTCGACGCGCGCCGCACGCGACGCGACCCGGCGCGCCGCGCCAAGGAGCAGCTCGAGCGGGTCAATGCGCGACTGCTGGGCGTCGTGCTAAACAATGCGCAACTGGATGCCGACGCGTATCGTTATTGAGGCGCTGGATGCCTGCGTCATTCTCGCCAACCACAACCCAAGGAGTGCCGAGCGCATGAAGGGTGTCATTCTCGCCGGTGGCTCGGGGAGCCGCCTCTATCCATTAACGCGTATTACCAACAAGCACCTGCTCCCCGTCTACGACAAGCCGATGATCTTCTACCCGATCGAGACCCTCGTGCGCGCCGGGATCACCGACATCATGATCGTCACCGGCGGCAACAACGCCGGCGACTTCTTACGGCTGCTCGGGAATGGGCGGGATTTCGGGTTGAAGCACCTCAACTATGCCTACCAGGATCGCGCCGGCGGGATCGCCGAGGCGCTCGGCCTCACCCAGGAGTTCGTAGCCGGCGACCGCTGCGCGCTGCTGCTCGGCGACAATATCGTCGAGGACAACATCGCCCCCTTCGTCGCGCACTTCAGCGCCCAGCCGAGCGGCGCCCGCATTGTGCTCAAAGAGATCCCGGAGCGCGCGCACCTCGTCCACCTCGGCGTGCCGGTGCTGGAGGAGGGCCGGGTGCTGCGCATCGAGGAGAAGCCGGCGATCCCACAGTCCCCGTACGCCGTCACCGGCGTCTACATGTACGATGCCCAGGTGTGGGAGATCGTGCAGACCCTGCAGCCCTCCGGCCGCGGCGAGCTGGAGATCACCGACGTGAACAACGAATACATCCGCCGGGGCGGGATGGGCTACGACGTGCTGCAAGGCTTCTGGGGCGACGCGGGGGAGTCGATCGCCGATTACTGGGAGGTGGGCAATTACGTGGCCGCCCACTGGCCGCACCGCCCGCTCGTGGAGGAGGCCGTATGAAGCTCCTGGTCGCCGGTGGGGCGGGCTTCATCGGCAGCAACTACGTGCGGTACGTGTGCGCCACCACCGATGACGAAGTCGTCGTGCTCGACAAGCTGACCTACGCCGGCAATCTCGAGAACTTGCAGGAGTTGCTGACCACCCCGCGGGTGCGCTTCGTCCAGGGCGATATCGCCAACGCCGACGCGGTGGCGACCGCGATGGCGGGCGTCGACGCCGTGGTGAACTTCGCGGCGGAGACCCACGTCGACCGGTCGATCCTCGATCCGGGCAGCTTCATCAGCACCGACGTGTACGGCGTCTACGTGCTGCTCGAGGCGGCCCGGGTCGCCAACGTGCAGCGCTTCCTGCACGTGAGCACCGACGAGGTGTACGGGGTGGTGCACGAGGGCTCGGCGCCGGAGGAGGCGCGCCTGCTGCCACGCAGCCCCTACTCGGCCAGCAAGGCTGGCGGCGAGCTGCTCGTCTACGCCTACCACGTCACGTACGGGGTCCCGACCCTGGTGACCCGGGGCTCGAATACCTTTGGCCCGTATCAGTATCCCGAGAAGCTGATCCCGGTCGTGATCACCGAGGCGATCGACCAGCGGCCGATCCCCGTCTATGGCGATGGGCGGCAGGTGCGTGACTGGCTCTACGTCGAAGACCACTGCGCAGGGATCGACCTCGTGCTGCGCCATGGCGAGCCGGGCGAGGCGTACAACGTCGGCGGCGGCAACGAGCGCTACAACGTCGACGTGGTGGCGCGCATCCTCGACGCCCTGGGCCGGCCCCACACGCTGATCGAGCACGTGCCGGATCGCCCGGGCCACGACGTCCGCTACTCCGTGGAGACGCGCAAGCTCGATCGCCTGGGCTGGGATCGCTCGCGGCCCTTCGAGGACGCGCTGGAGGCGACCGTGCGCTGGTACGTCGACCACGAGCCCTGGTGGCGGCGGATCAAGGAGGGGGCCGAGTATCGCGCCTACTTCACCCGCAACTACGGCAGCCGTGGCGAATCGGCGGCGCCGGGCCCCAGCCGCTAGCTGCCGCAGCTCCCCGTACTCGCGGACCTTCGATACCACTACCAACGACGCAGGTGAGCAGGCCGAGTGGCCGCTGCGTGCCGCCGGACCAGTCCGTATAATTCGGCGCTTTGCTCGCTGGCCAGGAATTCAGCGGAGAGGAAAACGATGCCAGTCGTGGCGGTTGTAGGCGGACAGTGGGGCGATGAGGGAAAGGGCAAGGTCATCGACCTGCTCGCCGGTACCGCCGACATGGTGATCAGGGCCCACGGCGGGGATAACGCGGGGCATACCGTTATCAATCCGCTAGGGGAGTTCGTGCTTCATCTCGTCCCCGCGGGCATCTTCAATCCCGCGGCCACTTGCATCATTGCGCCCGGCGTCGTCGTAAATCCCGTCAGCCTTCTCAAAGAAATGGACGCCCTGGAGGCGCGCGGCGTGGCGACCACCGGGCTGCAGGTATCCGATCGCGCCCACATGGTGATGCCGTACCACCTCGTACTCGAGCGCGTGCAGGAATCGCTGCGCGGCAAGGGGGCGATTGGGACCACGGGACGGGGGATCGGCCCGGCATACGTGGACAAGGCGGCCCGCGTCGGCATTCAGATCGGCGAGCTGCTCGATCCCGACTCCTTCAAGCGTCGGGTGCACGTCGCCGCCGAGAGTGCCAACCGCTTCCTCCGCTCGGTGGAGCACGAGCCCGAAATCGACGGCGACCAGATCGTGCGCGAGTATCTGCAGATCGCGGAGCGACTCGGGCCGTACGTCGCCGACGTTTCAGGGCGCGTGGCGGATGCCGTCGATCGCAACGCGCGCATCCTTCTCGAAGGGGCCCAGGCGACCCTCCTCGATATTGACCACGGGACCTATCCGTACGTCACCAGCTCAGCATGCACGGTGGCGGGGCTGTTGCAAGGCGCAGGCATTCCCCCACGCGCGCTCACTCGCTCCATCGGTATCTACAAGGCGTACACCACGCGTGTTGGCTCCGGAGCGATGCCGAGCGAGCTGCGTGACGAGACGGGCGCGTACCTCCGCGAGCATGCGCACGAGTTTGGCGCCACCACTGGCCGGGCGCGGCGGGTCGGCTGGTTCGACGGCGTACTGGCCCGGTACACCGCACGCGTGAACGGGTTCGACCAGATCGCGCTGACCCGCCTCGACATTCTGGACGAAATGGACTCGATCAACGTCTGCGTGGGATACGAGGTACACGGCCAGCGCGTGGATCGACTGCCGTCCAATCACGCCATGCACGATGAGTGCCAACCGGTGTTGGAGGAGCTGCCCGGCTGGCGGGAATCGATCTGCGACATCGCCGACTTCGCCGAGCTGCCCGACGAGGCCGCCCGATATGTACGTCGCATCGAGCAGCTTGTCGGCGCTCCGGCCGATATCATTGGGGTAGGGCCCGCGCGAACACAGACGATTCATCGTGGCGACCTTTGGGGCCGACCGGACTAGGCCGGGCCATTCGTCGCGCCCGCCGACAACACATCACGCATCCCCAGCCCTCATCCTCGCCTCGGATTGGCTTATGCTCAACCGCCTCGTGCTCAAGGAAAATGAGATCTTTGCTGTCACCGATCGCGATGGCAACATCCGTGCGGACGCCATGGATGGCGAAGGCCTGTACTTTCAGGACACGCGATTTCTGAGCATCTTCGAGTTCAGCATCGATCACCTGCCGCTGCAGCTCCTCTCCAGCGCGGGCGAGCTGAACTTCATGAGCAATTTCCAGTTTGGCAATCAACCGTCGACCCTTGACGACGGCAGCGACGTGCCGGGGCGCGTCATTAGCGTGCGCCGCAACCGGTTCATCGATGCCGGGCTGCACGAGCGCATCGGGCTGATGAACTATGGTCCCACTACAGTGGAGCTCACCATTCGTCTCACGGTTGGCTCCGACTTCCGTGATATGTTCGACGTGCGCGGCTACATGCAACGGCCCCGCCGAGGCATGGTCAGTGCGCCGGCGCACGAGGGTGACACGATTCTCCTGCGCTACCTGGGGCTCGACGATGTGACGCGGCGAACCGAGATCACGTTTGACCGAGTGCCAGACGACGTGGTGATTCTGCACCCCGAGCCAACAGAGGTCGGGATATTGCCGACGGATCCGGCTGAGATCGCGACCATGGACGTCCGAACGGAGGTCCGACTCGAACCGCCCTCTGCTCAAGCCTTGTTCCACGCAAAGCTGGAGCCGGGGAAAAGCTGGTCGATGACGGTAAACGTCGAACCCGTCGTTGAGGCGCATGCACCGCCACGTCGGCCATTCCCCGCCCTGGACGATGCGTTCGTGCGCATCGCCGACGAATACCGGCAGTGGATGGCATCGTGCACCCGAATTACGACCGACCACGACCTCATCAACAATCTGATCGACCGCAACGTGCAGGACCTGCGCCTCACCATCAATAAGGTCGATTCCGGCCTCTTGCCGGTCGCCGGCATTCCGTGGTTCAGCGTGCCGTTTGGCCGGGACAGCCTCATCGCGTCCCTGCAGACGCTGTCCCTGAACCCGGACATCGCCTACGGCACGCTGCGTTTTCTCGCATTGCATCAGGGCACGCGGGTCGATCCCTGGTGTGACGAGGAACCGGGAAAGATCCTGCACGAGATTCGGAGCGGCGAGATGGCCGCACTCCATGAAGTCCCGCAGACCCCGTATTACGGCAGCGTCGACTCGACGCCCCTCTTCGTGGTCGTCTTCACCGAGCTCATGCGCTGGATGGACGACATGGCGCTCGCGGCGGAGCTGCGGCCCCACCTGGAGCGCGCCCTGCAGTGGATCCGTACCTACGGCGATCCGGACGGCGATGGCCTGTTGGAATATGAGTCCAAGTCAACGCGCGGGATTCACAACCAGGGCTGGAAGGATTCGCACGATTCGGTGACCTTTCCGGACGGCAGCTATGCCCAGGCGCCGATCGCCATCGCCGAGGTGCAAGGATACGCATACGCCGCGGAACGGGGCATGGCGGAGATGTACGCCCGCTGGGGCGAGCCGGAGCGTACCCAGGAGTGCCTGGCACGAGCGGCGCGCTTGAAACGGCGCTTCGACGAGGCATTCTGGCTCGAATCGCTCGGCTTTTACGCGGAAGCGCTCGACGCGCATAAAGCTCCAGTACCCGCGCTTACCTCCAACCCGGGTCACTGCTTGCTGATGGGAATGCTGGATGGGCCTCGGGCCGACCGCTTCGTCGCGCGGCTGATGCAGGACGACATGATGTGCGGGTGGGGCCTGCGCACACTGAGCGGCGACTTCCCAACCTTCAATCCGATGAGCTACCACAACGGCTCGGTCTGGCCGCACGATAACTCGATCGTGGTCGCCGGGCTGCGGCGCGCAGGGTATGCGGACGAGGCGGTACGGGTCATCCAGGAGATGTTCGACGCGGGCATCCGGTTGCCCAGCTTCCGCATGCCCGAGCTCTTCTGTGGCTTCAGCCGCGACCGCCGCTACCAGTCGCTGCCGGCATCGTACCCGGTGTCCTGCAGTCCGCAGGCATGGGCGGCGGGATCGGTGTTCCTCATGCTCCAGCATCTAGTCGGCCTGGAAGTCGACCTGCCGCACCACCGCATCCGGCTGAGCCCTGCCCTGCTCCCTTCGATGAATGAGATTCACTTCGAGCACCTGCGACTCGGCGGCGGTCGGACGATCTCAGTCGACGTGTATCGGCTGGGCGATGAGGTCGCTTGCAAGGTGCACGACGCCGAGGGTCTGCAGGTCGAGATCAGGCCAATTCGCCCGCAGCTTGTGCGAGCTCGCTAACCACTGCGTCGGCGGCGCTCGCCGGAAGCAACTTCGAAGCGGCCTTTTCGAGCGCGTGCCGCCGACTCGTGTCCGCCAGCAGCTCACGAACGAGCTCAACCAGGAGCCGCGGCGTCAATTCGCGCTCGTGGGCGACGACACCCGCCTGGTGGCGCGCCACGACGGCGGCATTCGCTTCCTGGTGTGAATTGGGCATAGGGATCACGATCGCCGCCTTGCCGAGCGCCCCAACCTCGGCCAGCGCCGACATGCCGGCGCGGGTGATCACGACCTCAGCCGCGGCAAGCACGTCGGGCATCTCAGAGGTCAAGAATTCCACCTGTCGATATCTCGGGTGGTCGATTGCCTCGACCCGCTTGCCTGCGCCGGTAAGGTGGAGTACCTGCGCTCCCTCGATAAGCTGCGGAGCCGCGCTGGCCACGATCTGGTTCAGGTTCAGGGCGCCCGTCCCACCGCCGGTGGCCAGGACCAACGGCACGCCAGACTCCAGTCCGAGCGTCTCACCCGCGCGCACCGCACTCGCCGCAGCGAACGCGTCACGGACCGGATTACCGACAATCCGCGCGTTCGCATGGCGCAGCAGGCCGACCGTCTCCGGAAAGGCGACTGTCACTCGCGTCGCAAACGGCACCAGAATCCGATTGGCGAGGCTCGGGAGGACATCTTGCTGATGGATGACGAGTGGCACGCCAAGCACGCGTGCGGCCAGAAGGGGGGGAACCGTCGCGAACCCGCCGGCGCCAAACGCGACATCCGGCCAAAAACGACGCACGATTCGAATTGATTGCGCAACCCCGGCGGCGACGAGCGCCGGGTCGGTGAGGTTGCGCCAGTCGGCGTAGCGGCGAAGCTTGCCGGTGCGCACGGCGATGAATGGGAGCCCCGCGTCGCGCACCAATGCGGCCTCGGGCCCGCCACGGGTGCCGACGTACAACATCTCGGCGTGCGGCCAACGGCGACGCGCGGCCTGGGCGACCGCAATGACCGGCGCCGCCGAACCGCCAGAGCCACCCCCTGCGCAAAGGATCCGCACGTGCACCTCCCGCAGGATTGGTACCTAAGTCTATGTGCCAGCCGTCGCCCCTTGCAGCGCAGCGCCCGGGCGCTGCGCCACAGTCGGCTCGGCCTCAACATTCGCGGCATCCCAATCGTAGTGAAGGCTCCATGACTCAACGCCTGGACGGCAGATCATTGCTGCTGCACTCTCTGGGATGGCAGAGCCCATGAGTTTGCACCGTTCGTATTTCCAGTGCTAACGTGTGGAAGTCGATTTTTCAAGAATCTGTAGATTTCTGTAGGTTTCATGGCTGAGAGTCTCGTCACTCCCGCGCCGGAGTGGGTCTCCATCGGACGAGCCTGCCAGATGCTCGGGGTCAATCCCGCCACGTTGCGGCAATGGACCGACGCTGGCAGGCTTGGTGTGTATCGAACACCAGGCGGGCACCGGCGCTTCAGCGCTGCCGAGGTCGCAGCACTCCGCCGGGCGCCAGATGCCCACCGCGGCGCGGATCTTCCGGCCGCCCTGGTCGCGCAACTGCAAGCGCGGTACCGGGCGCTTGGCCACTCATCCTCCACGCATCACGGATGGCTCGCGGAGTTGGGCACTGACACGCGCGACGAGCTGCGCGCGCTCGGAGACGAGCTGCTGGCGGAGCTCGGGCAACTGATCGGTACCCCTTCACCCACCGGTCGTCGCACCGGGCTTGCGGCCGCCCGGCGCATCGGCGCGCGGTACGCGGCGATCGCGGCTCGGGCGGGTGTGGACGTCGGACAGATCGTCGAGGCGTATGTCATGTTCCGACGTCCGCTGCTCGAGGTACTAGCGAACAGCATTACGCGCTATCCGGAGACGGGCGCGGAGATCGGCCCAATCATGCGCCGCGCCGAGCGCCTCATGGACGAGGTACTCGAGGGGATCACGGCGTCGAGCACGTCCGGCCGCGAGACGCCGCACGCATGATCACGCTGCTTGGCATCGACCACCATTCCGCGCCAGTTGCTCTCCGCGAGCGCCTCGCTTTCGTCGAGGACGAGATTCCCGGGGCACTCCGCGAGCTGACCTCTACAGCCGACGAGGCCTACCTCCTTTCCACGTGCAATCGGACGGAGATCTACGCAGTAGGCGCCGAACACCCCATCTCTTCCCTGATTGGATTTATCGCCGAGCAGCGCGGCGTCAATCCGAACGAGCTCACAGGCCACAGCTACGCGCGCGAAGGGAGCGCCGCCGTCGAGCACCTGCTGCGCGTGGCCTCCGGCATCGAGTCCATGGTGCTTGGCGAGACACAGATCCTGGGCCAGGTCCGTGATGCATACCAGACCGCACGCGACGCCGGGACCATTGGTCGGGTGTTGGGCCGGGCGCTGCCGCTCGCACTCGAGGCGGGGAAGCGCGCTCGGACCGAAACCGCGATCAGCCGGGGCGCGCTCTCGGCGAGCTCGGTAGCCGTCGACCTCGCCCATCGCCTCCTCGACGGCCTCGGCGGAAGAGCGGTGCTCGTCATCGGTGCCGGGGAAGCCGGCGAGGCGACCGTGCGAGCCCTCATCGAGGGCGGCGCGGGGGACATTATCGTGGCCAACCGGTCGCCGGAGCGCGCCGAGCGCCTGGCGAGCACGCTGCAAGGCCGTGCCGTCCCGTTCACGGATCTCCAGCACGCGCTGGAGCAGGTGGACATCGTCATCAGCTCCACCGGTGCCCCGGAGCACATCGTCACGTACGACCTCGTCCGCCGAGCGATGGACGAGCGTCCCGACCGGCCACTCTTCTGTATCGACATCGCGGTACCACGCGACGTCGATCCCGCAGTGGTGGAGCTGCCAAGCGTCGTGCTCTACAACATCGACGATCTCGAGGCGCTCTGCGCAGCCAACCTCCAGGTGCGCAAGCGCGAGGCCACGGCCGTCGAGCGCATCATCGGCGAGGCGCTCGACGACTTCCGCCAGTGGGAGACCACCGAGCAGGTCATCCCGATGATCGGTGAGCTCTACCAGCGCGCGGAGACTATCCGCCAGACTGAGCTGGAACGCACGCTGCGCCGTCTGCCGTCGCTTTCCGACGAGGAGCGCGCGATGCTCGACGCGATGACCGCCTCGATCGTGCGGCGCCTCCTCCATACGCCGGTCTCGGTGTTGAAATCCAGCCAGGAGGGCCCGGACGGCGACGCGATCGCGAGCGCCATGCAGCAGCTCTTCAAACTAGCCCGCGAGGAAGTCGCCGGGGTAGGCGCCGAGCGGGCGCCGTGACGTCGACAGCCGCGCGCACGCTCCGAGTGGGGACCCGCGGGAGCGCGCTGGCCCGCGCCCAGACCGGCCTGGTGCTCGCCGCCCTCCAGCGCGCTCACCCAGCCAGCGCGTTCGAGGTGCAGATCATCTCGACGCATGGCGACGAGACCGCGGGACGCGACGACAGCCGACTCGACGGTCAGGGTGCATTCGTGCGGCGAATCGAGGCGGCGCTTCGTGCCAACGAGATCGACGTCGCGGTGCACAGCGCCAAGGACATGCCGTCCGCCGACCCCGAGGGTCTCGTAATCGGCGCCTTCCCGACGCGCGAAGACCCGCGGGACGCACTCATCACCACAACAGGGATGACTCTTGCAACCTTGCAGCCCGGGGCTGTCGTCGGCACCGGCAGCCCGCGACGACGCGCGCTGCTGCTCGATGAGCGCCCGGATATCATCGTACGCCCGATTCGAGGCAACGTCGATACCCGCCTGCGACGCATTGGCCAGGGCGAGATCGCGGGCGTCGTGCTGGCGGCGGCGGGTCTGCGGCGGCTCGGTCGCGACCCGCAAGCACGGGAGATCTTCGAACCGACCAGATTCGTACCCGCGGTCGGCCAGGGCATCCTCGCCGTGCAGATACGCGCCGCTGACGAAATGGTCCTCAGGATGCTGAGCGCCATCGACGATCCAACGACGCGTGCCTGTGCCCTCGCCGAGCGCGGCGTAGCCCTCGCGTTCGGCGCCGGCTGCCAGACGCCCCTCGGCGCCTACGCCCGCCTCGAGAACGGCAGCATCACTCTCGATGCCTTTGTCGCACCGGACGACAGCGGCGCGCTGGTTCGCGCGCACCGGTCCGGCCCGATCGGCGATGCGGCGTCCCTGGGTCGCACCGTGGGCGAGGCACTGCGCGCAGCGCTCCGGGCGACGGGGGCGGCGTGAGCAGGTCACTCGTCGGCATCACGGTGCTCGTAACTCGGCCACCGGACCAGGCATCACGGCTCGCGCAGGCGCTGCGTGCCGAAGGAGCGCGGGCGCTCGAGGTACCGGCGATCGCTATCGAGCCGCCAGAATCGTGGGAGGCTGCAGATTGGGCGATTGCGCATGGCGGCTACGATTGGGCGGTCTTCACCAGCGCGAACGGCGTGCGATTCTTTCTGGACCGCCTCGCCACGACGCACAGTCCCAGCGATTGGTTCCGCGCCACCCGACTTGCCGCAATCGGCCCAGCCACGACGCGGGCGCTCGCCGATGCGGGCCTCAAGGTCGACCTCATGCCAGACGAATTCGTGGCCGAGGCGCTCGTGGCCTGCCTGCTCGACGCCGGTGATCTCACGGCACGCCGCATATTGCTCCCCCGGGGGAATATTGCGCGCGAGACGTTGAGCCGTGAGCTGCTGCGCGCTGGGGCTCTCGTAGACGCACCGGTCGTCTATCGCACCGTCTCGGCCCGGGCACCGGCAGGGCTGCGGGAGCAACTCGATGGTGGCGCGATTGACGCGGCCACGTTTACCTCGTCGTCGTCGGTGCGGGGGCTCCTCGAGATGATGGACAGCGACGTCGCTGCGCTGCGCCGACTCGCGATCGCCTGCATTGGCCCGGTCACCGCCGCCACGGTCCACGAGCTGGGACTCGAGCCTGCCATCATCGCCGAGACGGCCACGATCGACGGTCTCGTGCGTGCGCTCTGTACCCACTACGCCACAGTTTCGGCCAGGGGAGATACGAAATGATTGCGCAACAGGCGCCAACCGGCGCCGCGGCCTTCCCGATCGCTAGGCCACGTCGCCTGCGGCGAACCGCGGCCCTCCGCGCGCTGGTGCGGGAAACCGAGCTGCGGCCGACCGACTTTATCCTGCCGCTCTTCGTGGTCGAGGGGCGGGACGTACGAATGCCCGTGAGCTCGATGCCAGGGGTGTTCCAGTTGTCCATCGCGCACGCCGTCGCCGCAGCACGCGAGGCGCACGATTTGCACATCCCAGCAGTCATCCTGTTCGGAATCCCCGATGCGAAGGACGAACGGGGCAGCGGCGCATACGACCGCGACGGCATCGCCCAACGCGCGGTGCACGCCATCAAGGATGCGGTGCCTGAGCTGCTCGTTATCACGGACGTATGCCTCTGTGAGTACACGAGCCATGGCCACTGCGGGCTCGTGCAGAACGGCGAGGTGCTGAACGATCCGACGCTCGAGCTGCTGGCGCAGACCGCGATTTCGCACGCCGAGGCTGGGGCAGACGTGGTGGCCCCGTCGGACATGATGGACGGCCGGGTAGCAGCAATCCGCGGCGGACTCGACGCCAGCGGACTGGCTGACATACCGGTCCTGGCGTACGCGGCGAAGTACGCCTCGTCGTTCTACGGCCCCTTCCGCGAAGCAGCCGAGTCGGCGCCCAAGTTTGGCGACCGCCGCGCGTACCAGATGGACGCGGCCAACGTGCGCGAGGCGCTGCACGAGGTGGCGCTCGACCTGCAAGAGGGCGCCGACATGGTTATGGTCAAGCCGGCTCTGGCATTTCTCGACGTGCTCGCCAAGGTCAGAGAGATGAGCCCGGTGCCGGTCGGCGCCTACAACGTGAGCGGTGAGTACGCGATGGTCAAGGCTGCGGCGGCGAATGGCTGGGTCGACGGCAACGCGATCATGCTGGAGATTTTGCACTCGATCAAGCGCGCCGGCGCGGACTTCATCCTGACCTACCATGCCGTGGAGGCTGCCCGCCTCCTGGCCTGGTCATAGCGGCGTGGACGGCGCGCGCTCCCGCCAACTCTTCGCCCGTGCCCTCGATCTCTTCCCCGGCGGCGTCAACAGCCCGGTCCGTGCGTTCCGCGCCGTCGGCGGCGAACCTCCATTCATCGAATCCGGCAGCGGCGCACGCGTCCGCGACGCGGACGGCCGTACGTATCTCGACTTCGTCAGCTCGTGGGGGCCGTTGATCCTCGGGCACGCGCACCCCGCGGTCGTCGCGGCGATCGAGGAGGCGGCGCGCCGTGGGACGACGTTCGGCGCGTCGACCGAGCGTGAAGTCGAGCTCGGCGAGCTGGTGCGCCTGGCTTTCCCATCAATGGAGCGCATGCGATTCGTCTCGTCCGGAACCGAGGCCACCATGAGCGCGTTGCGCCTCGCGCGCGCCTTCACCGGGCGCTCCCTCGTGCTGAAGGTCGACGGAGGCTACCACGGCCACAGCGACGCGCTGCTCGTGGCGGCAGGCTCGGGGCTGATGACGCTCGGCGTACCGGCCAGTGCGGGTGTGCCCGAAGCAGTGGCCGCTACGACGCTCAGCGTGCCCTACAACGACCTCGAGCTCGCCGAGCGTGCCTTTCGCGAGCACCAGGATGCAATCGCGGCGCTGATCGTCGAACCGGTCGCCGGCAACATGGGAGTCGTGCCACCACAGCCAGGCTTTCTGAGAGGGCTGCGCGAGCTGACGGAGCGCCGCGGCGCCCTGCTGGTCTTCGACGAGGTCATCACTGGCTTCCGAGTCGCGTGGGGTGGGGCGCAGCAGATGTACGGCGTTGTCCCCGACCTTACCTGCCTCGGCAAAATCATCGGCGGCGGCCTACCCGTCGGCGCGTACGGCGGCCGGCGCGAGATCATGGGACTGATCGCGCCCGAGGGGCCCGTCTACCAGGCGGGCACGCTCTCTGGGAACCCGCTCGCCATGGCTGCGGGCGCCGCGACGCTTCGCGAATTGCAGAAACCGGAAACCTACGAGCGCCTCGAGGCGCTCGGGGCCACGCTCGGAGATGGCATCGCCGCCGCGGCGGCTCGAGCCGAAATCCTCATACAGCTCCAGCGGGTCGGCTCGATGCTCACGCCGTTCTTCACGGATGCGCCCGTCACCGATTACGTCTCCGCGCAACGGGCGGATACACGCGCCTATGCCCGCCTCTTTGGTGGTGCGCTCGCTCGTGGCATCTACCCGCCACCGTCACAGTTCGAGGCGTGGTTCGTCTCGCTCGCGCACACGGATGTCGACGTGGCGCAGGCCGTTCAGACCGTGGGCGCCGCGCTGGCTGAGGCCGCGTCGGACTGAGCTCCGAGCTCGACGGCTGGTGGAACCCGCGCGATGCGATGGACGCGGACCACCCGCGCAATTCCCTTCAGCCGTACCTCCTGGGACTCGGCATCCAGCCGCTCACGCGCGAGTGTCTCTTCCACGCCTGGGTCCCACCGCGCGTCGTCGCTGATCACGATCTCGCCACCGTGCGCCTCGGATTCGACCCGCGCCGCAATGTTTACCGCGGTTCCAAAGTAGTCCAGGCGCCCATCGAGGTTTACTGCGAGGCATGCTCCCGCATGAATCCCCACTTTGAGCAATCGTGTCGGGTCGACCTCAGCAACCTGCAGCTCGAGGATACGCCGCTGCATGTCCGCGGCGGCCCGCAAGGCGAGCGGTACCGTCGGAAAGGCGGCCATCACGGCGTCGCCAATCGTCTTGATTTGCGCGCCGCCGTTACCTCGAATCGACGCGTCGAGCAGCCGGAAGTGATCCTGCACGAGTCGGAAGGCGCGTGCCTGCCCAATCCGCTCGTACAGCTCTGTGGAGCCCGCCAGATCGGTAAAGAGCAGCGCCAGCCGCTCGATCCCGACCTGGAGCCCGGGCGCGAGCACTTCCGCCGAGAAGAGGTCACGGAATTCTTGAAGCGAGCTCACGATCGCCGCCGTCGCCGCCGTGTCGGACCAGAACCGCTCCTCCAGCGCCACAATGGCCGGCGTGTCGAGCCGGTTCACGATCCTCATCGCGACTGCGGCGCCGTCCACCTGCGCAAGGGGCGGCGCGATGCCAGCGCTTTCCACGGCGAACTCGGCCTGATCCGGTCCGCCCGCGTCCACCTCCAGAATGGCGGCGCCACGGCTCTGCGGTGAGCGAAGTCGGAACGCGGTCCCGGTGAGCGGCACCTGCCAGGTTAGGGCGGCGCCGGGCTCCAGCTCCGCCTGGGCGACCACATGGGGGATATTTTGCGGTCCACCGACGCAGAAGACGCCGACCGAGGTCGCCCGCACGGCTGACGAGACCTTGAAGCGCACTTCGACGAGGCGATCGAAGTTGGCATCAAAGGTGATGTTGCAGGTCTCGCAGTGGGCCCGAAGCTCGAGATCCGCAAGCGTGCTGTACTCGGCTTTCGGGATTCGGCAATTGGGACAGAGCACATCCCACTTCAAATCCAGGAGCCCAACTGTCGTTGCCCGCAAGAAGCCGATCAGCGTCGTCTCGCGCGATACACCCCACGCATCGGCCAGCTCAAAGGGCCGCATGCTGGCGGTCTGCTCTTCCGGCGCCTCGGCGAGGTGCGCCCGCAGCCGCTCGACGACCACTCGTTCCGCTCCGCTGCCGATGAGCCGCGCCGTGAGCTCGTCGAGGCGGCGCGCATCGACACCTCCGCGCGGCGCGAGCTGCGGGAACGGCGAGGTGACTTTGCCGTTCAGGTATTCCTCGAAGATCTGACACTGTGCGAGGACACGCGAGGTAGACGATGGACCGACCAGCCGCTTGGCCAGGATCCAGCCCAGGGGGTTGCGCGGGAGAATGTCCGCAAAGACGCGCACCTGGGTGGCTTGGCCGCCATCTTCGGGTATGAGCTCCACGCCGCCATCGAGGCTGGCGAGGGGACCGAGGCTGTACTCACGGAGCACACGATAGCGCTGAGGACGGACAAAGTCGAAGGCGTGCTCGGTCCAGCGGGCGAATGTGCGACCGAAGCGCCGAAACTCGCCGGTGACGACACTGCCGCCATCCGCGCGGGCAGCGTACGCGAACTCAACATCCTGGAGTCCGATGACTCGGTTCATGAGCACGGTATTCGACACGAGCGGCCACAGCGCCTCGGGGGCGACGCCAAAGCGGCGGGTCGCTTCGAACCGCATCAGCTCCACAACATCTCCGCCAGCTTCAGTCGGTGTAGCGAGTGCGGTTGCGCGACTCGTCAGCATGGCGCTCGACGGCCAGCTCGATCAGCCGGTCGATGAGCTGCGAGTATGGCACGCCGGACGCGGCCCAGAGGCGTGGGTACACGCTCATCTTCGTAAAGCCCGGGATCGTGTTGATCTCGTTGAGGTAGAGCTCGTCAGTCCCGCGATCCAGAAAGAAATCGACGCGCGCCATCCCTGCGGCGCCCACCGCCTTGAACGACTGAACGGCGAGACTCTGGACTCGCAGCATGGTCGCTGCATCCAGGTGGGCTGGAATGTCGAATTCTGTCTCGGCATCGGCGTATTTCGCTTCGTAGTCGTAATACTCGCGGTGCGGGATGACTTCGCCGACGACGGACGCCGCCGGCTCATCGTTCCCGAGCACACCGCACTCGAGCTCGCGGGCATTGGCGGCCCGTTCGACCAGGATTCGGCTCCCGAACTCGGCGGCGAGGCTCAGCGCCGCCGGGAGCTCACGGGCCGAATGAACCTTCGAGATCCCCACACTCGACCCCAGAGCCGCGGGCTTGACGAAGCACGGGAAACCGAGGTTCTCGGCAACCTCGTCACACACCTCGTGCGGCGAGCGCTCCCAGTGAGCCCGGAGCACCTCCACGTGGTCGACGACCGGCAACCCATGCGCCTTGAATACCGCCTTCATGGTGATCTTGTCCATCCCCACCGCCGACGCAAGGACGCCGGAACCCACGTACGGCAGGCTCGCGAGCTCGAAGAGTCCCTGCAGGCAGCCGTCCTCCCCGTATGTGCCGTGCACCAGGGGGAATACCACGTCAACTTGCCCGCCGAGCGACGCCAGGTCGCCGTTGTTTCGCTCGGTGCGTACCAGCTCGCGGCTCGAAGGCTCTGCCGTCGGCAGGATGCGCGGGCGGGTCTGCTGCCCCCCGGCGAGCAGGGCGTCTGGCTCCGCGGCCAGCCAGGCCCCCTCGTGGGTGATGGCTACCGGCACTACGTCGTGCTTCGTGCGGTCGATGGCTGCGATGACCGAGCGCGCTGACTCGACGGATACCTCATGCTCGCCGGACCGGCCGCCGTACACGATGGCCACTCGCATCCGCCTCGCGGTCACACTCGTACCTCAGGTACCTGATTCAGAGGGGAAGGCTACCAGCAGTATAGAGCCCGCCGGGACTCCCGAGGCGCTGTTATCCACCGGGAATCGCCCGCCGGGCATGTACAATCAGTGAAATTCTGTAGTAACGCATGGCGCGAGCGGTTCCTGCACGATTGCTCGGCGGCGAAGGAGGTCCCTTAGAGTGATCGGTCGAGTCATGCGGCGTGCGGTCGGGCGGCTGGTTCTTGCCGCACTGCACCGGGGCACGCTGCTCATCATCACCTTCGTCGTGGCGCTTGGCGTCGTCGGCTCGCTGCTGTTCACCTCAGGACGGGTCGCGCTGCCGAATCCTGCTGGCACCGTCGGTGGAGGCAACGCCAGCAACGGGCCCGCCGAGGCCCAGCGCGCCAACGGCGAGCCTGATGCAACGTACAACTACCTCCGCGGCAACCAGACCTTCGATGCGAAACTGATGTGGACCGCGTATAGCGACCGTTTCACGCGCTCCCTCCAGCAGAGTGGCGTGACGATGGATTCGCTGCAGGCTCAGCTCGATCAGAGCCGGCAACGCGGCCGGCAGGTCCTGAAGACGCAATACATCGGCTCGTACCCCATCGCAAATGGCTCGAGCATGCATTTCTATGTCGTGACGGAGACCGCCTTCACGCGAGGGCCGGTTCAGTATGTCCCCTACACGTTTACGCTCGATTCGAGCGGCAAGATCGTGCGGACGGAATAGGCAGGAGAACATCGTGGAGAAAACTGTATCCAGTGAGAGCTATGACGAGCTCGACAAGAAGATCGACAGTGCGCTCGATCGCGTCGGCAAGTTCCTCGGCTTTTGGCTCCGCTTAGCTCTCGTCCTCGGTGCATTGGTGTGGGTCATGTATTACGCACCATTCGCCGACGCGATACGACTGCCGCTCTTCGACGGCGTTTTGCAGATCAAGGACAATTGGTTCACCTATGTGTTCCAACTTTTCTTTGCGATTTTATTCATGATCGTGCAGTTCGGTGCGCTATTCTGGTTCCTCGGCCGGGCTCGGGTCTACTGGATGATGCCGGGAGAGATCGGCTTCGGATTCAAGGACTACAAGGGCAACCCTGAGATTCTGGGCCTCGCCTGGCGGATCGTCACGCTGCTGAAGGGGGTCAAGCACTTCAAGGATATGGGCGGCGAGACCCATCGCGGCCTGCTCATGGTAGGGCCGCCCGGCACCGGCAAGTCCTACCTCGCGCAGTGTATCGCCACCGAGGCCGGGGTACCGTTCGCCTACGCAAGCGCGCCGAGCTTCCAGAACATGTTCATGGGCATCGGCAACGTACGGGTCATGATGCTGTTCGGAAAGGCGCGCAAGCTGGCGCGAAAATATGGCGCCTGCATCATCTTCATCGACGAGATCGATGCCATTGGCGCCTCGCGCGGCGCTCAGTCCGGAGGGGCGCCGATGGGCTTGCTCGGGGGCATGATGGGTGGTGGCAGTGGCTTGCTCAACGAGCTGCTCATGCAAATGGACCCGCCGCCCATGGACCAGAGCATGCGGGCGCGGCTCCTTCGCAGCATGGGTCTCCGCGCGAAGCCCGCAGAGCGCCCATCGGTCCTCACGATGGGCGCGACGAACCTTCCGCAGATCCTGGACCCGGCACTCTTGCGGCCGGGCCGTTTCGACTGGAAGATCACGATCGACAACCCTGACTTCGATGGCCGCAAGGAGATCCTCGAGTACTACCTCAACAAGGTCAAGCACGCTCCCGAGCTTTCGGTCGACCGAATGGCGCTCGATACGATTGGCTACACACCGGTAGCCATTAAATACATCGTCAATGAGGCCGTGGTCGTGGCCCATTTCGAGGACCGGGACGCCGTCGAGTACAGGGACCTCCAGTTGGCAATGGAGATGTACGAGACGGGACTTCGGCAGCCGATCAATAGTATGAACTGGGAGGAACGCCGCCGCATCGCCTACCACGAGGCTGGCCACGCGATCGCCCAGGTCAAGGTCATGCCGAAGGAGCGCATCGTCCAGCTTACGATCATTCGGCACGGCGGTGCGCTCGGCTACATGATGCCGAAGCCCATCGAAGAGGTCTGGGGCTACAGCGTCGACGAATTGCTGTCCGATATCCAGGTCTGTCTCGCCGGCAAGGCTGCCGAGCAGGTGTATCTGGGCACCGAGTTCACGGGCGCCACGAGCGATCTGCAGAAGGCAACGGCGATCGCCGGCGCGATAATCGGCGTCTACGGTATGCACGGCACGCTGTACACATATCCCGGCATTCCGGCGAACGGCCCAGATCCCAAGGAAAAGCGCGAGATCGAGAAGCTGCTCGACGAGCAATTCACGCGGGTGAAGAGTCTCTTAGCCGAGTACCGAGAGGCCGCCGACGAATTGGTCGACCGGTTGCTCGAATCCGGAAACCTCACCGGCGATGAAGTCATCGAGATCATTCGCCACTTCGAGGAGCGAAGGTACGGTCAGGCGAGCCCGGAGACACTCAACGTGCGCACGGAAGAGCGCATGCTCAACGTGCAGACTGCGTCCCCGCGCGCGGGTGCCGCCGCGGCTGCCCATGGATCGTCATCTACTGATGGCCCGTTCGGTTGGAACTTTGGCCGGCCGGGATGGTAACGACTGCGCTGCCTTGAGCGACCTGGGGGGCTGTCCGAATCACGGGCAGCCCCCTCTTTCCGCACCCACCAGCAGCCAGTTACGCCCCGCCGCGCAGCCGGGCGTCGATGCGGCTCCAGATCGAGGCGCCATCGCGCAGGTGGTAAAAGAGGACCGTCACACCAATGGCCGGCACCGGCGAGAAGACGACTTGCGCGACGGCGATCCCCATACTGTTCACCAGCCGCTCCGGCAGCATCCCACGCGTAACGAGCGGTGCGAGCAGCCCGTAAGAAAGCGATGAAAGGATCGACATCAGCAGCAGCGGCACGAGCAAGAGGAGGGCCATTGCCCCCGCCGTCCGCCACCAGTTGCCGCGAACGAGCTCCGCACTCCGATACAGCGCTTCAGCGGGCCCACGCCCCTCGACGATCACCGCCTGCACGAAGACCGCCCACTTCACGAGCGCGTCCGTCAGCACGGCGCACGCGACGATTGAGGCGAGGCCCGTCAGCGCCAGCATGAACCAGTAAAATCGCGGGTCCCCGGCGAGATCGATCTGCAGGATAACGAGGAAGCCGAGGTAAAACAGCGCGAGGAAGGCCGCAATCGCGGCAAGGCCCAGGACGACGAGCAGTCCCGCGAGGAGCATTGCCCCGGCGAGGCGCCAGAACAGCCGCAGTGCCGTCCCGTAAGCCCTCAGGAGCAACACGGGCTCACCGTCGAGCCAATCCGCCACCATCTGGCACGCCGCGGCGGTCATGAGCACAAACAGGAACGCGCTGAAGAAGCTGACGAGCAACAGCGCCACCGAGAGTCCGAGCGCCGGGGTGAGGGCCTCCGCCGAGCGGGTCTGGAGGAGGCCGAGGGTCGAATCCAGAAGGAGCGAGATGAGGACGAGCGTGGGCACCAAACCCGGAAGCTGGGCGATGACGGCCGCGGCGAGATGCAGACGCCAGCGCCGCCAGTAGATCCGGAAGCTCTGCGCTATCAGGCGATTGACGTCGAGCGGGCGACGACGCGCTGAATCAGTTTGGTCCGCTGATCTAGTCTCGCGCTGTAGGTTAGTGGACATGCGCGCATTGTAGGGGGGCAGGGTTGCAGGGGTCGAAGGAGCGGATCCTCATCGCGACGACGAGCGCTGGCAAGCTTCGCGAGTTCGCGTCGCTCTTTGCCAATCTGCCCTGGACGCCGGTCCGTCCCGCAGACGTCGGAGTGCTTCTCGACGTCGAGGAAACAGGCACGACCTTCGTCGAAAACGCCCGCCTGAAGGCCTGGGCGAACTTCCACGCATCCGGGATACCGACGGTCGCGGAGGACTCAGGGCTGCAGATCGACGCCCTCAACGGCGAGCCGGGCGTGTACAGCGCGCGCTGGCATGGCCTGCCCGATGGCCCCGTGAAGAACGCCTACGTCCTGGAGCGGCTCCAGGGTGTACCGAAGAGCCGTCGTGGTTGTCGGTATCGGTGCGCCATCGTCTTCGTGGACCGCGATGCGCGCGAGCACATCTTCGAGGGTGTCTGCGCTGGCCGCATCGCCGATGCGCCCGCGGGAGAGGGAGGATTCGGCTACGACCCGATCGTGCTCATCCCAGGTCGCGGGCGCACGATGGCAGAGCTAAGCGAGGAGCAAAAGAACGAAATCAGCCACCGCGGCCGTGCTGCCCGGAAGCTGATCCGTCATCTACGGCACTACGGCCGGCTATAATTCCGCACGCACGGGGCGTAGCGCAGTCCGGCAGCGCGCTTGGTTTGGGACCAAGAGGTCCCCGGTTCGAATCCGGGCGCCCCGACCCCTTCCCTCGCTAAGAGCGATCGGCAACAGGCGGGGCCGACGCGATAGTCAAACCACCCGGACGATGAATGTGGCTGTTCTGCACAGCGGCGGAACCTGGCCTTGCAGACCGACCGCCGCTTCTCGTCCACCATGCTGCTGCCTATTGCCGGTCGCTCGACGTCGGTTTGTCGGCAGGGGCGATGGCTTGCCTCGCCCGCGTGCCCACGATCTTGGTCCTATCGACCGTTCTCCCCGCCTGCGGCGGGCGGGCGAGGCAAGCCTCGCCCCTACCCCCGGTCCAAGCGTTGCGTCGCAGCGTGTCGTGGCGCCGCGTGGCGTGAGCCGTTGCATACGTGCACAGTGGACGCGGGCCAGTGGTATGCGTAAGCAGTGAACGCGGGCCAAGCGTTGCTTCGCAGCCTATCACGGCGCCGCCAGGGAGCGTCGATCACGTCCAGCGCACGGCAATCGGCTCGGGCACAAGGCGTGTCAACTGTTCCACTTGCATCCCTCGCCCAAGCCCACTGGAACTCACCCGGCGGATCAGTAGAGCCGACTGCCCCGCGTTCCACTTGCATCCCTCGCCCAAGCCCACTGGAACTGATCGTCGCGGGCACAAGGCGGGTCAGCCGTTCCACCTTCCGTGCCGCATCACGCGGCGGCTTCACTGCTGCCGATGGCTGTGCACCCTAACTCAGTAGAGCCTCACTGTCTGCCGCATGCTCGGGCGAGCTGCTGGCGGTTTGCGCGGCCTCGCGGAGCAGCGCCGCGCGCTGGGTTTCATACGCTTTGTCGTCCACATCGCCCCGGTCGTGAGCCAGGTCCAGCGCCACGATTCGCTCGACGATGTCATCCGCAGGCCCAGTGCGTACAGCAGCCAGGGCGGGTGTCGCCAGTGCAGCACGACGCCTCCCGAAGGCGAACGCGACGACCGCGAGGCCGATGATCAGCCCACCGCCGGCGATCGCAACTGGCGGAATCGACGCAAACGGGCCGCCGCGCACAGGAAGATCGCTGAAGGTCACGCCGACCGGCGTGCCAGGCGTGAATGGACCGCCGCTCATCGTCAGATACTGGCGGCCGCTCACGTCGCTCGTCGTCTTGCCACCAAGCTGGTCGCTCTGCAGGCCGGGGCCCGGGAAAGGCGAAAACACGAGAAACTTACTCACGGGGTACCGAATCGTGCGCTGAAATAGTGCGTTGGTCGCGTCATATGGGACGCGGTAGGTGAAGCCGATCTCCGTCGCGCCCGGGACGATTGGCGCGAGTGAGGCAACGCCGCGGTCGATCTGAATCAGCCGCGATGCATCGAGCCCGAACTCCACCTGCAAATCGAACGCACCGGGCGGGAGGCCGAAAACCAGCAATCCCGACGGCCCACCGGGCCCGTCGGCCTGGGGCGCAAAGGTCCGATCGGTCGGGTTCACGATCCTGTGGAACTCCAGGACGCTCAGCACCTGATTGTTCTGGTCGATGCTGGAGAGCACGATCGCGCTCTGGTCGAAGCGCAGACCCGGATCGGTATTGACCGTCTCGTAGACGGTGATGTCCGTCGTCACGGTGTCGCCTTCCGTCGGCGGATCGATGCGGTTGCCATACGTCGTGCCGCTGAAGTCCAAAGCGACCAGATACGCCGCGCCATCCTGCCGCGGGACCCCCTCCACGCGGAAGCGGCCACCGTCGTTTACGCTCCCATGCAGCGTGCTGCCGACGTCATCCATCGTGAAGATGGCGACCTGAACGTCCAGATCGCCCGGCAGGACGCTTCCGGCCGTACCGAGCGTAATCGTACCTTCCACGTTGAATGGCGGTCCGCTGGGGGCTGTCACCGGGCTCGATGTCGGCGCGGTATTCTGGGCGAATGCCACGCTGGACCCGGCGAGCAGCAACGTGAGCTCGGCCAGCAGCGCGAGCCATCGAGCGTGGGTGGAAGTCAGTTTGCGAGCCATGAGCCTCCGTTGTCCGTGCTGAGGTAGAAATTGTGCGCTTCGTCGACGACGGCGATGCGGTCGCCGCGCGCGCCGCCGGCGGTGAGCGAGCCACGGAACGGCAGTTTCACCCAATCGGCCCCCTTACTGGCCGAGCGAAACAGGCCATCGGTCGTCGCGGCGTAGACCGCGTCACGACTCGGGTCGGCGAAGACGGTGCGCGTCGAGCCCACGAGGGCCAGACCCGCCGCTCCGGCGGCCGCGCTCCACGTCCGCCCGCCGTCTGCCGAACGGCGAACCGAGCCGCCGACGGCCGCGAACAGCACGTCGGCATCGCCTTCAGGAAGCACGGCGAGCGCGCCAACGTCCTGGGGGAGCGCGCTCCCGGTCTGCTCCCAATGCGAGCCATCGCGAGACAGCAGGACGCCGACATTCGCCACGTAGGCATAGAGCCCTTCGGCCCCCAGCCCGGCCCCACGCACGTCGCCACGTGGGAGGTCTGACTGGCCTGGCGTCCAACTCGCTCCGCCGTCTCCACTCTGGAGGAGCACGTTCGGGCCGAAGGCAAGTCGCCGCGCGCGGTCGGGCATATCCACGATAGCGCGCACGTCGCCGTCGATACTCACCGGCTGCCAGCTTCGTCCATTGGCGCTGCGGATCAGGCCGGTCTGGTGCGCCAACCAGTACGTTCCCGCCTGATCGATCATGACCATATTCGCCTGATCAGCGGGGAGGGCCGCCAGGGGTGCTTGCGCAGCCTGCGTGCTCTGCGCGCGGAGATAGATCGCCGTGATGCCGACCAACACGAGCAGTGCGACCGCACCGCCGATGGCGAGCGGCAGGCGCGGCAGGGCGCGGCTCGCGGCCGCAGGGCGCGCTGTGGTGGACCGCGCGACGGGTCGTGAGTCGACCCAAGGCTGTGCAGGGGGACCGCCCGTGGGCGCCTCAGCGGCTGACCCAGGGTGGAGCGCCCCAACAAGACGGGCTGCCTCCCGTTCGATCTCCGCTCGGACCCGCGCGCGTTGCGCATCGCGCGTGTCGAGCTCCTGCAACGCCAGCGCAGCGCGCCGTCGATGGTGATCGCGCACCGCTGCATAGTCCCCTTCGGAGAGATTGCCAAGCTCGCGATCGAGCTCGGCATCCTGGAGGTCAGCCAGCGCCGCGCGGTAGCGCTCGTCCCACTCACGAGCGTCGTCCGGCTCACTTCGGGCGCGCGTCGGTACCCGGCCGATGAGGAGCGGCTGCGCCATGATGCTCAGCACCACCGCGATCAAGAGCAAGGCGGCAAGCGTCGTCACCGCAGCGGCTCATCGCGCACGCGCTCGAATGCCCGATCGACTTCGGCGAGGTACCGGTCCTCTACCGGATCCGCAGCCTCCGCTTCCGCAGGCCCCCGCCCGCGCTGACGTACCTTCCAGATAAGGAAGCCAAGCGTCGCGAGCAACGCCAGGTACGGCGTGACCCAGGCGGTAATGGTGAAGCCGTTGCGCGGGGGCGCCTCGAGGATGTTCTCACCGTAGCGGTCGACAAAATACTGGATGATCTCGTCGTGCGAGTCACCAGCCGCAACCTTCTCCCGGATCACGCCGCGCATCTGCGTGGCGAGCTCCGACGGCGAGTCGGCCACCGAGAGGCCCTGGCACACCGGACACTGCAGCTCCTGCGCGATCTTCCGCGCTTGATCGTCCGTGGTCTCCGCCACCGCGGGGAGCGCCAGCAACATGAGGGCAGCGAGAGCGAGGGCGAGGGTGCGGATCGCCATCAGAATGCTACGCCTCAGCCGCCAGGGCCTCGGGCATGGCGACGCGGGCACGACGAGGCGCGACGACCGGGTCGGGCCAGAGACTCACAGCAGCGCCAAACAGCAGCACGACGCCGCCAAACCAGATCAGCGAGACCATCGGGTTCAGCGTCGCCACCACACTGACCGTGCCGTCGTCCCCCCAGCCGGAGAGTACGAGGTACACGTCCTCGAGTCGACGCGTCTCGATCGCGACGTGCGTCGCGGGCTGGTCGTTGAAATTCTCGTAGAAGACCTTCGCCGGCTCGGCGATCCAGGTTGGCCCGCCAGCTTCTGTAACTTCCAGGCGAGCGGTATCAACCCTCGCGCCCGGGATCCGCGTCTCGACGAGGCCCAGCGAGGTGAGCGTATACCGACCGACGCTGAACGAGCCGCCACGCGGCAGAGTGACTTCCCGCTGCACCTGGTAGAGCTGCGAGGACGCCACCCCTACCGCGATGACCGCGACGCCAAGATGCACGAGATAGCCGCCATAGCGCGGCCGAGCCCGCGATACCAAGCGGCTCAGGGCGAGCCACGGCGGCTCGCCCGATGAGCGTAAGCGCGAGCGGACCCCACGCCAGTACTCCCACCCAACCGTGATCGCGGCGAAGAGCGCCCCAGCGAGGGCGAGGACCGCGGCGGGCTCCCGAAGGCCGAGGATCACGAGCACGAGCGTGCCGACGCCCGCGATCGCGAGCGGTACGACAAAAGAGCGGCGCAGCTGCTCCCGCGTGGCGCGGCGCCAGGGCAGCAGTGGACCGAGCCCCATCAGCAGGAGCAGCCCGATCAGCAGGGGCCCATTCACCTGCTGGTAGAACGGCGGCCCCACCGTGGCCTTCACGCCCCGCACCGCCTCAGAGAGCACCGGGAAGATCGTGCCCCAATAGGTGGCGAAGGCGATTCCGACGAGCAGCACGTTGTTGAGCAGGAAGCCCGACTCGCGGGACACGAGCCCATCGAACTGCTGATCATCCTTCAGCATGGGAAGCCGCGCGAGCAAAATCGTCACCGAGCCGACGACGACGATCGCCAGGAACGCGAAGAAGTACGGCCCGATAACCGACTGGGCGAACGAGTGCACCGACGAGATGACGCCGCTGCGGACGATGAAGGTGCCCTGGATGGCGAGGCAGAACGTGGCGATGATCAGCGCCATGTTCCAGACCTTCAGCATGCCGCGCCGCTGCTGGACGATCACCGAGTGGACGTACGCCGTGAGCGCGAGCCACGGCATGATGGCGGAGTTCTCGACCGGGTCCCAGCCCCAGTACCCGCCCCAGCCGAGCACGTGGTACGCCCACCAGGCCCCGAGCAGGTTGCCGATGCCGAGAAACGCCCAGGCAAAGAGCGAGTAGCGCCGGGTCGCGCGAATCCAGTCGGCGTCGGTCCGTCCGGCGATCAGCGCGCCCATGGCGAACGCGAACGGAATCGCGACGCTGGAGTACCCGAGGAGCAGCATTGGCGGGTGGAAGAGCATACCGCCGTCGTAGAGCAATGGATTGAGTCCCTGTCCATCCGGCGGCGGGACCGGCAGCCGGAGAAACGGACTCTCCGCGAAGTTGAGAATCAGGAGAAAGAACGTCTCGATCCCCATCAGCACCGCGACCACGTAGCCGATGATCTGCCGCAAGCGATCGAAGCTCTGGTAAATCACGATGGCGCCAAAGATGCTGAGGGTCAGGGCCCAGTAGAGCAGCGAGCCCTGCTGGCCGCTGTAAAAGGCCGCGATGACGAACTGGATTGGCATCGAGCGGCTCGAATGGGCTGCCACGTAGGCGAGCGAGTAGTCGTGATTTACGAACGCAGCCACGAGCACCAGCGAGGCGAGCACGATCATCGCGGAGGTGGCGAGCGCCCCGTTGCGTGCAGTCATGAGTAGCCGCTCGTCGCGCATCCGTGCCCCGAGCACTCCTGCGACACAGGCACAAACCGCCGCGACGAGCGCCGCGAGCAGCGCCGCAGCGCCGATATCCGCTCCCGTCATTCCTCTGGCTCCCTCAACCGCGAATCACCGTCTCGTAGATGGTGCGGAGCGTAATCGCCAACGCATAGACGACTACGCCTAATGCGAGCACCTGCCGCTCAGGCGCAGCCAGCCAGTTTTGTGTCGCACCGGAGTGGTGGCTTCCGATACGCCGAGCGATGGTGAACATCCAGATCCCCAGTGCCACCTTCACCACGAGCAGCGCGAAGTAGACTGGCGGCAGCGTCGCGCTGGCGAAGCGCTGGGCCGCCATGATGGCGCCGCTGATCACGAAGATGCCGATCCCGAGGCGCAACGCCTCCCGAAACGGCCGCCACACGATACGTTCCTGCGCACCTTCCAGGCGCACCAGCGGCGCCGCGAGTATGTATACCAGGGTTCCCCCTACCCAGGCCGACGCGGCGAGTGAGTGCGCCCACAGCAGCGGCGCGAGGATCGCGTCGGCCGTCATGATGCCGTGGAGGCCTCGGCCCCTGGTCGAATCTCCTCGATAAAGGTCCGGAGGTTATCCTCCCCGAGCGGCCCCACCCAGCGGCGCGTCAAGGTGCCGTCGCTTCGAACGAAGAACGTCTCGGGTACCCCCGCGACTCCCCAATTGATAGTGACCCGACCGCCGACGTCGGCGCCACCCGGGTACGGCACCTGGTAGCGAGCCATGAAGTCGCGGGCGTCACGCTCCGCATCCCACACGCCGATCCCAAGGAAGGTCACCGTTTGCGGATCGTACGTTCGCGCCACACGGACCAGCATGGGCTGCTCCTGCTGGCAGGGCACACACCAACTCGCCCAGAAGTTCACGACGACCGCTCGACCCCGGAGATCTGCGAGGTTGATCTGGGAGCCGTCGTAGCTGGTGAGGGTAAAGTCGGGTGCGGCGCGCGTTTTCAGGGTCCCGAGCCCTCCCGTCGAGTTGACGGCTGCCGTCTGCGTGTCGCCGGATTGGCGGGCAAGCGCCGTGCCGAGCACCACCAGGATGAATCCGATGAACAGCAGGAGCGGGGCGATGACGAGCGCGCGCGATAGAGATCGAGTCAGCGCAGTACGTCCTCGGGGCAGAACGTGCGGCAGGATACCGCATATTGTAACGCTCGCCTGGCCTGGCAGGCTTGAGCCTCGGTCGTACGTTAAATTGGATCGGATGGAAAATCGTAGGGGTCGCGGCGCCGGGGCTCCTCCTCAGGTACGCGGGTGCGCGCGATGATCCACGTAGCGAAGGCGAGGAAGGCGAAGAGCATGCCCCACAACACCACGAAGAGGAGCGCGATCAAAACCAGCAAGATCCAGATCGAGAAGCCGGGGGTCTCCACGAGTGCTCCCTGGACGACGAATGCGTCACCGGGATCGTACTCAAATTACGAGGCGGCGCACAGAAATGTATGAAACCAGTGGGATTGGTGCCGGATGCGACGCCGCTACAATCTGCAAGCCTGCTCGGTGGGGCTAGCGCCCGGCGACCTGAGCCTCGCTGGTGGGGAAGGCGGGACTCGAACCCGCACGCCTTGCGGCACGTGATCCTAAGTCACGCTCGTCTGCCAATTCCGACACTCCCCCGAGGTCGATTGAACATACCACTCGCCCAGACGTTCGGGCAACGATGCGGCGGCGCGTCGTGGTAGAGGCGGCGCGGTTTGAGATCGTCGCCGAAGATCCGCGCAGCCGCGCCCGCGCCGGCGTCTTGCATACGCCGCACGGCGACATCGAGACGCCGGCATTTCTGCCGTTGGCGCGCCAGGGCAGCGTGCCAGGCCTTGACCCGGAC
>JAXDLH010000289.1:0-9035 GCA_034666705.1 Chloroflexota bacterium
TTTTGGCCTTGCGATGTTCGTTTGGCCAGGTATCTCCCTCTTCGTCCTCGTCATCATGTTCGGGGCGTACGCCCTCGTAGATGGCGCCTTCGCGGTATTCTCTGCCATCCGCGCGAGCCATGAAAACAACCGTTGGTGGACGGTATTGCTCGAAGGACTCGTGGGCATCGTCGTCGGGGTGTTGACGTTCATCTGGCCGGCGATCACAGCTCTCGCCCTGCTATATCTGATCGCCGCCTGGGCCCTCATCACCGGCGTACTCGAGATCGTGGCCGCGGTTCGCCTCCGACGAATGATCACCAACGAATGGCTGCTCGGGCTCGCAGGCGCCTTATCGATCGTATTCGCTATCGCCCTGGTAGCGAACCCCGCCGCCGGCGCCCTCGCGCTCGTCTGGCTGATCGGCGCGTATGCCCTCGTGTTCGGTGTGCTGCTCATCGGGCTGGGGTTCCGCTTGCGCGAGCTCCGAGATCGGCTGGAGACGCAGATCCCGGGCCCCTCCACGATACGACGCGCGGCCTGACGCGGCACTCGACGGCGCGGATCCACCGCAATCGGATGCGTGTCGAGGTAATTGCGCACCAGCAGGGTCCGGGGCTCCATCGGCGGGGACTACCCCATGAACGCCTCGGACCCTGTCCCCGCGCTCAGGTAAGGCCGTGGTGAACGGCGAAGCGCGTCGCAGCCGCGCGGCTCCGGACCCCAAGCTTGTTGAAGATATTGCTTACGTGCGTTTTCACCGTATAGGGGCTTACGACGAGTTGCTGAGCGATCTCGATATTGGTAAGCCCAGCCGCTACCAGGCGCAACACGTCTACCTCCCGCTCGGACAGTGCGGCGGGATTTGCCGGTCGCGGCTGTGCAACCGCACCGAGCCGCTGGGCGAGCCTGTCGGCTCGGGCCAGCGCCGGACGTGCTCCGAGCAGAGCACAGATCGCGCGCCCCTTCGTCAGCACGTTCTCTGCCTCCCGTGTATTGCCTTCGGCAGCGCGCAAGTCGGCGAGCGCCAGGAGTATCAGCGCTCGCTCATAGGAGGCCGCGCAGGCTACGGCGAGATCGAGCGCAGCGAGCAGATGCTCCTCGGCGCTCGCACCGTGACCATCCTGCGTCTCCAACTCACCGAGGAGACGATGAGCCGCCAGCAGGGTGAGCGGCTGCCGAGGCTCATCAGCGCTCGTGAGGGCAAGCTGGGCACGCTCGCGGGCGAGGCGGAGATCCCCGGCAGCGCGAAAGTAAGCGGCCCACAGGATATGCCCTTCAGCCTGGCGAAGTACTGCGCCCATCCAGGCTAGCCATCGATCGTGGGCCTCGAGCCATTGCCTCGCCGTGACGAGGTCGCCCGCGTCGATGGCAAGGCCAACCGCGACCCGCTGTAAGGGCAGCGCGTACAGCACTTCGACGTCGCCCGGTTTCGTGCCTGGGCCATCGGGCCAGCTCTCTCGGACGTAATCCCATGCCTGCCCGGCATCACCCTGGTACATCGCCAGCATCCCCAGCATGTGATTGTGGACGTGCCGGAGATAGCGGATGTCGGTGTTCGCGAACGTCGTGGCAACCAGCCGCAGCTCTTCCCACTGTCCCTCGATCAACATGACGGGCAGGCGCGTACAACGGACGTATTCCGGGATCTCGCCCAGACTCGATCCCTCGGCAACGCTTCCGGCCATCAGGTCGGGAGCGCGCGCCAACCGCGCCCGCTCCTCCAACTCGTCTGGATAGTAAGGCAGCATGATGAACCAGAGCTGGCCACGCTGGGCCTGCAGCACCTTCGTGTCGTGGTTTAGCAACTGGAATGCCGCGAGCGCAGCCGCAAACGCCGATCGCGCCTTCGATGCCTGACCGTGCCACGCGTAGACGAGGGCGATGCCCATCCAGGCGTCAGCGCTGCGCGAGCCGTCCTGTCGTGCGGCCGGATGGGTAGCGACCTCCTGGAGGTAGCGCTCCGCCTGCTCCTGCGCCTCCGCCAGGCGCCCCGCCATGCCGAGCCAGGAGATGAGCGTGGCGCGCCTGGTGATCGCGTCGAGCATCTCATGGGCGCCATATTGCGCATCCTCACGCACAGGCAGGGCTTCGACCAGGTTCAAGCCGCGCTGGAGCTCTTCCAACCCGCGACCGAGCGCGCCCACCAGACAATGCAGATCGCCGCGCACCGCCACGATCCTGGCGAGCAGGGCCGAATCGCCCGCGGCGCGGGCAAGTCGATCGGCAATGGCGACTTCAGCCAACGCGCGCTGGGGATCCTGGTAGCGGCGCAAGATTGCCACCCGCAGATGGAGCCAACCGCGCTCGCCGAGGTCGCCCTCATGGGCGTCGAGCAGCTCAACGGCTGCCTCGAATCGCGCCGCGGCGGTGACCAGCGCGTAGGCTCGCTCGGCACGCTCTCCGGCACGAACCAGCCAGCTCGCGGCACGCGGGTCGCCAGCCCTGCTCAGGTGGTACGCCACCGTATCCGGGTCAACCGTCGATTCCCCCATCAGCGAATCCGCGACGTCCCCGTGTAATCGGTTGCGCCGCAGCCGCGAGAGCCCGTCATACAACGTCTCGCGGATCAGGGCGTGGGCAAAGCGAACTCCCAGGCCATCATCCCACTCGGTCAGCACCTGCGCCGCGGCCGTGCGCTCCACAACGTCAACCAGACAACCCTCCTCGACCCGGGCCGTCGCTGCCCATCGAGTGAGGGATACCTCCTGTCCAATAACCGCGGCGACTGAGAGGAGCTGCACCGTCGACTCGCCCAGCCGGTCCAGCCGGCCTTCGATCAACTGGCGGAGCTCGGCCGGTACGGGGGCGTGCGCGAGCGGGCCCAGGCGCCAGTGCCCGACCTCATCCCGGAAGAGGTATTTCTCCTCTTCAAGGGTTCTGAGCAGCTCCCCGATGAAGAGTGGATTGCCCTCCGCCCGCTCGGCGAGGTAGCCCGCGAACCAGCTCGCCTCGGCAAGGCCGTAGCGTTGCTCGAGCATCACCGTGATGTCCCGGATGCGAAGGGGTTTGAGGTGGAGCTGCTCGGCCGATGCCTCACGGGCAACCAGCGGCAGCAGTGCGTACAGCGGATGGCGCCGTGAAACTTCGTTGGTTCGGTAGATAACTAATAGAAGAAGCCGCTGCGCGCTGAGCGATCGTGCCAGTAACCGGAATAGATCAAAGCTCGCCGGGTCGGCCCACTGGAAATCGTCGAGTACGAGCACCAGCGGGCAAGCGTCGGCCACCGCAGTGAAGAATTGTCGAACCTGCATAAACAGCCCATGGTCTGTCGCGACCGCGGAGAGGTCGGGGGGACGAATGGACTCGAATGCGGGCGTCTGGCCGCGGGAGGCGGAGAATTGCTCAGCGATCTCCAGCCAAGGGCCGTAAGGGGCGGTCTCGCTCAGCTCATAGGAGCGGCCGACGAGCGCCAGCGCGCCGCGCTCGCGCGCCCGATGACAGAGATCGTCGGCGATGGCGGTCTTCCCGATCCCGCTCTCCCCATCGATGAAGACAACCCGGCCGTGCCCGTCCAGGGCGGCGAGCAGTTGCCGTTCCAGCACCGTCCGCTCGTGCTCGCGGCCGACGAGTAACGGTAAGGGCGATGGCGGGTGACGTTCGTCAGCGGCAAACACCATACGCTCACAAAGAGTGTTACGACTTCGTGACCCGTGTCGCTCGTCTCCATTGTAGTCAACCCCGTCAACGGCACGGGCCTGAGAGTGCTGCCCCAGCCCGCCGTAAGCACGGTTGGCCGCAATAGGCTACCGAGGTTCACGGACCGGCCACGCGACGATAGAGCTCAGCCAACCCTGCCCCCGCCTCCACGTTCATCTGGTCCGTCCGGTCCGGAAATCGAACCGCTTGGTCATCCTCGGCCGGGAGCCTCGTCTCCATACTTCAAGTACGCGTGTGGCAGCCGAAGACCTACTGAGGGAGTGTGGTGGACGACACTGCCAGTCGGGACGTCGTCGGCGCTCCGATGCACGATATGTTGGCCCTCCTGCTGGTACAAGAGCACACCGAAGGCGAGACGCCGTTGGCCAAGCAATACCACATTTGCCTCGCCGCGGCGGGACAGAGCCGGTGAAGTTCGGGGAACTGATCGTGGCCGGACGCCGTCAGGCGAACCTTTCCCAGAAGGGGCTCGCGGACCGGATTCACAAGGCGGATGGGGCACCCATCTCTGGTGCGTACCTCCACGACATCGAACAGGATCGCCGCAATCCGCCCCGCGACGAACTGATCGAGCAGTTCGCCGTCGCGCTCCACCTCCCACGTGAGGTGCTCTACTTCGCCGCTGGCCGGATCCCGCCTGAGCTGTGCGACGCCGTGTCCGACGCGGATACGATTGTTAACGCGTTTGCCGCTTTTAGCCGCATCCTGCACGGCGAATGACCTCGATCATTTAGGTCCCGTCGTCGAGGAGCTTGTCGCACGTCCCCTCGGCTCCAGGCCCTCCGCTTGCGGCGGCACGTCCCCTTGGCGGGGCTCACCTCCGCCCTGCATTCCATTCAACCGCGACTCGAATCAACCGCGACTCTAACCCCGTCAATTACTCCCCCGCCGAGAATCCCTCATTGACAAAGCGCTCGCGAAACAGTGTTGCACCTTCGCGAGTTATGTCATAGTAGTAGGCATGTTCACACATTAGCTCATTTGCATAGAGGCGTCCGTTCCGGGCCCCGAGGAAGACCGATGCCGACGAAACTGGACAAGCAAGTCCTGGTAATTCCGTCGCGAGAGCTCGGATGGACTGCAGTTCTCGCGACGCTGCCGACACTCCCGGAAGTCGGCTCCGTTGCAACCGCTTCGGGTATAGCCCAGGCACTCCGACTCATTCCAAATGCGCCGCCCGATGTCGTGCTCATGGGCGCCCCCGACCTGCTCGACGCTGATTATGTCGCTCTGAGCCGTCTATATCGGTGTCTGCCCCTGAGTTGCACCGTCGCGATAATTGCCGACCATTTTGATGAGGCGTCGCTCGGGCTACTCCGTCGAGCGGGCGTCACCGGCTATATGTGCTGGCGCGATCTCAACGCTGACGTGATCCGCGATCGTCTCACTGCCCTGGTGGTGGACGGCCTCGCGGGCGCCAACCGGTCGCTCGGTGCACCATCCACGCGCCCAGAAGCGTCGCTCTCGCAGCGCGAGCAGTTACTACTCCGCGACCTCAGCGTCGGCATGACCGAGCAGCACATCGCACGCGTCGAGCACTGGAGCGAGCGCTCAGTGCGGCGGATGATCGCACGCGTGAAGGAGAAGCTCGGGGCACCCAGCCTGTTTGCGCTCGGAGTCGCTGCAGCAGAGATCGCGATGCAGGACCCGGATCGAGGGTCCGAGGCGCTCCAACCGGAGCTGCCCGCAGTTGAGCCCGAATACGCGAACCCGGGGCAGTCGCACGCAGGCCCATATCAGATCGAGGATCTGCGAGCCGAGCTGCGCGCGCTGCGCGCGCGGCTGGCCGAGCACCGCATGGCCCTCCAAGAGTACCGGACTGCCTGGCGCTCGGTCCGCGAGAGTCCCGGCACACGCGCTGACCGTCACGACCTTCAAGCGCGGCACTACGGCCTGGTTGCGGAATGCCAGGAGCTCGCCCGCGACATCTTGCACGCATGCACGCCGGCTTCGGCCGATCAACCGGCAACCTATCCCGCCCACGTGCCCGTTATCACGTCGGAGGACCATGCGATAGTGGCCCAGCCTCCGGCCTGCGCGGTCGACGACCAGTTGCTCGCCCAGTTCCTCGACAATTTGCCGGTCGGGGTGTGCATCTATGACGCCCAGGGCACCGTGCGCTTCGGTAACCAGGTGGCCCGACACCTGCTTGGCGAGGAGCTCGCCCTCGGGGCGGAGATGCCCGAGACGATTCAGAGGCGCGTCTATCTGGCCGGCACCGACGAGCTCTATCCGTATACGCGCGCGCCGTCGAGACGCGCCCTCGCGGGCGAGACCTGCCGGGTCGACGACGTTGAGGTCGAGACCGACGAACGCCGCACATTGATGGAAGTATGGGCGGCGCCCCTCTACGACGCGGATGGGACGATCCCCTACGCGATGACCACCTTCTGGAACGTCACCACGCGCAAACGGAGTGAGCAAACGCTGCGAGAGAGCCAGGCTCAACTCTCCCAAGCGGAGCGCGTGGCGCATCTCGGCCATTGGGTTTGGAACGTCGCTGCGGGCTCGCTTACGTTGTCGGACGAGCTCTTCCGCATTCTGGGCCGTGCACCCGCACCTGGGCCAATCGCTCTCGGCAAGGGGCTCAACAGCGTACATCCGGGGGATCGCCCGTTCGTTGCCGCAGCAATAGAGCATTCGCTGCGCGACGACTCCCCGATCGCACTCGAGACGCGCATCCTGCGGCCGAATGGTGAGGTGCGCGTGATCGAATCCCGTGCCTCAGTCATGCGCGACCAGGATGGCACGCCAGTCAAAATGCTCGGCACCGCGCTGGACATCACCGAGCGAAGGCGCCACGATGTGGCACGACACGAGGCGGGCAAGGACTGGTCTATCCTTGAAACCGCGATCGCACGCGGGCTCACCCATTTGGCCTAGCTGACACAAGCGAAAGGCGCCTGGGCGGGCCTCACGGTTCGCGATGGAGGAATCGGCATTCCAGGAGCCGAACAAATGCGCCTATTCGCGCCGTTCGAACGGGGCTCGAGCGTCATGGGTCGCATCGAGGGCACCGGGATGGACTCGCCAATGTCAAGCAGATCATCGAGCAATGCGGTGGGGCGATCGACGTCGCCAGCGTCCTGGGCTGCGGGAGCACCTTTCCTGTGCGGCTGCCGCTCGGCTAGCCTTGGCATTGTGGTCCGACGCCCGCTCGTACGACCATCAGCCTCCGCGCTGCCCCCAGGTTGGCCGCAATAGGCAACTCCCGTTGTCCCCCTATTCCCCTCCCCAGCCGTCTCCGTGCCACCATAACTTGTCTAACAGGCATTGGGGACTGACGTCCGTGGGATCGCCCGGACAAGCTTGGCATCGGTCCCCCCTATTTCTAGAAGGATGGAGCGACACGTGACTGAACAACAGGATGCCGTGCACCTCGCTGGCTCGGCTCTCCCCAGATCCCGCCACGTCTGCGTCTTCTATCGGGGATTGGACGAAGCAGACGAGATTCTGCTGCCCTTCATCAAGGAAGGGATTGATCGTGGCGAGAAGATCGTACACATCATCGATCCAAAGCAACGAGATAACTACCTTCGGCGCCTGCAACACGTCGCGATCGACACGAGCGCTGCGGAAGCTAGCGGCCAACTCGACGTCCGCCTGTGGGACAATGCCTACCTCCGGTTTGGTCGCTTCGACCAGCACGGAATGCTCGCCCTGCTAGAGGAGGCCCTCACGGAGGGCCGCGCCCAGGGCTATCCGCTCACGCGGATCCTGGGGCATGCCGATTGGGCAATAGAGGACTTTCCGGGCGTGCACGATCTGGTCGAGTACGAGTCCCGGCTCAACTACGTGTTGCCGAAATACCCGGATCCAGTGGTCTGCCTCTACGACCTGACCAAGTACGATGCGGAGATCGTCATCGACATCCTTCGCACGCACCCGACGGTGGTCGTCGGCGGCGTGCTGCAGGAGAATCCGTTCTACGTTCCGCCCGACGACTTTCTCCGCGAGCTTCAGGCGCGGCACTTGGGGAACACAGCTCACGAACGATTCTCGCGAGCCTGAGCAGGGTGCAGCAATCCGGATCACCCGTTTGGGCTAGTCACCCACCAACTGCGCGCCGCAATGAGCCAGACACGAATCCCCCTGATGTCCGATGCGCACGCGAGACCAGCGGCGTACAGTCAATACATATCGGAGATCATCGAGGCCGATGAGCGGCCGACTCGCGACGAGAGGACAGGCGGTCGTGCGATGCTCAGCACGAGGTCCAGGGAGCGACTATGCGGAACACTGCGATTCCCTTCAACCCGGCGCATGACGACGTTCGTGCCGATAACCGTTCGCCCAGCGCGATGAGCGCGACCATTCCCCAGCCACGCGTGCTTCTCATCGAGGATGAGCTCGCCACGCTCGATTTTGCCGGCTTCACCCTTAGATCGCACGGGTACTCCCTGCTCGAGGCCGGCGATGGTGTCGAGGGGCTGCGGCGGATCCGCAACGACTTGCCCGATCTCGTGCTCATGGACGCGGTTTTGCCCGATCTGGATGGTATGGATGTGCTCCGGCAGATCCGCGCGTGGTCGACGGTTCCGCTCATCGTCCTGACGGATTCGGAAGCGGATGAGGAGAAGATCCGCGTGTTGGATCTCGGGGCGGATGATTGCCTGGTGCGGCCAGTCAGCCCCGGCGTCCTCACGGCGCGTATAAAGGCGCTGCTACGCCGCTCGTCCTGGGCCGGAGAGCAGTGCAGCCGCCTGGTTGCCGTCGACGAGCGGCTCCAGGCTGACCTCGACGAGCGCGAGGTGATCGTCGACGGGCTGCGAGTCCCGCTCCGTCCCACGGAGTTTCGTTTGCTGAGCTGCTTGATGCAGAGCGCGGGTCGCACATTGCCGTTCGAGGCGATCCTCGCACGGGTGTGGGGCCCCGAGTATCGGAACGAGACGCAGTACGTCCATCTGTATGTGACGTATCTGCGGCAGAAGATCGAGCCCGACCCCGCCCATCCGCAATACATCCTGACCAAGCGCGGTGTGGGCTATCAGTTCCGGCAACTCGCCGCAGCCGCTGCATAGGTCGGCCAGCGCGAACGCGAGCCACTCCCCAAACCGATCCGCAGGCCCTGGATCCTGCTTTCCTCTTCCCCGGAGCCCGCGGGGTCAACGCTGACCCCGCGGGCCCTCCCCCGCCACGTCCAGGAATTCCAAGACGGCACTAGGGAAGCGCTATGAAGATTCTGCAAATCGTGCCGTATCAAAGAGGAGGCGCGGACGTCAGAGCCTTCCCTGCGCCAGGTAAGCCTGGTTGGTGCCGGGCGCCCGGCACCAGCAAGTTTGAGCTTTGCGCGCAGCGCGAGGGCTGCTATTGACGGCGCCCAGCACGATCGAGATGCACGTCGGGGGGCGCCCCGCCGGCGGGGCGCCCCCCCCCGTGCATCCAAGACGCGCGCC
>JAXDLH010000290.1:0-11916 GCA_034666705.1 Chloroflexota bacterium
GCCCTGAGGCTCTCGAAGGGCCCGCCCTTGAGTCCGCCCATCGAGAGCCTCAGGGCGAACGGGCGGGGCAAAACGGCGGCCGCGATTCCGGCCCGCACCGCCGCCTCCCGAGTGCGGCGACCCTCCACGTGCTCAAGCCGCTGCTGTTCCTCGCCTTTGCTGCCTACTTCGGCTGGATGGTGCTCAGCGGTAACCTGGGCAACTACGTCGGCGCGCGCTCGACCTGGCTGGCCGTGCTCGCCGCGCTCCTGTTCCTCATGCTCGGCCTGGGCAGCCTGCGCCGCCCGGCCCACGTTCATCTGCATCTCGATCACGTCCATCCCACGGCGAGTTGGCTCGTGATCGGCATCGTCGCGGTCCCGCTCGCGCTCGGCGTGCTCGTGCCTTCGCAGCCGCTTGGCGCCGCCGCCGTGACGGGCGACATGATCCCCACCCTCGCCAACGATCAGCGGGCGAGCGCGGCCGGCAGCTCGGCCACCTGGACAGTGGTCGATTGGCTGCGCCTCTTCTACTATGGCGGCGCGCCGGACCGGCTGAACGGGCGCGAGGCGGACGTCGTGGGCTTCGTCTACCGCAAACCGGACGACCCGGCCGGCAGCTTCACCGCTGCCCGCTTCCTGATGAGCTGCTGCAGCGCCGATGCGTACGCGATCGGGCTGCCCGTCGTGTGGGACGGCGCGGATGCGGAGCCAGTAGATACGTGGGTTCGGATCCACGGCACGATCCGCGTCGAGGAGTACAAGGGCAACGCCCTGCCCGTGTTGCACGCGACGACGGTCGACGACACCATCCCGAAGCCCAGGGACCCCTACGTTTACTAAACCAAAGCCAAGGTGAAACCCGCAGGGTTTCGTGCGTGGGGAATGCAGTCTTCACTTTGGACTTACTTTAGGGTATGGGAGGCTCTCACCTCCCGGCTTGGGGAGGGTCTTACCCCCCGCCCGGGGACGGCTCTCAGGCCCGACCGGGGTGCGGCCCTCTCGCCCGGCGTGGGGACAGCCCCTACCTCCGGCCCGGGGACGGCCCTCTCCCCCCGCCCCCCTCTCCCGTGTTCGGGAGGAGGGGAGGTGCGCCGGCCGTGTTCTCTCCGCTTCCCCAAATTGGGGCAGGGGAGCCAAGGAGCAGGTCATCCTGAAGCCGCAGCCGAAGGATCCGTGTCTCCTTGGTCATGGTTGCGGATCCTTCGCTCCGCACAGGATGACAGTGAGGTCGCCCCCCTCCCCCAAATTGGGGAAGGGATCGGGGGAGAGGGCCGTCCCCACGCCGGGGGAGAGGGCCGCGCCCCGACCGAGGGGCCGCGCCCGGGCCAAGCGGAGAGGGCCGCACCCGGGTCGGGGGAGAGGGCCGTCCGTGGATCGTGGGGTAGGAACCGCCGTCCTCGCCGCATGGATATGACAGTAGGCGCCGTAGTGCTCCTGCTGCTTCTCGCGGCCGTCGGCACAGTGCTGGCCGGGGACCACGTCGGGGTCCAGCTCGTGCGCACGAGCCCGAGCAGCACGGCCCACCGCTTCGCCACCATCTCCATTCAGTTCGCCGAGGAGATGAATCGCGACAGCGTGGCACCGCGATTGCACGTCGCGCCGGCCGTCGACGGTCAGCTCAGTTGGAGTGGCCCGACGCTGACCTTCAAGCCCGCCCAGCCGCTGCAGCCCGGCGCGACGTATGCGGTCACCCTCGACGCGGGCGCTACGAGTGCGAGCGGCCGCGCGGTGCTCGATGCGCATCATTTCAGCTTTACGGTCGTCGGGCTGCGGCTCGCCTACCTCGCGCCGGAGGATGCCGACGTCAAGAACGTCTGGCTCGCCGATCCGGCCGATCCTGCATCCGCCCTGGAGCTCACCCACAGCGCGAGCGGTGCAGTGGCGTTCGACGTGAGCCCGGACGGCACGCAGCTCGTCTATGCCGAGCGACAGGGCCAGGGAGCCCAGACGGACCTGGTCCTGCGCGATCTGGACAGCGGCCTCGAGCGGCGCCTGACCAACTGTGGCGACGGCGCCTGCACGAACCCAGTCTGGAGCCCAGACGGCAGCCGCGTCGCCTACGAGCGGCTCGTCAGCAGTGCGAGCAGCGTGCCCGGCGTGCCGCGCAACGCGACCCGCGTCTGGCTCGTCGACCCCAATGCTTCGCCGCCCACCTCGCAACCCATCCTGGCAGATTCGGAGATCCCGCCAAACTACCGTCCGCGCTGGTCGCCCGACGGCAACCGCATCGCCGTGACCCAACTGCCAACCCTCGCCAGCCGCGACGCCGGCGTCCGCGTCCTGAGCATCGCCGACGGCAGCTCGCAGTTCTTCCCCACGACGTATGGCGCGGCGGGTGCCTTTACCCCGGATAGCCTCGGCTTCGTCTACCCGGCGCTCGCAGTGCAAGGCGACGGTCTGCAGCCAATCCTCCGCCGCGGCGACGTGACGACGGGCGACGTCCGCGACCTGCCAGTCCCCCGGGCGCCGATCGACGACGGCCCGCTGACCTGGACCCCGGACGGCCGGCTCCTCATCGCACGCAAATACCTCGGAGGTCGGCCGGCGCTCGGCCACCAGCTCGACCTGTTCGACGTGGCCACCGGCGCGCTCACGCCGTATCTCGAAGACCCGGCCTACGACGCAGCCGTGCTCCGCTGGGCCTCTGGCGGCGAGCAGGAGAGCAGTCGGCTGCTCATCGAGCGCTCACGCGTCGGCACCGGTGGGGCCGGAGCCGAGCTGTGGCTCTACGATCCGGCCACCGATGCCCTCACCCACCTGCTGGACGGCGGCTTCCAACCCCGCTGGGTGCCGTAGTACCGGGGAAGGGGCCGGCACGGCTTTCTCCTCGGAAGGCCCTTCTCCACCACGAGACGGTCCCTAACCCCCTATTGATTGGTAGATGCCGAAGCTGTTGCCATCCGGGTCGACGAGCGTGGCCCACCAGCCCCACGGCTGTTGCGCGGGCGGATCGCGGAACTCCGCACCTTTCGCGCTCAGCTCCTCGTACGTCTTTTGAATGTCGTCGGTCCCAAGCGTGATGCCCGTGAAAATGCCGGTGCGCGCCTGCGCCTCCTCGAGCGAATCGGCGCCCGGCATCTCGCGGGTAGGCAGGTACAGCGTGAGCGCCGTCTGGCCACCGGGCGGCACGACCTCGATCCAGCGCGGCTGCTCTGGGCCCATTGACACGTCCATCCGCTTCTCGAAGCCCAGCTTGTTCACGTAGAAGTCGACCGCGCGGTCCTGATCCGTGACGAATACGGTCGTGCTGTTGATGCCGGTGATCATGCGGGAGTCCCTCCAATGGCGCACGGCGTCGGCGGCTGCGACCGAACCGGTGTCCGGCCACAACTCAATTGTACGAACGTGCGTTCGATAGTGCTGGGGCTCCGGCATCGCAACCCCGTCACAGCCGCGAGCTCGCCGGTCCGGGGCTGGCTTGCACTCGGCGACGCCTCGCAGGCACGTGGAATACGGCTATGATGCGCGCAGAGCGGGGAGGCGCACCGCGTGGCGATGGTGAGCATCCAGGCCGTCAACAAGTGGTTCGGCTCAGTCCAGGTGCTCGACGACGTCAGTCTCGAGGTTGAGACCGGCGCGGTCGTCGTGATCGCGGGACCCAGCGGCGCCGGCAAGTCGACCCTCATCCGCTGCGTGAACCGCCTGGAGACGATCCAGTCCGGCCAGATCGTCGTCGACGGCGTATCGGTTCACGACGGCGCCACGGACGTGAACCGCCTGCGCCAGCAGATCGGCATGGTGTTCCAGCAGTTCAACCTCTTCCCACACCTCACGGCGCTGGGCAACATCACCCTCGCGCCGATGCGGGTCAAGGGGATGCCCCGGGCTGAGGCGGAGCGGCTCGGCCGCGAGTTGCTCGCCCGCGTGGGGATCCCGGACAAAGGTGATGCCTATCCGGCGCAGCTCTCCGGCGGTCAACAGCAGCGGGTGGCCATCGCCCGTGCCCTCGCCATGCATCCCAAGGTCATGCTGTTCGACGAGCCCACCTCGGCGCTCGATCCGGAGATGATCCAGGAAGTACTGGACGTGATGACCGAGCTCGCACGCGATGATAAGATGACCATGCTATGCGTGACCCACGAGATGGGTTTTGCCCGCCAGGTTGCCAGCAACATCGTGTTCATGGACCAGGGGGCGATTGTGGAGCAGGGCCCACCGGCTGAATTCTTCACGAACCCGAAGGAGGATCGCACTCGCGCATTTCTTGGCAAGATCCTGACCCACTAGGCGGTCCAGATTGGCTCGGATGGCCCTGGGCGCAGATTCAGGAGTAATGATGCGAAGGCGACTACTCGTTTTGCTCGCGGTCAGCCTCGTGGCGTGCGCGGCGTGCGCGCCGCCGACAGGCTCATCCTCCGGGGGCGTGGCCCAAGCGCCCGCTGGCACCGGCCTGCGCAAGGTGCAGGATCGGGGCAAGCTCGTGATCGGCGTCAAGTACGACGTGCCGACCTTCGGCTACCTCAACCCCCGCAACAACCAGCTCGAGGGCTTCGACGTCGACCTCGGCAAGGCGATCGCCCGCGAGGTGCTGGGCAACGAGTCCAAGGCGGAGTTCGTGCAGGCCAAGTCGGCCGACCGCAACCCCTTCCTCGCCAGCGGACAGGCCGACCAGATCCTCTCCACTATGACCGCCAATGAGGAGCGCGCCCAGCAGATCGACTTCACCGATGCGTACTACATCGCCGGCCAATCGCTGCTGGTGAAGAAGGACTCGACCATCACGGGCCTCAAGGATGTTGGCGGCAAAACGGTGTGCTCGGCCACCGGCTCGACCTCCGAGCAGAACATCCGCCAGAAGGCGCCGGCAGCCCAGTTGATCCTCTTCGATACTTACTCCGAGTGCCTCCAGGCGCTGGATACCAGCCGGGCTGAAGCGGTCAGCACCGACGACATCATCCTCATCGGTCTCGCGAAGGACGCCCCGGACAAGTACAAGGTCGTCGGCGGCCAGTTCACGATCGAGCCCTATGCGGGCGGCCTCGCCAAGGGCAACGCGGAGCTGCTGACGGCCATCGATGCCGCGATCCAGAAGGTCAAGGCTTCCGGCGAGTGGAAGAAGATCTACGAGAAGAACCTGCCCGGCGTGGCCGTTCCAAAAGATGTACCGCCGGTGGACTGGCGTGACGTCTATAAGATGACGCCGACCGGCGCGTAGGCGGAGCGCACGGCGCGGAGCGGTTGCCAGCAATGGCCCTCAGTTGCCGCCCTGAAGCGCGGGCTTGGAGGTCTATCTCAGGCCGGCCCTTCAGGGCGGCGGCTCCGGATTCCAGAACTGGCGTCCTCCGGGCAATGACCGGCCGAGGAGCGCCGTGGATCTGACGCTCCTCTGGCTGGGGCTGCTCGAGACGCTCAAGCTCTCCATCCTCTCCATCCTCATCAGCCTCGTGCTCGGCACGGTGATTGGCATCATGCGGGCGGCGCCGCTGCGCCCCGTGGCGGTGTTTGCGGAGGGGTACGTCGTCTTCTTCCGCAACATCCCGCTGCTCATCATTCTGTTCTTCATCCTCAACGGTCTGCCCGCCAGCCCGCTCGCGATCCGCCTCGGCTTCTTCGAGACGGGGCTCGTCGGCCTCGCGGTCTACACCGCAGCCTACGTCGCGGAGGTAGTGCGGGCTGGGCTGGAGTCGTTGAGCCGCGGACAACTGGAGGCGGCCCGCTCGCTCGGCATGAGCTGGGCGCTCACCATGCGCTACGTGCTGCTGCCCCAGGCGTTCGCGGCGATCATCCCGCCGCTCGGGTCCGTATTCGTCGCGCTCACGAAGAACACGGCGCTCGCCAGCACCGTCGCCGTGCCCGAGTTGCTCTACCAGTCGAAGATCGTGGAGGCGCGGACCTTCAATCCGAACGTGCTCCTCATCACCGGCCTGATGTACCTGATCATCACCATCCCGCTCGGCGTGCTCGTCAACCACCTCGAGGCGCGCTTCTCCGTCGCCCGGTTCGGGCAGCGCTGACGAATGGCGACGCTGGCCGCGCTTCGTGCTGCGCCCCGGGTGCGTGGCGTGCGCCTCAGCAGCCGGCAGCAGAGCCTGCTCGGCGTGGCGATCCTGCTCGTCTTGCTCCCCATCGCCTTCCGCATGGACCCGCGCAACTTCGCCATCTTCACCGAGGTGGCGATCTGGCAGTTCATCGGCGCCGGCGTGCTCACGGTGCTCGTCGTCTCGACTGTGGCGATCGTGGCCAGTCTGCCCATCGCGGCCGTCCTCGCCCTCGGCCGCCTGTCCACACAGCCCTGGCTCCGCTACCCCGCGATCGCCGTCGTCGAAGGGATCCGCGCGGTGCCGCTGCTGCTGCTGATCTTCTACGTGTTCCTCAGTATGCCGCGCGACGTCCCATTCGGCCTCGGGCGGGAGACCATCGCGCTCACCCTCGCGCTGATGGTCTACACCTCGACGATCAACGCGGAGACGCTCCGCGCCGGCATTCTGGCGCTGGATCGCGGCCAGATGGAGGCGGCCCGCTCGCTCGGCCTGAGCCACTGGCAGGCGATGCGCTACGTGATCTTCCCGCAGACGTTCCGGGGCACGCTGCCGTCGCTGCTCGCCCAGTTCACCACGCTGGTCAAGGACACTTCGCTCGGCTCGCAGATCAGCATGGTCGAGCTTCTGCAGCGCGGCGTGATCATCTACCAGGGCTTCCACAACCCGATGGAGACGCTCTACGTGATCGGGCTGCTCTACTTCGCCCTCAACTTCGCGCTCGAGCAGGCCAGCCTGGCCACCCAACGCGGCGGCCCCCAGCGCGAGCGAGGGTAGCCGGGGCGGTCATGAAGCTGCGAGCGATTGCGTCTGCGGATGGTCCGCCCGGAGCAACGCACCGGCCGGGGTCAGCGCAAAGTCGTGAAGTATAGGGGCGCCGGAGGTGTACGACTGCAAAGCGGCGCATCACGCCTTCGGGGAGACGGCGAGCGCGGCGTGCACCGTGGCCAGGAGGTCATCCAGGTCGAACGGCTTGGTCACCACCGCCGCCGCGTCCAGGCTGGCGGCCCGCGCCCGGGCTTCGTGCGCGCCGGAGAGCACCACGACTGGCACCTGCGCCTCAGGGCCCGCCAGCGCGCGCTGCGCCGCCCGGAATGCCCAGCCATCCATGACCGGCATCATGAGATCCAGCAGGATCACGCGCGGCAGCCAGCGTGCCAGCACGTCCAGTCCCTCGCGCCCGTGCCGCGCCCAGCGCACCGCAAAGCCTTCGTCGGCCAGCAGATCCATCAGCACCTGGCCGATCGCCTCGTCGTCCTCGATCAACAGCACCCGAGGACGCACGGTCTCATCCCCGGCCATCATCCGTCGCTCCCTGCTCTCGCGGCAGCCACAACGTCACCGTCGTCCCTTGCCCCTCCCCGGCGCTTGCCGCCGTGAGCTGGCCACCATGCTGCTCCGCGATGCGCCGACAGATGTACAGGCCGAGCCCCAGGCCAGGGATGTTTTGCCGAGCCGCATTGCTCGCCCGGCCGAACGGCTCGAAGATTCGCTCCGTCTCGTCCGGCGGCAGCCCCACACCCCCGTCGCGCACCTCCAGCGTCACACCGCCCGCGTCGGCCGCCAATCGGATGTGGATTGGACCACCGGCGGGGCTGTATTTCCGGGCGTTGTCGAGCAGGTTCGTTACGATCTGCCCGAGCCGGTCCGGGTCTGCCACCACCCAGCAGGGCTCGAGGGTGAGGTCGACGAGCACGTCATGGAGCGGGTCGTCGTCCTGCAGCGATGCGGTAAGGCGTACCAGGGCAGTCAGGTCGACCGGCTGCAGGCGCAGCGGGAGCTCGCCGCGCTGCAGCCGCGCCACGTCGAGCAGGTCGTCGGTCAGACTCGCGAGCCGCTTGCTCCCGTGCTCGATCAACCCCACGTAGCGATCCAGTCGCGTCGGGTCCACCGGCCCGCGCTGCTGCAGCCGGCGCAGGAGCTGAGCCGTGGCGGCAATGCCGGCGACCGGATTGCGGAGCTCGTGCGACGCAATCGAGAGGAACTCGTCGCGCGCGCGGATGGCCCGTTGCGAATCCTCGTAAAGCTGCGCGCGCACCAGCGCCTGGGCGCACTGGCGGGCGACGGCGAGCATGAAGGCGCGATCGTCAGTAGTAAAGTCTTGCGGCTCCGCGAAGGTCAGCGTCATCCCGCCAATGGCGCGCTCGTCGGCGACGAGCGGAATGCACGCCCAGGCCTGGGTATCCGGGCGCGTCGCGTGCGCGACGGTCGGGTAGCGCGCCGCCAGTTCGGCCCGGTTGCCGATGCACACCAGATCGCGGGCGCGCACGGCATCCGGCCCCGGCAGCGACGCGTCGAGCGGGATGCGCGCCCACCGCTCGATCTCCTCACCGTAGTCGGCGACGGCGATGGTTTCCAGCGCCGCGCCATCCGTGCTGACGAGCTGCACCAGCCCGCGCGCCGCGCCCAACGCCGCCATCGCCTCCCGCACCGCGGCCTCGGCCCACTCAGCCGCGCTCAGCGATTGGGATAGGCGCGCCGTCAATGCCTGCAGCCGCGCCGTCCGCTCGACGAGCTGCGCGAGCACCCGCGCTTGCGCCCGCTGTTGTGCCTCAGCCTCCCGCAGCTCGGTCACGTCGTGGAACGTCGCCGCCGCGGCCATGACGCGCCCGGTCGGGTCGTGTACCGGCGCGGCGCTTACGAGCAGCGTCCGCCGTTCGCCGTCAGCGCGTCGGAGGACCAACTCCTCGTCGACGACGACCTCGCCCAGCGCACTCGCCCGCGCCAGCGGCCACTCTTCGGGCATATAGGGGCGGCCATCTGGATGCAGCGCCTGGAATGACGAGGCGGCGGTGAGCGAGCCGGCCGGCGACGCCCCGAGCAGTCGATCGGCCGCCTCGTTGCGGATCGTAATCCGCCCGCTCGGCACCTCGGCGACGAGCACGCCAGTGGGCAGCTTCTCCAACAGGGCGATGCGCCGCGCCTCGACGCGGGCACGGTCGATTGCGGGCGCCATATAGCCCGCGATCAACTCGGCCAGCATCACCTCGGCCTCGCCGAAGGTTCCCGGCTCGCTTCCATAGAGCATAAATCGTCCGAGCAGCTCATTGGCCGCCACCAGCGGCACGAAGGCGAGGCTGCGAATCCCCTCGGCGCGAATCGTGGCGTGGTGCGCCGCGAGGCGCGGCTCGGCATCGACGTCCGGCACGACGAGCGGCTGCGGCGCGGGGTCGTCGGCCGCCCAGGGTGAGAACCCTTCGGTTGCATTGCGATAGGCATCGGACAGGTGGTGCCAGGCGGAGAAGCGCATGACCCCCTGCGGGTCGCGCAGGAGGATCGCGGCGCGCTCCACGCCGGGGAGGCGCAGCAGGGCATCGAGGGCACTGCGAGAGAAGTCTTCGAGCGCTTGCGCCCGGCCGAAGGCCTCGACGACCTCGCGCAAGCCCGACAGACTGACGAGTGGCGCCGGAGCGGCCTGGTCCCCGGGGGGATCAGCGGCGGCGGGGTTCCGCATCGCGTCGCGCATGCGTCTCCTCAAGGCCCGCGTATTGCGCCGCTCTCTCCTGGCGCGCCTCAATCTTAGGCACCCTCGCCGGGCCGGTCAACCAGCACTGCGCACACGGGATCCGGTACCTCGACGACGGCCGAGACGGTCTCGCCCGCGACTGGCGCAGAAATTGTCCCGGCCGCACAATGACCGCAACGGCGCGCGATGCCCAGCGCTGGCCGAGGCGGAGGGCACGATGAGCTTGGTCAACCCTGGCTGGTTCTCTTTGGCCATTCACGGGCTCGTGCTGCTGGCCTGCTCCGACAAGGAGGTCTGCCCCAGCAGCACGCTTGCCGAGCGCATCAATGCGCACGCCGTCTACCTGCGGCGAGTCATGGCCCTGCTGGTCCGCGCGCACATCGTCGAAGCGCGCGAGGGCCGCCATGGTGGGTACCGACTGGCCCGGGCCGCCGATCAGGTCAGCCTCGGCGAGGTCTACCGCGCCCTGCAAGAGGGCGGACCGCTCGCGCCGAGCGCGGCGGAGATCGAGCTCGATTGCCCCATCGGCGCCGGGGTGCGGTCCGCCCTCAGCGGGATCATCGACGACACCGAGGCTGCGGTGCTGGCCATCCTCGACCAGCACACGCTCGCCGAGGTGGCGGGCCGGGCCGCAGGGACACTCGCGACCGCCTGAATCCACGGGTGACGGCTGCCCAGCCAGACCAGGCACGCATACTGTGACTCCAGGAATTGCAGTAAGGCTGCTTGCGTTCCGGCTAGGGAACAATTCTCTTCCGGAAGGCAACGATGGCATTTGATATTGCGCTGATGCGCGTAGCGGGGCTCGGCGTCGACGACACGACGGGCACGACCCCAATGACCGAGGACGCGGCTGAGGAGATCCTCGACGCATACTCGCAAGCCGTGATCACGGTGGCCGAGCGCGTAAGCCCGGCCGTGGTCAACATCTCCGTGATGCGCACCGCGCAGGTGCGGACGCCGCAAGGCCCGCGCAGCCTCGAGGCCCCGGCGGCAGGCTCCGGCGTGATCCTCGCGCCCGACGGGTACATCCTGACCAACAGTCACGTGGTGCACGAGGGCACGCGGCTCGAGGTGACCTTCGCCGACGGGCGCGTCGTTCCTGCTACGTTGGTTGGCGACGATCCGGCCTCCGACCTCGCCGTGGTCCGGGCGCAGGTGAGCGGCCTGCCGAGCGCCGAGTTCGGCGACTCAGCACGGCTGCGTGTCGGCCAGATGGTGATCGCCATCGGCAACCCGCTTGGCTATCAGGCGACGGTGACCGCCGGCGTCGTGTCCGCGCTCGGCCGCTCGCTGCGCAGCCAGGGCGGCCGCCTGATCGAGAACGTCATCCAGACCGACGCGGCCCTCAACCCGGGGAGCTCCGGCGGGCCGCTCGTCGACTCTCGCGGCCGGGTGGTCGGCATCAACACGGCAATCATCCAGGGCGCGCAGGGCATCTGCTTCGCGGTACCCGTCAACACCGCGCGCTGGGTCGCCGGTTTGCTCATCAAAGACGGTCGGATCCAGCGGGCGTACCTGGGGATCACGGGCGAAGCGCGGCCGATCCACGCCCGGGTGGCCCGCGAGCTCGGCATCGCCGTCCGCAGTGGCATCGGCGTCCAGCAGGTTACGCCAGGCAGCCCGGCCGAGGTGGCTGGGGTGCGCGCCGGCGACACGATCGTCGCGGTCGATGGACTGCCCACCACCACGGTTGACGACGTTCACCGCCTGATGACTCGCGCGCCGGTGGGCACGACAGTCGTGGTGAGTGTGCTCCGTTACGGCGAGCGACTCGAGCTGCGGGCGACCCTCACCGAAGCGCCAGCGTAGCATGCTGGCGGGGCAGGTCGACGATCATTGCCTCCGTCAAATCGTCGCCACCGCCCAACACACAGTGCGAGGCCCCGGTTTCCCGGGGCCTCGTGCTTTGCAGTGCAATCGAACTGCTGGTTGACTCGTTAGTAGCCTGGAGTCGACGTGCGCGGGGCAGTTGCCGGCGCCGACGGAGCCGGTGTCGACGGGGCGGTGGTGGTTGTGCTTCCGCCAGTACCCGTGGTCGTGGTCGTTCCGGTTGTGCCACCGGTGGCCGCGGCACCAGTCGTGGTCGTCGTGCTGCCGCTCCCAGCGAGCGTGGCGGGCTGGGTCTGGTTACCGCCTGCCGCCGGCTGCGTGCTGCCCGGCGCGGAGACGATGCTGGACGAGTTCGACTGCGCCGCCGCGAGCGGCGTCGTCAGTGTCGCGCAGCTATTGACCGGCACCGCCTGGCCTGTTGCCGACAGCACGCTGAGGCTATCGACGCTGCCGGTGATCGAAGCCAATTGGCCGAACCGGAGCGATCCGATGGACGACGTCGGCGTCAAAATAACGCCCTGGCCGTCGATCGCGATCACACCATAGCCGAACGGTATGACGGGCGCGACGAGCGCCGAGACAATTCCGCACAGACTCACTGTGCCTGGGCCCTTGATGAACGTGGTCGGTGGCGTCGGGGTCACCTGGTCGCGCTCGG
>JAXDLH010000291.1:0-4494 GCA_034666705.1 Chloroflexota bacterium
CTCCTCGTGACACAAAGTGGGGCACCGCAAGCGTGAATTGCGCTTTACACTGGAGTCACATGCCGTTACACTTGCACTCTCATCCGCGCGGTGGTCTCATCGATGGATCCACCCAACAGGGAGCCACATGTCAACCGGCGGCGCCGCAGGCCCGAGCTGCCTCGCGTGAGCGGTCAGTCGGGTCCTGCCTCGCGATTGCGCTCCCGTATAGCCGCGCTGAGCCTTCGTGCGGCGCTGCTTGCCCTGCTCTTTTCCTTCCTAGCGCCCGCCGATCTCTCGCAGCCGGCTCCGTCGCCGCTCGCGGGTGCGCTGGTCGCCGAGGGCGCCGAGCTCCAGCAGCCGCGCTTCGCACCAGCTGTCAGCCTCGTCCCATCGGACCAGCTCTCCTTCGATGCGCGCGACATCGGCAGCTGGAGTGACTCGCAGACGGTGCGCATTACCAATAGTGGGAACAGCACGCTCTACTTCGACCTCACCCCGTTCACCATGGATGGTGACGTCGCCGACTTCACGATTGCCGGCTGGGATTGCCTCCCAGCGCTCTTTGCAGGGCGCACCTGTACGATCTCCTTCAACTTTCACCCGGTCCTGCCCGGTGAGCGACGCGCTCGCCTGATCATTCACGACACCGCGTCCGACAGTCCGCAGCGCGTCTCGCTCGTCGGGTCCGGTAACCCACTACCCATGGGTCACATCTCGCTCAACACGTCGAGTCTCGCGTTTGGCAGCGTCAACCAGGGCGCGACCAGTAGCGTCCAGCAATCTGTTACGGTCACGAACTCGGGCAACGCCGCCATGGACCTCGTTTGGCCATGGGACAACGCGCTCGAGTTCCCACCGTCCGGTGGCGACTGCCTCCCGATCCTGCCGGCCGGGTCCTCCTGCACCCTGTACTTCCGGTTTCATCCCACTGGAATCGGCGCGCGCGGGTCGACCCTCACGGTCAATAGCCTCACCGCTGATAACAGCCCACAGCGCGTCGGCTTCTCCGGCACCGGGCTTACACCGCCCACCCCAACCTCCATCATCCTCTCCGAGGCGGGGCGACCAGACGCGATCAACCTGCCTGGCGGGATCACCTTCAACCTGAACGCTCACCCCACGCTCGACGTGGTTTCCGAGCCGGTGGATTTCGGCACGATTGCCGTGCGCGGTACCGCGACGAAGCGTGTCACGCTCCGGAACAGCGGTAATGCGAATCTCATCTTCGCCCTGCCCTTCGTCCTCAGTGATCCGGTGAATTTCGACCTGCAGCACAATTGCCCGCCGCCGCCCGGCGCGCTGACACCGGGCAGCTCGTGCGCCCTCACGATCACCTTCAGGCCGCAAATCAATGCGGTGTCGCTCGACTACACGGCGATCATTGCCGTCGAGTCGAACGCCGGGATCCCGCCCCGGGAGGTGCATCTCCACGGGACGGGCGTCGGCCGCGCCAGCTTGGGGTCGCTGCCAGCCTCGATCGATTTCGGCACGCATACCTCCGGCCCGCTGGCTACGGTCCACACCGTCCGCCTGGCCAACGCCTTGAGCGCTACCGCGCCGCTGCACCTGACCGACGTGCACGTCGACGGCGACGCGGCGTTCTCAGTGGACGCCACCGGCTGCACCATCCGCGACACCGCGCCCGGCACGAGCTGCTTCCTGCTCGTGAGCTTCCAGGGTGACAATGCGGGTGCCCGCAGCGGCACCCTGCGCATCAGCAGCAACGCAACTGGCAGCCCACACAGCATCGCGCTACGCGGCACCTTGCGATCGTTGCGGGTCGGCCTCGCCGTCAACCCCACCTCGCTCGATTTCGGTCAGGTCGTGGATGCCGAGCAGAGCGCCGTGCAGAACGTGACGCTCACAAACACCGGCGACACGCAGGTGGTCATCGCCAACGTCGCCATCGTCGAACCGGATATCAACCAGGGCTACCGCAAGGATGCTGGATGCCAGGGGTTCACGTTGGATGCAGGTGCCACCTGCACGATCGGTGTGCATTACGCCGCCAGCGGCGCGCTCGGCACGAAGCGTGCCGACCTCTCCCTCGACACCTCGATTGGCGAGCGCAACGTCGCCCTAACGGCGGTGCAGATCTCCAAGCTCGCCGTCGACCCCACCAGTCTCGATTTCGGCGACGCGCCTATGAGCGCTCCCGACTATCGGGTGATGCACGTCACGGTGACGAATCGCTCCTCAAAGCACATCCTCTGGCTGGGCGATGGATTGCCGCACTGCCTCTGCGAGACCGACTTCTTCGTCGAGAGCAGCGACGTCGGCGTCAATGGCGCCCGCGAAGTGGATGGCGATCTCCAGCCCGGCCAGAGCCAGTCCGTTGACCTGGCATTCTCTCCGCAGGGGCGGAACCGCCGCACCGGCAGCTGGACTATCAGCGCCTATGATCTCGAGACGAACCGGGTGTCCGATCCGCACCCTGTTACCCTCGGCCTGCGCGGTAATGGCGTCGCCGCGGCGCCCGCGGTGCGCGTTGACGCGACGGATTTCGGGACGGCCGACGTTGGCAGCACGCACAACCAACTCATCAGGATTACTAACACCGGCAACACGACATTCATCAGATTCGAGCCGCGCGACACCGCGACGTTAGACACTGGCGCATTCTCGTTCCCACAGAACGACCTCGGGACCTGTATTGCCCATTTCGACAACAGTCCGACCGACCTGCCGCCAGGGGACAGCTGCACCCTCTCGGTCGAGTTCCGGCCAACCGCGCTCGGCACTCGCACCAGCACGCTCACGCTGCGTGACGTCTGGTCCGGCGCCACCTTTACGGCGACGCTTCAGGGCAAAGGCGGGACGCCGTTCCTCTATGCCAGCCCGAACTATCTGACGTTCAGCAGCATTGAGGTGGGCGCGACGACCTCGCAGAGCCTGACCGTCGCGGCGCCCGCCCAGGTCAATGGGGAGGTCGATGACCTCTGGATCGAGGGCAACGGTGTGTTCCGGATCGATGCGAACGGCACCACGTGTGGAGGTCGGCTGCCGCGCGGGTCGCGCTGCCAGATCACCGTCTCCTTCTCTCCTACTACAGCTGGCCCCGCGGGGGCGACCCTATTCATCGACGATGGCTCCACCACGACACCGCAGCGGATCTCGCTCGCGGGCAGCGGATTCAGATCGGACCAGCGCCTGCGCGTCCTGCCCAGCTCGCTGGACCTCCAGGGGGGTGCCGCGACCGTTTCCGTCTCCAATGGAGGGAGCGACCCGGTGCAGCTCGGCCGGATCGCGATCAGGACCAACCCGCCGACGGGGTGCGGCACCGCGGGCTCATGCCCGACCTCCCCAGTTTTCGGTCAGACAAATGACTGTCCGCCGGTGCTGGCCGCGGGCAGGCAGTGCACTGTAACTGTGACATTTAGCAGAGTTAACGGTGCCATCAGCCAGATAACCTACGGGACCGGCCAGCTCAGCGTTGCGGCGTACGCCGGAGGCAGCCCGTACCTCGTTGACTTAGCGGGGAGCCTGTTCGCCCCCACGCGGACCGCGACGCCAACGCCAACCCGGACCGCGACGCCGACCCGTCGCCCAACCCAAACCCCCACGATTACCAGTACGCCAACCTATACTCTCACCCGGACGCCCACGTTAACGCCGGCCGCCACGGCCACCCGGACGTCCACGGCGACCAACACACCGCCCCCGAGCGCCACGACAACCCCAACGCCGACCGTTACGCTAACGAGTACCTTGACGCCGAGCGCCACGGGCACCGCGACGGCTACGGTCACTACGTCACCGACCGCGACGGCATCGGCCACGGCGACGAATACGCCGACGCCGACGAGCACCGCCACGTCCACCGCGACCGCGACCGCCTCCAGCACGCCGTCCCCCACCGCTACGGCCACTGCGACCTCCGTCGGCTGCACGGTGAGCTGGCTGAACCCGACCTCCGGGTTGTGGACCGACGGCACGAAGTGGAGCGGCGGCCTGGCGCCGGGCGGGAGCGACGACGTGTGCATCACCGTCGACGGCACCTACACGGTCACGCTCAACGGCAGCCAGAGTGCCAACCGCGTAACGCTCGGCGCCAGCGGGAATACGGGGGTGCAGACGCTGCTCGTCCAGGGGATCGGCTGCATCACCAGCGGCGCCACCCTCACCGCGGCCAGCGGCTTCACCAATGCTGGCGCCATCGTGCTCGACGACAACCCGGGAGGCTGCGCTGACGTCACCCTCACCGTGAGCTCGGGCACGCTGACCAATACCGGCTCCATCACTACCGCGGCCACCGGCGCCGGCGCTCGCATCATCAATGCCAACCTCATCAACGCGGGCACAGTGAGCATCAACGCCGATACTACGTTCGGTACGGGTGCATACACCAACTTTGGCACTTTCACCGTCGCCGCCAGCAAGACCCTCACCCTCGGTGGCACAGGCCCCAGCTTTACGCAGAACGCCGGCGCGTTGCACGTAGACGGCGCCTTCACGAGCGGCAGCGGCCTCGCGTTCACGATGGGTGGCGGCGTCCTCGACGGCACCGGCACC
>JAXDLH010000292.1:0-15043 GCA_034666705.1 Chloroflexota bacterium
TCGAGGATGAGGCTCGTAGGCGGCGTTCCCGACAGCTCGAGCGCCTCGAGAATTTGATCCGGGAATTGATCGCTCGATAGATTGCGCGCCGAGAGATTCACGGCGATGCTCACCGTTGCGCCGTCACGCCGCCAACCCTCGCGCGTTTCGAGGGCGGTGCCTAAGGTCCAATGCGTGAGCGGCCCAATGATGCCGGTTTCCTCGGCGAGGGGGATGAAGCGATCCGGGGCGAGGAGCCCGCGGGTGGGGTGGCGCCAGCGAATCAGCGCTTCGACACTCGTCGTGCGGCCGGTTCGACAATCGATGACCGGCTGGTAATGCAAAACGAGGTCACCACGGTCGACGCCGCGGCGGAGGTCGCCGGCCAGGGCGAGCTGATCGGCGCCGCGGATATCGATGGCAGGATCGTAAACGACGATACGCTCGCCTGATGACTTGGCGGCGTCCATCGCCACACTCGCGAGCCGGAGCAGCGTGTCGGCAGAATTCGCATGAAGTGGATAGAGTGCGATCCCAATCGATGCGTCGACGTCGACGTCGATCGACTCGATACTGAGTGGCTCGCGCAGGTGGCGCACAGCGGATTCCGCCGCCCGAGTTGCGCCCTGGATGTCTGCGGCCGGCACGAGTGCGACGAACTCATCACCGCAAAGCCTGCCGATTGTCGCGGTGTCGCCTATCGCGGCGAGGAGACGCGCAGCCACCTCGCGGAGCACAGTATCACCGTGGTGCCGACCGAGCGTGTCGTTGATGTGCTTGAAGCGGTCGAGTCCGAGCACCAGGACCGCGACTGGCACGACAGCGCCATCAGTCGCAATCTCCTCCTCGAGGCGCCCCTGGACGAACGTCCCATTTGGCAGGTCCGTCAAGGTGTCGTGGAGAGCCGAACGGCGCAGAGCGGCGAGCTGCGCTCGCGACTCGATGTAGAGCTGGCTCAGCTCCCGCGCGTAGGTGAGCGCCTGCTGCACCTGAACGGCATCATCGGAAACAGAGCTAAGCAACACGTCACGAGCGACGGGTTTTGACTCCGGCGGCGGCCCGATGAGTGATGCGGTCGCCATGTTCAGCGTGACCCTGGGGTGCGATCGCGTGCCGGGGACGCGGGTGCGAGTCGAGCGGCGTGCGCCATGGGGCAATATCTCCCGCGGAGGACTCGTCTTCTAGCCCGGCTGAGAGTATGCAGGCAGCCCCGAAGGACCGGCGTCTGCCAGGCAGCCAGTCGCGCATCCACCATGCGACCTATTCTCCGTGCCGCGATTGCTGCAGCCATCATTCCCGCACCCATCCCTCAGGCAGCGTGCCGTTGCATCGTTTTCAGACCAATGGCCCAGAGAGCAGTCCAAGCTCCACGGCGCGCACCGCAGCCTGGGTGCGATCGGAAACGCCCAGCTTGGCAATGATGTGCTCGACGTGAATTTTGACCGTGCCCACGCTGACGAAGAGCGCGGCGGCGATCTCCTTATTGGTCATGCCCTGGGCCAGCAGCCTGAGCACTTCTCGCTCCCGTTGGGTCAACCGCTCCGGCATGCCTGAAAGAGGCCGCGCAGTCTCCCGGGCGAGGCGCTGAAGTAGCTGCGTCGCAAGCTCCGAGTTCAGGAGCGCTTCACCGCGGAGCACGCGCCGTACCGCCGTAATCAGCTCTTGCTGCGTCGCATCCTTCAACACGTATCCGGCGGCACCCGCCTTGATCGCTTCGAAGAGATAGTCGGGATTGGCATGCATGGTCACGATGATCACGCTTGCGCTCGGGCAGATGTCTTTAATGGCGCGTGTGGCGGCGAGGCCATCCACCTCCGGCATGCGCATATCCATCAAGACAAGCTGCGGCTGTGTGCGAGCGCATAGCTCGACCGCCTCGCGACCATTTGACGCCTCGCCGACGATCTCGAGGTTGCGCTCGTGCTCGAGCATGCTTCGCAGGCCAGCCCGTGCCAGCTCGTGGTCATCCGCGATGATCACGCGGGCATGCTGGCTCGTTCGCGGGGGTTGGAGCTCAGTTCGCATGGCCTCTCCCTTCCCGGGCTCGGGTGGCAGCGGATCGGTGCGATGCCGGCTGGCTCGCGTTGCTCACCAGCGGAACGGTGCTGGCCGGTTGCGGCTCATGGCCCGGGACGAATGAGATGGGTACGTTCGCGATGATGCGGGTGCCTTTCCCGAGCTCGCTCGCAATTGCGATGTCGCCCCCCAGCGAGGAGATCCGTTCCCGCATGCCGGCGAGCCCAACATTGTCTCCAGGGCCTGCGCGCTGTGGCGTCTGATCGGAGTGGAAGCCTCGTCCCCAGTCACGAACCTCTAGCTGAAGAGCCTCATGCTCTCGGGCGAGTCGGATGTACACCGGAGTTTCCCCGGCGTGCTTGCGCACATTGGAAAGCGCCTCTTGCGTCACCCGAAAGAGTGCGGTTTCAGTGGCGGAAGGGACCCGCTCCCCACCGAGTGCCTCCTCGAAGCGAATCTCCCAGCCACTTGCCTGGAGCGCTTCAACCTCCAGCCGAATGGCGGTGGCCAGGCCGAAATCGTCCAACGCGGTGGGTCGCAGGTCCGCGATGACCCGGCGCGCCTCGCGCACTGTGAGCTGGGCCAGCTCCACCGAGCGATTGAGCGCCGTGCGCGCTTTCGGCGAACGGGGATGGTACTGGCTCGCGAACCCTTGCAGATGTTGATGCGCGCTCGCAGCGATCTGCGCGAGCCCGTCATGCACATCGTACGCGACGCGCCGCCGTTCCTCCTCCTGTGCGACGAAGAGGCGGCCGACCAGATCGTGGAGCTGCTCGTGGAGTTGGGCGCTTTCAATAGAGGCGGCCATTAGCGCTGCAAGAAGCTCCAGGGCATCGACGTCATGCGCATCCAGCTTCCTGACTTCGACCAGGCTATTGAGGGCGAGCGCGCCGATGGTCCCGCCGCCGGGAGTGAGCAGCGGGAGGCAGATCGCGGAGGCAATCTCCTTTGTGTAGTCTCTCCACTCGATGCCGAGCTCCACACCACGGCCCACTACGACAATTGGCCTGCGCTCACGGAGCGCGCGACCCGCGATACTGCGGTCGAGCGCGTCGATCCGGGTCCCTGGTTTGGCCGCCCAGGGTCCGGCCGCAGCGCGTACCACAAGGGGACCTGCTGGGCCCTCCAGCAGGAGGACGCTGCCACTCTCGTGCTGGCTGAACGCGATCGCCTGTTCCATCCCGTTCAGGAGCACAGCGTCCAGCTCGCGCGCGGAGACGAGGTCCCGCCCAATCTCGAGCAGATGCCGGAAGCGCGCTGCCTGACGGCGCGCCGACTCGTACAGCGTGCCCAATTCGCGGGCATACGAGAGGGTCTGCACGAAATCAAGCGAGATGTCCTCCGGACCCGCAGGCATCGCCGTCTGGTCCGATGCTGGAGGCGAAGGGGCTGCAGTACTGCCCTCTGGCTGCAGAATTTGCCCGATGAGGCGAAGCAATTGTGAGGGGATCAACGGCTTCTGCAGGTACCCATCGAGCTCGATCCCGTTGCGACGCAGCTTCGCACCTGCCCGTTCGCCAATCATCACGATCGGCAGGTCGCGCGTGAGTGGGCTCGCGCGCAGCGCCCGACAGACAGTGAACCCCTCCACGATCGGCAAATGCGCCTGGAGTATGAGGAGGTCGGGACGCAGTTGATGAGCAAGCGCGATCGCTTCACCGCCGTTGATCGCTTCCGAAAGCGCAAACTGGGTTCCCAGGGTGGCACGTATGAGTGCGCGGAGCGACGCATCGTCACCCGCCAATAAGATGCGCTTCACAATAACCACCTCTAAGGGGAGGAGCTAACAGCCGAGATCCTTCCACCTCGCCGAGTCGTGCTTCCTCGCGTGTCTCTTGACACGCACCGTCATAGTACTGCGCGAACGAATCGCGCAGGTACGTGATCCGGCCGGTGCGGCGGCGCTAGAATAGCCGCGCCACAAGCACGCCCAGGAGCGAGCCGAATGATCGATCTTGCCGCGAAGATCCGTGACGTGCCGGACTTCCCGATCAAGGGCATCCTCTTTCGCGACATTACCACGCTTCTTCAAGATGGTGAGGCGTTTCGCGTAGCGATCGACGAGATGGCGGCGCGCGTTGCGGATCTCGACGTGGACGTGGTCGTGGGGATGGAGTCGCGTGGGTTCATTTTCGCGGCTCCGTTGGCGTACAAGCTGGGAATTGGATTCGTGCCGGTTCGAAAGCTCGGCAGATTGCCGGGTGATACGATTCGGGTTGAATATGATCTGGAGTACGGCTCCAACACGCTCGAGATGCATCGCGATGCGATCCATCCTGGCCAACGGGTGCTGATCGTGGACGACCTGTTGGCCACCGGCGGCACGGTCAACGCGACTGTCAAATTGGTAGAGCAGATCGGCGGCGTCGTGGCCGGCACAGCATTCCTCATCGAGTTGACCGAGCTTGGCGGTCGCTCACAGATGGAGGACGGCAAGGTAATCAGCGTCATCAGTTATTAGCGCGCCCATGCCTTGGCCTGGGTCCCCGCTTTGCTATACTCGGCCCGTCGCGCCCTCTCGTCCAGAGAGGGTTTTTCATGCCGGGGTTCCGTTGCGCACGATTGAACGGGATGGCTCTGCCATCCGCCTCATCGATCAGACCCGTCTCCCGCTCGAGGTCGTCACCGTCACCTGCGCGACCGCCGCGCAGCTTTGCGCGGCGATCTGTTCGATGCAGATCCGCGGGGCCCCGGCGCTCGGTGTGGCGGCGGTATATGCGATGGCCCTGGGCGCGGCACAAGCACCCGACGACCCGGCCACGTTTGCGGGGTACATGGACCAGGTGGCGGCTGCGATTCGCGCGACCCGCCCGACCGCAGTCAACCTCTTCTGGGGTGTCGAGCAAGCTCAGCGTACGATGGTTTCCCTCGCAGCGAGCGATGTGGATGCTGTGCGCGAGGCGTTGTGGACGACTGCGGAGCGGCTGGCCGAGGCAGATGTCGAGATCAACCAGCGAATGGGTGAACATGGCGCCACGCTGCTGCCTGACGGGATCCGAATTCTGACGCACTGCAACGCTGGCGCGCTGGCTACTGTCGGATGGGGCACTGCGCTCGGCGTGATCCGCTCTGCGCACCGCAGTGGCAAGCGGCTGCATGTATTCGTGGACGAGACCCGACCTTTCCTCCAGGGCTCACGCCTGACGGCGTGGGAGCTGGCGGAGGAAGGGATCCCGTACACCATCATCACCGACAACATGGCTGGTCACCTCATGGCGAGGGGCGAGATCGATGCCTGCATCGTCGGCGCCGACCGCATTGCGGCATCCGGCGACGTAGCGAACAAGATCGGTACCTACACAGTTGCCGTGCTCGCCAGCGCTCACGATTTGCCATTCTACGTGGCGGCGCCGACCTCCACGATCGATCTCAACATCGAGACTGGCGCCGAGATCCCGATTGAGGAGCGCGACCCGGCGGAGGTGCTTGCTTTCGGCGGCGTGAGGGTCGCACCGCAGGGCGCAGCCGCGCGGCACCCGGCATTTGACGTCACGCCTGCGCGCCTCGTGTCGGCGATCGTGACCGAGACTGGTGTCCTGCGCGCGCCATATGAAGCTGCGCTCGCCGCCGCGGTGCGCGCGGCGCGTGATGGCACGGTTGATTAGGTCCACCAGGTTCACGGCTACGCTGCCTGGGGCGGCGCGCCAGTTCGAATCGCGGCTGATTCACATTTCGACGATCGGAGGTGCTGATGCACGAGCGTGAGGCCGTGGCGGACATCGGCGTCTTCGGCGGGTCGGGGTTCTACAGCTTGCTCGAGAACCCGGTCGAGCGCAGCGTAAACACGCCCTATGGCCCCGCCAGCGACAGCATCTCCGTTGGAGCGATCGGGGGCCGGCGCGTGGCATTCATGCCGCGGCACGGTACGGGTCACCGTCATCCGGCGCACGCCGTGAACTATCGCGCCAATGTGTGGGCAATGTGGAGCCTCGGCGTCAGCCGGATCATCGCTCCCAGCGCGGTGGGCAGCCTCCAGCCGGACATTCATCCCGGCGATTTCGTGCTCTGCGATCAGTTCGTCGATCGTACGTCGGCGCGCAAAGATACGTTCTACGATGGGCCCGTCACCGTCCACATCAGCTCCGCGGATCCGTACTGCGAGCAACTGCGCCCGCTCGCCGCCGGAGCTGCGCGTGGGATCGGAGTCCGCGTCCACGAGCAGGGTACGGTCGTGGTGATCCAGGGGCCGCGATTCAGCACGCGAGCCGAGAGCCGCTGGTTCACGAGCATGGGCTGGCACGTGATCAATATGACCCAATATCCCGAGGTCGTACTCGCCCGTGAGCTCGAGATGTGCTACCTGAATATCTCGCTCATTACCGACTACGACGTCGGGCTTGAGGGCGTAGCCGACATCAAGCCGGTGACTGTGGACGACGTGATTCGCGTCTTCAACGAGAACAACGAGCGGGTCAAAGAGTTGATCTATCGTTTGATTCCGACAATTCCCGCGGAACGCACGTGTGCCTGCGGCTCGACGCTGGCCGGCGCGATCATCGGTTAGACCCACCCGCCATCGGGCGGATAGCCTGGCCATGCCGCGGCCCAAAAGCATGAGGAGTTGTGCGTTGACCGTTCTCGTCGTCGGCTCGCTGGGCCTGGACACGCTGCGTACCCCGTTCGGTTACGTCGAGGATGTGCTCGGTGGCACTTCCTCTTACTTCTCGATCGCCGCCAGCACCTACACCGACGTGCAGGTGGTCGCGGTCGTGGGCACAGACTTCCCGGCGGCGTATCGCCAGGTGCTCGAGGCGCGTACCGTCGACCTGCGCGGCCTCCAGGTGGCGGAAGGCAAGACGTTCCGCTGGTCCGGCCAGTACCAGTTCGACATGCACGTGGCCGAGACGCTCGACACGCAACTCAACGTCTTCGCGGACTTTCATCCGCAGCTCCCTGAGGACTACCGCGCGACCCAATACGTTTTCCTCGCCAACATCCATCCTGGATTGCAGCTCGAGGTGCTCAGCCAGGTGCAGCGGCCGAAGTTAGTCGTGATGGACTCCATGAACCTGTGGATCGACACGAGCAAGTCGACGCTGACCGAGGTTATGCGCGGGTCGGATATCGTGCTGCTGAATGACGGCGAGATCCGCCAGTACACCGGTTCACCGAACCTCATCGCCGGGGCACGGTCGATTCTCGATCTGGGACCGCGGGCGGTCGTGGTGAAAAAGGGCGAGCACGGCGCCTTGCTGATCAGCCGGGATGACGGCGTGTTCGTCGCGCCAGCGTATCCACAGGAGGAAGTGCGCGACCCTACAGGGGCCGGCGACTCGTTCGCAGGCGGCTTTATTGGCTACCTGGCAAGCCGCGACGATTCCTCGCCCGAGGCGCTGCGCCGGGCGATTATTCACGGGTCGGCGATCGCGTCGTTCACGGTTGAGGATTTCAGCACTCGCCGGCTAGAGCGGCTGACCAACCAGGAGGTTTTGGATCGTTACGCAACATTTCGTAAGCTTACGCAGTTCGTCGATGAGCCCATCCTCTCGTCGTAGCGCTGGAATACTGCCCACCATGCATTTCCCGCCGATAGAAGCCAGTTGTTGACGGCTAATTCACCAAATCGGGCTCGCGCTCCGCGAGCCCTCCCGCACGTCGAGTTGCAGATCTTCCGTGATTCCAAGGAGATGAAACCGTGACGACCTTTACGAACTCCCCGAGCCTGCTCTTCACGTCGGAGTCGGTGACGGAGGGACATCCCGACAAGTTGTGCGATCAGGTCTCAGACGCCGTTCTCGATGCGATTCTCGCGCAGGATCCATTCGGCCGGGTGGCATGCGAGAGCGCGACGACCACCGGGCTCATGGCGGTTATGGGCGAGATCACGACGACCGCCCAGGTCGATTTCCAGGACGTGATTCGCAAGGCGATTCTCGACGCCGGCTACACGTCGGCAGACTATGGCATTGATGGCGCCACGTGCGGCATCGTCCTCTCGCTCAAGAAGCAGTCGCCAGACATTGCGATGGGCGTCAATGCTGCGCTCGAGACCAAGGTTGGGCGTGAATCGGACGAGGGCGACGAGCTTGGCGCCGGCGATCAGGGCATGATGATTGGCTTCGCGTGCAACGAGACGCCGGAGTTCATGCCGATGCCGATCGCGCTTGCCCACCGGTTGACGCGCCGGCTCGCCGAGGTGCGGAAGCTGGGGATTCTCCCGTGGGTGCGCCCCGATGGCAAATCGCAGGTGACAATTGAATACAACTTCGGCAAGCCGGTGCGCATCGACACCGTCGTCATCTCGACGCAGCACTCGCCCGACGTGGAGCGCGAGCAGATTCAGCGGGAAATCATCGAAACGGTGATCAAGCCGATGATCCCCGAGAGCATGCTCGGCGATACCCGCTTCCTCGTGAACCCCACGGGCCGCTTCGTCGTTGGTGGGCCAATGGGCGATGCGGGCCTGACGGGGCGCAAGATCATCGTCGACACCTACGGTGGCATGGCACGGCACGGCGGCGGCGCCTTCAGCGGCAAGGACCCGACCAAGGTGGATCGGAGCGCCGCGTACGCGGCGCGCTACGTCGCGAAGAACGTAGTGGCCGCGGGCCTGGCGGACCGCGTCGAGATCCAACTGGCGTATGCGATTGGCGTGGCGAAGCCGGTCTCGATCATGGTCGAGACATTCAATACCAATCACGTCGACGAGGGGCTGATCGACCGGCTGGTGCGCGAGCACTTCGATCTGCGGCCGTCGCGAATCCTCCAGGACCTTCGTCTGCGCCGACCGATCTACAAGGCAACGGCCGCCTACGGGCACTTCGGCCGCATGGACATCGATGCGCCATGGGAGGTCGTCGACAAGGCGGATGCACTCCGCGCCGCGGCAGGCCTCAGCGCTGCGGCAGTGCATTAGCGGGCGGTCGCGCTCGTTCCTGATCCGGTGCGCGCTCTTGTAACCGGCGCCGGCGGCTTCGTCGGCCACCACCTCATTCGCCACCTGCTTAAGCAGGGCGACGAGGTGACCGCGGTCGTGCGCCACGCCGGGGAACGGTTGGCCGCGGATATTGTCGCGGCCAACGTGCGCTTGGAGCGCGCGGACCTCGTCATGCCGGATGCGATTGGCCGCGTCATCGCCGCGGTGGAACCGGATCATATCTACCACCTCGCCGCCTTGTCCTCAGTTGCCGAGTCGTTTGCTGAGCCGCTGCGCGTGCTGGACAACAATGCAGCGACGGTCGTCAATCTGCTCGATGCCGTGCGGCAGGCGGCTCCTGCCGCCCGCGTCCTGCTGGTTAGCTCGGCCGAGGTGTACGGCAGGCCACGGAATGGGTCGCCAATCGACGAAGGGGCGGAGCTCCAGCCAGAGAGTCCCTATGCCGTGAGCAAGGCTACTCAGGACCTGCTCGGCTACCAGTATTGGGTCGCCTACGGACTCCACGTCATCCGCGTTCGCCCGTTCAACCACATCGGCCCCGGCCAGGGCGACCAATTCGTGGCGTCCAGTTTCGCGCGGCAAGTGGCCGAGATCGAGGCCGGCATTCAGCGGCCGGAGATCCTGGTCGGCAATCTGTCGGCTAAACGCGACTTTACGGACGTGCGGGACATCGTTCGCGCCTACCGGCTCGCGGTCGAAGCAGGTGAGGACGGCGCGGTCTACAACCTCGGCAGTGGCCGCGCGGTCGCCATTCAGGAGATTCTCGATCGGCTCACGGCGCTGAGCCGAGTGCCGCTGGAAGTCGCCACGGACCCTTCGCGACTGCGGCCGGTCGACGCGCCGCTGATGGTCTGCAACGCCGGTCGATTTCAGAACCGCACGGGTTGGACGCCGGGGATTCCACTCGCGACCACACTCCAGGACCTGCTCGACGATTGGCGGGCCCAGGTTGCCGTAACCCGCCGTTCATGACTCTGCGGCGTTCACGAATGATGCAGTCCGATGATCGCCTGGAGACCGCGTTGCACTTGATCGGTCTTCTTCTACAATGAATTCTGGGTGTCCTATCAGGCTTGAGGAAGAGGGAACACGTGCGAGCTTCAGAACCGGCTTCCGATCCCACGATCGCGGCGGCGCTGACCACGGGTGAGACGAAGCTCAGCGTCGAGGCATTCAACCACTTTCGCACCTGGCTCACGGACAGTACGTACGCTGAGTTTCGGCCTGAGATCCTCGCCCAAGCGCAGCGGGACGCCTGGACCGAACTGGAAGACGCGTTTTACACGGTCATTCCATTCGGAACGGGCGGCCGCCGCGGGCCGCGCGGCGCCGGGCCAAATCGGATAAACCGGCGAACGATCGCTGAATCGGCCCGGGGGCTCGCCGATTGGGTCGCGGCCGCCGGCGAGGAAGCGAAGAGCCGGGGGATCGTGATCGCGTGCGATACGCGCCACGGCTCCCCAGAGTTCTCGCAGGTCTGTGCCCAGGTCATCGCGGAAACCGGGGTTCCCGTGTTCCTCTTCGAGAGCTTCCGCTCTACCCCCGAGCTCTCATTCGCCGTGCGTCACCTGGGTGCCCAGGCGGGCATTGTCGTGTCGGCCTCGCACAACCCGCCCGCGGACAATGGGTTCAAGGCGTACGGGCAGGATGGGGGCCAACTCGTCCCTCCTGACGACGCAGTTGTGATGGACTATGTGGCAGAGGCGAGCGACGGTCCGATTCCGCTCATGGACTTTGCAGAGGGGCAGCGATTGGGCCGCATCGGCATCGTTGGCGCGGACGTCGATCAGGCCTACTACAACGCGCTGTCCAAGGTGCCGCTCACAAGCAAGCGCGACGTCCGCATCGTGTACACCCCGTTGCATGGGGTTGGGACGACGTGTGTGCTCCCCGCGTTTACGGCGACCGGCTTCCGGGACGTGCACATCGTCGAGAGCCAGGCCGTGCCAGATGGCGACTTCCCGGACGTACCGAATCACATTCCGAACCCCGAGGTGCCAGCGGCGCTTGGGCTGGCGAAGGAGCTGGCAGAGCAGTTGGACGCCGACGTCGCGCTCGGTACCGATCCCGATGCGGATCGGCTCGGCTGCGTCGCCAAGCGCGCGGTGAACGGAACGGTGGAGTGGGCTCCACTGAGCGGCAACCAGATCGGTGCGATTCTCTGCTACTTCGTGCTGGACGAGCTGAGCAAACAGGGGCGCATGCCGCAAGATCCGCTGGTGATGAGAACGGCAGTTACCACGCAGCTCATCGATCGCATCGCGCAGCAGTACAGTGCCGGGCTCATCACGGAACTCCTGGTCGGCTTCAAGTATGTCGCATGTGTGTTGAAGCATATCGACGATCCGGATCGCTTCGTGTTTGGCACGGAGGAGAGTCACGGCTACCTCAGCAAACCGCATGCACACGATAAGGACGGGGCGAACGCTGCATTGCTGATGGCGGAGGCGGCGGCGCGCATGAAGGGGGAGGGACGGGATCTCTGGTCAATGCTCGACGAGCTCTACCAGAGGTTTGGGTACTTCCGCGAACAGCTCGAAACCTACGAGCGGCCCGGTCGAGCTGGTCAGGAAGAGATCGTGGTTATGCTCGATCGGATGCGCGAGCGGCCGCCGAGCAAGGTCGCCGGTATGGATGTGCTGCGGATAGTCGACCGGCTGCACAACCGGGTCCACGATCTGCAGACCGGGGAGGTGCGGCCTTTCACACCAGTCGCGGATCCGAAGACTGGCATCGTCATCGAGCAGCTCACGCTGGCGAAGGACAATCTTCTCATCTTTGACCTCGGGCCCGCCGGCGCTGCAGATGGCGGAATGGTCGCCATCCGCCCATCGGGCACCGAGCCGAAGTGCAAGTTCTACATCCACACGCATAGCGCGGCGGGCGGGGCTCGAGACTCCGCGCAGCTCGAGCTCGTGAAAAGCAATATCGATGGAATCGCCGATGCCGTTCGCACCGACGTGGTCCAGTACGCGCTGTCGCTTGTTTGAGCCTGCGGCCACCACGTGATCGACCTCGATCGACCGGCCCAATATGCCGACGTGGACGCGGAAGGCATGCTTGGGCACATCCTGGGTCTTCCCGCACAACTGCGCGAGGCGTGGAGTCTCGTGCAACGGTGCGGCCTCCCCGGCTCACATGGCGGCGCGGATCACATCGTAATGTGTGGCATGGGTGGCTCGGCGATTGGCGGCGACCTTGCGCGCTCGATTCTCCAAGGCGAAGCGTCCGTCCCGATCGCGGTTATCCGGGGGTACGATCTCCCGCACTACGTGGGGCCGCGAACCCTCGTGTTGCTGTCGAGCTTCTCGGGCTCGACGGAGGAGACGCTCAGCGCGTGCAGTGCGGCCCTGGAGCGTGGGGCTCGGGTGGTCGCATTGACCACGGGCGGTGTGCTGGCCGAGCGAGGCTATGCCGCCAGCTTTCCCGTGGTGCAGTTCAACTTCGATGGGAAACCGTGCGAGGCAGTCGGCTACTCGCTCCTGCTCTGCCTCGGGGTTTTGGCTCGATTGGGGTACGTCGCGGACCGCACGGTGCAGGTCGAGGCGAGCGCCGCGCTGCTCGAGCAGATGGGGGCTGAACTGGGGCCGGAAGCGCCGGCGGATGAGAACCGCGCGAAGCGGCTGGCGCAGCGGCTCTATGGGCACATCGCGCTGATCTACGGGGGAGGGCTCATGGCGGAGGTGGGGCGCCGGTGGAAAGGCCAGATGAACGAGAATGCGAAGTCGTGGGCGTTCAACGAGCAGCTACCCGAACTGAACCACAACGCGATTCTCGGCTACCAGTTTCCGGCGGACCTCGCCCCGCGCATGCGCGTGGTGATGATCTCGAGCGGCCTCAATCACCGGCGGCTCGTGCTGCGTGAGCAGGTGACAGCCGAGCTCGTAGGCCGATGGGGCATTGAAACCGAACGGGTTGAAGCGCGGGGCGATAGCCCGCTCGAACACGTGCTGTCGGCGACATATGTAGGAGACTTTGTGAGTTACTATCTCGCACTCATCAATGACGTGGACCCGAGCGACCTCGATGTCCTGAATGGCTTGAAAGCACGACTGGCGCACTTCGCCCATGACTGAGGCACGCATCGTTGCATGCCGGCGTTGCGGCGAGTCGAAGCCCGGGTTAGCGCAGCCACCGCTGGCTGGCGACATTGGGCAACGCGTCCTTGAGCACACCTGCCAGGATTGCTGGGCTGAATGGTTCGAGCAGTCGGTTGGCGTAATCAATCACTACGGACTCAACCCCGCCCTTCGTGACCAGCGCCAGCAGCTCTATGAAGTGATGAAGGAGTTCCTGAACCTCTCCAGCCTCTGACGGCTGAGGGCGCATCGCACGCGCGCCTCCGATCCTCGCCTGTGCGTGGAATAGTATCATTCACACGCACCTGCTTCGCACCAGAGCAGGCACGCCGCGGCCCGGAGCCGGGGAGGCAAATGAGCGAGCCGGACGTCGCGACCGCGAACCTCGCGGTCGGGGCTACCAGTACCATCGAGCCCGAGGAGATCAGCGAAGCGGCACCGGCCGAGCCAGCGGTCGCATCGCAGTACTGGATTCGGGTCCATGGATATCCGAGTGAGGCGGACCGCGAGATCGTCGCCTACAATGACTTCTATGACCCGCGTATTGGAACGTTGCCCGGTGACCCGAACGAGAACCTCGTAGTAGGCGACGTCCTGATCTACTACGCGGATGGGTCCGGCAGCATCTACGCAGTGGCCACTGTGGTCGGGCCACCGGATCCTCCGATCCGGGATGACCGTGGCAGGCTGAAGTGGAATGTCCCCATCAAGCGGGAGGCGATCATCCGGGCGGTGAATAAGGCCCCGCACGCGGTGGGCCTGGAACCCCCGAGCGGGTGGTCATTCCTGCGCGTGGTACGGGATTTCACATATATTCGCGTGCCCGATACTGACGGGACCTATTACGTTGAGCAAGTAAAATCCCGCGCGAGCAGCCGCGAGTAGCGCGGCGTCCGCAAATAGTGCAGCTCGCATCCAACCAATGAAATCCGGGAAACACGATGAGTTGGACCGCACCGGGGCACCCCCGCCCGTACGATCGCCGACGCCGCACCACGCGTGCTGCGCTCCTCCGCCTGGAGCGGATTTATCTCACGCTCGCCGCGCTCACTTGTGCGCTCGTCGTCGCAACGTACGTCGTCGCGCCACGGGTTGCCGCCTCGTCGTCGGGCGCGTTCGAGACGGCCGATGCATCGAGAACGGACGACGCGGCCGCGACGATCACGCAGTTGGGGTTCTTTGGCGGAGCGATAACCGCGGGTGCACCGGCAGTCCGTGCGGAAACGGTCGCTCCCGATGACGTCGTGGCGGGGATTCCAGAATGGGTGCAAGCCATTCGCGCCACCCGGCTGTGGGCGGACCCGACGAGCGATCTGGCGGTTGCCTCGCTTCCCGAGTGGCAATACCTGCACGTAGTTGGGGTGGATCAGGTATGGCTGCGTGTCGAAGCGACGCTGACCGATGGTCCGGTCAGCGGGTGGGCGAGCCTGGATGACGTCGGCCTCTCCGGACCGCCGCCGAGTTGGCTGCTAACCCTCGCACCGACGACCTTGTTTGCAACGTCAGACGGCAATGAGACCATAAATAGCGTGCCAGTTGGTGCGGCCGCAATGGTGTGGGGCCCGACAAAGAGCGGTCGCATCTCGGTCTACACGCCGATCGACCCAACCGCACGACGGCCCGGCTTCGGGTGGCTTCCGGTGGCAGATGTAGGGCCTGCACCCGCGCCTGCCGGCATTCTGCTGCCATCGCCGCAGTTCCATCCAATGCCGATCGCCACAGATCGCGTGTACCGGGTGGTACCCGGGGATACGCGCGCGTCGGTCGCCGCGGGTCTCGGGGTAGACGTGCCAACCCTTCTGGCAGCGAACGATCTGGCGCCGAGCAACTCCCTTCTCATCGGACAGATATTGCGGTTGCCGCCGCGCCCGGCCGCGGTGGCGGCTGCGTCGGCGCCGGTCAAGGTACGCGACATTGCGCCCGGTTGGATCAGCCCCGACATGCATGGCGTAGTGATCGATGAAGCGTCCGGCGAGATCCTCTGGTCCCGTGATCCGTACTCGCCGGTGGCGCCAGCCAGCTTGACGAAGATCGTCACAGCGCTGGTGACGCTGGACTACGCGCGAACGACCGATCGTGTTCGGGTCGACGT
>JAXDLH010000293.1:0-4360 GCA_034666705.1 Chloroflexota bacterium
CCTCCGACGGCCTCAGTATGGCCGGCATCAAGGTGGTCGTCCTCGAGGACGCGTGCGCGTCCCAGCCTTTCGACGGGTTCTCGGCCCAGGAGGCGCACGCCTTCGCCCTCGCCCGGTTCCGCTATCAGTTCGGCCAGACGATGACCACCGAGCAGTTCACGGCGTACGCCCACGGCGTGGCCGCAGCACGACGCACGGGCTCACCAGCTGTTCTTCAGTGACCGATGGTGGCGCCAGCCTTTCCGTGGAGCCGGGTCCAGTTGGTCAAGGGCGCGTCATCCCGGCTGCGCAGGGCGTGCGCTACTGCAGCGTGACGCTTGCCGCCATCGCGGCCTGCTCGGGATGTTGGCTGCAGCCGGGCTCGTGGGATAACCGCACTGCCGAATATCCAGTCGTGAGTGGATGACAACTGTGGGCCCCACGCCCACAATCAAGCGGTGGATGGCATCGTCGCCCAACCGCGGACCTCTGCGCCGGGGAAAGACGCGGTGGTCCCCACACGGCGGCAGTCGAAGGTCGACATGGCTGACAGGCAGACCGACGCGGGCGCCCGCGTTCATGTCTCGCGCCGAGAGCGACTGATCGCGACGGGCAAAGCGTGCTCGGTGGCGGTGGCAGTCGCGGCGATGCTTGGTGCCGTAACCCTCGGACGGCAAGGCGGAGCGGCGCAGGCTGGCGGTGCGGCGGCGGCGTCGGACGCAGCCGAGATTGAGGTTCCTTGGCAGGCCACCCAAGGATCGATCCAGCCGGCTGGTCAAGAGGTTGTGCAGCCACCGTGTGCTCCCACAGACATACGTATATCCGTTGGAAACTCCGGGGCATATCAAGCAATGGCCACCCAAGCCCTCCTGCTAACGAACGTAGGCGGCGACCCCTGCACGATCGGGACGCTCCCCATGGTCGGCTTCTCGGACGTCGGGCAAGGCTCATTTGCCCCGGCGAAGACCGCGAAGACCTCCGTAACCCTCTCCCCAGGTGAGAGCGCCACCCTGATGCTGGGTGCGCCGGCCACCTGCGAAACGACCGACCAGGACCGCGCGGCCGTAGAGCCGGCGCTTTCTCTGACGCTGTCAGTCGGACCCCCCGTGCTCATTCCGAATGTGTATGTCCCGACCCACTGCGGCGATCCTCAGATATTGAGATTCGAAGGTCAGGCACGAGACATCGTCACATCGGCGATGTCCGATCTCGCCGGGGAGATACTGTCGCCCGGTGCGGCGATTCCCGGCGAGCCGATGTCATACCGGGTCCGCCTGATAAACCCCTCCCCTCACTCGATCGAACTCGCCCCCTGTCCCTCGTACACCGAGTATCTGGATGGCGTTCCGGCGACATACCTTTTGAATTGCACCGTAGTATCAAGATTACGGCCGGACGAGTCGGTGGTGTTCGACATGCACATAGCCGCCCCAGCTGCGCTGAATCCAGCAGGCGAGCACCGGCTCGGGTGGCACCTCGAGGTTCCCGCCGGCCTTTCCGCCGCCGTGTCCTTAGCCGCGTCTCCTGAGATGAGACGGCACGTGAATTGACACCGTCCGAGGGAGACAACGCGGCCGCGGAGCAACGGCAGGTCCTCGCACGTCGGGCCCTACACGATGCGCAAGTTCGTCGCCGACCTGCGGAACCTCGTCAACGACATCGCGTCGTGGCCGGTGGCTCGACCCTGGCCCATGGCCGCTTCGCCTCTCTGGGACGAGTACGGTCCTGTGCAGATGTGGCACGCTCGCGGAGGTGGACACGACGCGAGCACTTCTTGCGGTTCGGCTCGCGGCGGCGGTCCTGATTTCGGCGATTTTCGCGGGCGGCTGCTCGTCGTCAGGCTCTATTCCGACCGCGGCGAAGCCCCCAGCCAGCGAGTCATCCAAGAGTTCTTCGGCGGCAGCGGAGTCGAGCGCCCCACCCAGATGCCCGAACGATGAGGGCGGCGTCTGTCTAGGCCAAATAGATGCCGACACGGGCTACACCACGAAGGTCTTCACTCCACAGCTCACCTACCGGGTTCCAACAGGTGGCTGGTTCAACTATGAGGACACGCCTGGCAACTTCCTGCTCGTCCCTCCGCGCAATGATCTGGCTGGCGTAAACGCGGGGACCTCGGACTTCCTCGGTGTATACACAGCCGTGGTACCAGCGCGGATCGTCCAGCCCGACGGTTGCGTGCTGGAGCCTGTGCCCGGTTCGTGGAAGAGCCCGGTGGCGATGGCCGCCTGGTTCAGAAAGCGGTCCGACCTCAACGCGTCCAAGCCCGTTCCGGTGGCCATTGGTGGGCTACGCGGTGTCGTCGTTGACCTGCGCACCAAGCGGGGCGCGACGTGGCCCACCTGCACGGTCAACGGTCAACGGCTGCAGCTGGCAGGGCTCTTCACCGGGGTCTCACCGTCTTCGCTGGACCACGCCGTCATCCCCGGCATGACAATGAGACTGATCCTGCTCTCTTCGGCCGGGAAGGTCCTCGCCGTCGAGCTGGACGACATCGATGATGCGCCTGGCGGTCTGGCAAGCCTCACGTCGGTGGCGCGCAACCTCCGGTTCGGTTCGTGACCTCCCCGTCCTGACAGGCCCCCGCCGTTCGGGCGCTGGCAAGCGTCATATCTCGGGCCAGACGGGCGACGGCACGGCGCACCACAAACGCCAGTAACGGAACTATCTACCCCCTGGTGACCCGGTTGAGAAAGCAGGGGCTGGTGGATCAGGAGCTGGAGGAGAGCCCTTCCGGACCAGCACGCAACGTGTTGGAGATCAACGGATCTGGGCGCACTGCGCTGCGGTTGTGGTCGCGGCTATGGCATCAGACGAGCGAGATCACCAGGTTGGTGCTGGCCGCCAGCCGCGAGACGCAGGGGACCGACCATGTCCGGTGAGCAGCCTCCGCTGGACCCGCGCCTGGAGGCCTGGGTAACCGTCGTGACCTACTACTGGCAACGTCGAGTCGTCTTCGAGTCCGACCGAGCCCGGCTTCGCATGGATCTGGAACGCGACCTCAGGCATGCGCTGGCAGAGGGCGCGTCGGTCGATGCTCTGACCGACGCCGCCCGAGCGAGTTCGCGATTGAACTCGCAGCAGCGGACGGCCTGACCACCAGACCGCTGCGCCCTGATCATCCCCTGACTGCGAGGTCCCTTGTCGTGACCGCCCTCCTCGGAGCGGGTGTCGGCGCGGGTGCCTCATTGCTGCTCGTGTACCCGCCGGGTCTGTGGTTCCTCGACAAGCTGACCGTCTCCTTAACTGCACAGGGCGTCTATGCGGTAGGCCTCCACGCGGTCGCGGCAAGTGTGAGCGTGGTCTTCGCCATGGCGGCGGTTCGCTGGCGCTTCCGGTTCCACAGCGGCATCCGGCACACAGCGATCGTCACCGGGCTGTTCCTGCTTCTAGGAGGCGCTGAGAGCGTCGTGCCCACCATGGCTCTTGCCGCGAGCCGCGATTACAGCAGCCGAGCACCGGTCGTGCTCCTAGAACTCGGCATCGTTCTCGCCTTCTGTGTCTTTGGGCTAGGCGCCGCGCGTTGGACTCTCACGCGTATGGCCAGGCCGTTGAGCGCATGACACGAGGCCGCAGCCGCGGATATCAGCGGGCCGCCAAGCGCTGGTCGAGCGGCGGCCGACGGATCCATACCGCGCCCCCGCCCGGGGAGCGGACGGACGAACATCCGGGACATGCCGGGATGACCGCACTCACTCGGTGTGTGCCAATATAGAGCCATCGAATGGCGGCCAATGGCGGGAACCACACGACGTGACTGAGCACCGGCCGGGGTCTCTGGCGAGCGCTCGGAATTCGGGTTTCGCGCGGCACTGTCCCATGTGCGGAGCTAGGCCGGCCTGGGGCCTCCGGGGCCATCCCAGAGGGACGCTCTCTGCCAACAATCACCGGGCCATCACGGGTCCTCCAACACCGAAGGCTAGCCGACGCCGATCTGCGCCGCGTCGGGATGCGATCACACCAGTCGCGAGAGCGGAGCCCGTCAACACAACCAGGAGAATGACGACCGCAAGGACTTGACCCCTGTTCTCGTCCCCACCCGTCACGACCCCTGCTGGAAGTTCCAAGATGTTCGCCGCATATCTGCCAGTACCGCGCACTACCCCCGCCTGACGTTAGGGCGTCGGTGATCCGGAATCACTGAGCTCGGAGGCACGCCAACGCCCAAGCGCGGGCCGTTCGTCTAGAAGGGTCGATAGTGTCCCCCATGCCTCGCCTGGTGCTTATCAATGGAGCCCCGGGATCGGGTAAGTCGACGATGGCACAGACGCTCGCTGAGGGAGAGGCGATGACGCTGGCGCTCGACGTCGACGTATCAAGCACTCGTTGGGGCGTTGGGACGAGGATCCCTGCGCATCTGGGCTTCACGCCAGGCGGCTTT
>JAXDLH010000294.1:0-5225 GCA_034666705.1 Chloroflexota bacterium
GATGGTGATCGCGCCCTTGCCCTCGATGTTCGGGGGGCGCGCCTCCAGGCGGACCACGTGGTCCTGGCGGAGCTGGAGCTCGGCGGCGTCCTCGACGGTGACGATGCGCTCGTCGTCAGGGATGAAGGAGCTGAGCACGGTGAGCAGGGTGGTCTTGCCGGAGCCGGTGCCGCCGCTGACCACGATGTTGAGCCGTGCCAGCACGCAGGCGCGCATGAACTCGGCCACCTCGGGCGTCATCGAGCCGAAGCGGACGAGGTCGTCCACGGTGAGCGGGATCTTGGAGAACTTTCGAATGGTGACACAGGGGCCCACGAGTGAGATCGGGGGGATCACGATGTTGACGCGGCTGCCGTCGGGGAGGCGGGCATCGCAGATCGGGCTCGACTCGTCGACGTGGCGGCCGAGCGGCGACACGATGCGGTCGATGATCCGCCGCACGTGGTCGTCGTCGTCGAACTTGATCGCCGTGAGGACGAGCTTGCCCTTCTGCTCGATGTAGATCTGGTCGGGCCCGTTGATCATGACTTCGCTGACTGATGGGTCCAGCAGAAACGGCTCGATCGGCCCGAACCCGATGATGTCGGCGGCGACCTCCTCGAAGAGGCGGTCGCGCTCCACGCGGGTGAGGACGAAGTTTTCCGCCTCGATCATGCGCTCGAACAGCGTCCGGATCTGTTGCCGGACCTCGCCGGTCTTCGACAGATCCATACTCGGATCGAGCTCGGCGATCAGCCGGCTCTTTACCCGGCTCTTGAGGTCGCGATGTGCTTGGTTCTGAACTGGTCGGGCCGCGGGCCCCGGGGGCGGGGGCGGCGTCTCTGCTACCCGTCCGTTTGCCGGTTTCGGCTCTACCGCACCACCGCTGCCGCCGTCGATCCGCCGTAACAAGCCCATAGTCCAGGTTCCCCTCTGCGCATCGAGTACCGAGCCTGCCGCCCTGCGACGTCATCGGGCACGGATACCTGTTCCAGTGTACCTTGCCTGATTCGCGGTCCGTCGTCATGAGCATTTACTCATCTCGCCTTGCGCCCGGGTGAAGGAACCTTCATGACACGCGGCGCGCAGTCATCTACGATTGGTCACGCCGCACAGGAGCAACGGAGCATCTGATGAACCCGCTCGAGCCGAGCCCCCGCCAGAACCTGGCGCACTGGGGCGCCGATCGCGACTATCCTGCTCTCAGGTTCCGCCTCCAGCCGCGGCGCGGCGAAGAGGAGTGGGTCCGCGGCGGTCAACCCTCATGGGATCGCTTTATCGCCGTCGCCGCCGACGTCGAGATCGCGCTCGCCATCGAAGCCGCCCGCCGCCTCGGCGAGCGGTAGAGCCGGACGCCCGGCAGGCTTCGTTGGCGGCAGGAGCGCTGAGCCGGTCAGACCGTGGCCGGTCAGGCTGGGAGGCAGAGGCGCTCGGTCTGCCGGATGAGCTCGTCTGCTTCGAACGGTTTGGCGAGAGCGCCGCCGGCGCCGATCTCCGCCGACCACCGCGCTGCGTTCCCGTTGGCGGACATAACCAGGGTCGGTACCTCGATCCCGCGCGCCTTGAGCGCGCGGGCGAAGTCCCATCCGTTCATGATCGGCATCCGCATATCCAGGATCACGAGCTGCGGCCGGTGCCCCAGCAGCAGCTCTAGAGCTTCGCTGCCGTTGATGGCCGTCGCGACGTCGTATCCCTCCTGCTCGAGCAGCCCACCCACAGTCGTCAGGACCGCGAGGTCGTCGTCCACGAGCAGAATGTGGCAGGCTGCACGCGGCCCTGGGTAGATACTGGTCGGTGCAATAGCATTCATGGGGTCGGAGCCTCCTCCGCGACCCCGGCGGCCGCTCGTCCTGGCACGGTCAATACGAAGCGCGCGCCGCCAGCAGGGGGAGATTCGACCTGCAGCTCCCCGCCATGGAGCGCCGCGATCTCGTGACTGATGAACAGGCCCAGCCCCATGCCGGTGCCATGGCCGTCCGGATGGACCTGATAGAGGCGTTCGAAGATATGGGCGTGATGCTCGGGGCTGATCCCGATGCCCTGATCGGTCACCGCAATCGCGACCGTGGCCGCATCCGGCGCAGCCGCGGTTACGGTAATCGTGCCGCCCTGGGGGCTGAACTTGACCGCATTGGTCAGCAGGTTGGTCAGGACCTGCTCGATGCGCATCGAGTCGACCAGGGCGGTGAGGGTTGCGGGCGCGTCGATGGCGAAGGTATGGCGAGTCGTATCGGCGCGCGCGCGGTCCACCGCCGTCTGGATCAGCGGCATCAGGTCGACCTCTTCGAGGTCGAGCACAAGCTTCCGGGCCTCGAGCCGCGAGCTGTCGAGCATGAGGGTAATCAGGCGCGTGAGCTTCCCCGCCTGCGCATCCACGATCGTGAGGAGGCGTCGGAGCTTCTCGGGCTCCACATGGCCGTGGCGATCGAGCTCGCGGAGCACGAGCTGGGTGCCGGCGCGCATGCTGGTGATGGGCGAGCGCAACTCGTGAGAGGCCATCGCGAGGAACTCCTCCCGCAGGCGGAGCATCTCCAGCGCACCCTGGTAGAGGCGTGCATTCTCCTCGGCCAGCACCTCGGCGCGCTGCCGGGCGGCGAGCTGATCGGTTACGTCCACGGCGACGACGATGACGTCGGTCACCACGTCACTCGGATCCCGCAGCGGCGTACACGCCATGTCGAAGTAGGCGGTTGCCTTCTGCGACCCCCGGACCAGTTCCACCGGGAGCTCAGTCGCGACGAAGGGCTCGCCACTGGTCAGCACGTCCACGAGACGTTCCGCGAGCGCTTGCCCGTGCAGCTCGGGAAGGATCTCCAGCAGCGGCCGGCCAAGCACGTCGGCGGCGGCCCGTCCCCAGATTCGACACTGGCGCTCGTTCGCCACTTCGACGACGTGCTCGGGGCCGCGGAGGATGCAGAGGGCGATCGGCGCGGGCTCGAACACCTTGACGAGATGGCTGAGCGCCGAATGCGCGCGGGAAACCTCGGGGCGATCCCCGTCTGCGATTACGAGCGCCATGGGGCACCTCCTCGAGATCCGCCGCGCTGCTTGGCTGGTTTGAAGCAGCCACGGAGCGGATTGGCCTACCACCAGCGATGAAACCAGTACGCGTAGCATCCTAGACTTTGGTCGGCGCCCAGTCATGAAGGAATCTTCATCCTGAATCGATCCCCCGCCCGGGCGCCGCGTTGCGGGCGCCGGGCCCACACGCGGACGCCGGCTATCGCGTCGGCCCGCCAGGTCCATCACGCGCCAGGCGCACGACGGACGGCGGCGGGCCGACGCCTACGGCTATGAGAGGGTGACTGCGTTCGCTGGGGTGGGGGCGCTCGTGCCGGACGAGCTCGTCGACGACACCGCGAAGTAGTAGGTCACGCCGGTCGCGAGCCCGCTTATCGTGGTGGTCGTGCCGGAAGTCGAGGTGACGTAGGTCGTGAAGGGACCACCGGCGCCGCTCGCCGATTGATTCACCATATAGCTCGATGCGCCATTCGCGGCGCTCCAGGTGAGGGTGACCGCTCCGTTGCTCATCTGCGCAGCCTGGACGGAGGTCGGACCGACCATCCCGTTGTTGGCTCCCGTGCATCCCGTGTTGTACGGGTAGGTCGAGCCGCAGGCGCCGTTGAAGCCATTGGTGCCGAATCCACACGCGCCGTTGTTGTTGTTCGCGTACGGGTATGGCGTGGTGCAGTTGCCGTTGAAGCCATTGCCACCGAATCCACACGCGCCATTGTTCACGTTGTTCGTGTTCGCGTATGGGTACGGCGTAGTGCAGGCGCCGTTGAACCCGGTATAGCCGTTATTGCATGCGCCGTTGTTGGCATTCGCATATGGGTATGGCGTGGTGCAATTGCCGTTGTACCCGTTGTAGCCGTTATTGCACGCGCCATTGTTTGTGTTCGTATTTGGATATGGATACGGCGGATTGCAGCTCCCGCCATACTGGCCGTTCATGCCGTTGCATAGCGTGTTGTTCGGGTAGCCTGAGTTGAAGGTTCCATAGCCGGGGGCGCAGTTGCTTTGCAGGTTCGTGATGGGTTGGCTCGGGACCACGCTGACAGCAACGGGCGCCGCCACCGTCGGCAGCAAGCTCGCGGCGCTCGAGTCGCCCGTGAACTGGACCATGATCGTGGACCAGGCTCCGTCGAGGAGCGAGTACGCATAGAGCGTGTGGCTGCCGTTGCTGAGCCCACTCACGAGCCAGGAGATGTCGAATCCGCTATTGGCCAGCTCGGCGCGGCCGGTGCTCCCGGCGACGTCCATCCGTGGCTTGTTGACGAGCGAGGAGCCGATGCCCAGCCCCTGGCCGGCCGGACCGTCCAGATACACGTCTACGCGGCTCCCAGCCGACCAACCGCCAATGTCAACCATCTGGCCATTGCTGGTGGACATGCCGGCGGTCGGCGTATCGAGGTGGAACATCCCGCCGCCGTGCTGTAGATTCACGTTGATCGACGTGTAGGCCGGGCCGCACGGTGTCGTCGCGTACACCGCGAAGGTGTGCGGTCCCGGGGCGAGCGCGCTCACGTCCGCCGTCAGGGTGAATCCGTAGGAGTCGGTGCGGCGGAGCGCGGCGTCGACGTCACCGCGCATCGCTGGCTTGGCAACTCCCAGCAGGGTGCCACCAGCGCCGAGCAGGCCATCGCTCACCACCTGCACCGCGCTGATGCCGCTTCCGGTTGCGACGCTGCGATCGACGGCCCACCCGCTGAAGGCAAGCTGATCCTGAACCGTGGCATTCGCGAGCGGCGCGTCGATAGTAACGAGGGGGTCGCACGCGCCTTGCGCCGCCGCCGGCTGTGCGGCGCTGAAGGAGGCGAACAGCACGGCGAGCGCGGCGATGAGACTCCAGGGCGAATACAGCGGATTCGTTCGATAGCTTGGCATTGTTCTCTCCAGGGGAATGCGCGCTCACGTGGCGTCCATGCGGCGCGGGGCAGCACCGACGTGCGATGTACGGGTGGGGGCGGGTGGAGTCCGAGCTGGCACTCGGGCATGTGCCGCGCCGCAGCGTGCCGAGTGATCAACACCCCGGCGCGGTCGCTCCCGGCCCGTTCAACCACCATACGGGCCGCAGCCACCCATGTCATGAGCGTTCCCTCATCTCGCGCCGCAGCCGCGCTGGCTCGACGCACCCGCGTAGTCGCCCGGCGCATGCCCAGCCCCGTCATGAGCATTCCCTCATGACGGGAGATGCCCGGGCCAGTAAAGTATCTGCATCCATGCCAAAGATGAACACCCACTAT
>JAXDLH010000295.1:0-5916 GCA_034666705.1 Chloroflexota bacterium
CGACGCGACCCTACCGGCGACGAACGCCTACTACGAGATCTGGCTCGACCACGAAAAGATTCTCTCGACCGAGCAGGAGATCGAGCCGCTCTACGGCGACTTCTACATGCCGCGCAAGTTCAAGACCGGTATCGCCATCGAAGGTGACAACTGCATCGACGTCTACTCGCAGGACGTGGGCATCGTGGCGCACATCGACGACGACAAGCTGAGCGGGTTCACCTTCCTCGCCGGCGGCGGTATGGGCATGACCCACACCGACAAGAACACTCGCCCCCGCCTGGCCGACCCCATGTGCTTCGTCGAGCCGGATGACCTCACCAACACATTTCTCTCGATCCTCAAGATCCAGCGGGACAACGGCAACCGAATCAGCCGGCGCCAGGCGCGCCTCAAGTACCTCGTCGCCTCGTCTGGCGTCGAGCGCTTCCGCCGCGAGATGGAACGCTACGCCGGCCATCGCCTCCAGCCACCTCGCGAGCTCCACTGGGAGCACACCCACGACCATCTTGGCTGGAACGTGCAGCACGACGGCCGCTGGTGGCTCGGCGTGTGGATCGAGAATGGTCGCATCCGCGATACCGAGCAGATGCAGATGAAGACGGCCTTCCGCAAGATCGCCGAGCAATTCAAGCCCGGCATCCGCATGACCCCCACGCAGAACATCATGTTCACCGACGTCGCCGAAGCGGACCGCGAGGGCATTGCCCGGTTGCTGCACGATCACGGCGTACCGCTCGTCGAGACGGTGTCGAATGCATTGCGCTTCTCGATGGCATGCCCGGCGACCCCGACCTGCGGCTTGGCACTGGCCGAATCCGAGCGGGCGCTCCCCGACGTCGTCCGGAAGATCGAGGGCTACCTGAACGAGGCGGGGCTCGGCGACGAACGGCTGAGCATCCGCATGACAGGCTGCCCGAATGGCTGTGCCCGCCCGTTCATCGGCGACGTCGGCTTCGTAGGCCGCACGCCCGGCAAGTACCAGATGTATATCGGCGGCGACTTCGAGGGCACGCGCTTGAACCGGCTGCTCGCCGACCTGGTGCCCGTCAACGACCTCGCAGAGCGACTGCGCCCGCTCTTCCCGCTGTTCCGCGACGAGCGCGAGCCCGGTGAGAGCTTCGGCAATTTCTGCAACCGCGTCGGCGTCGAGCGGCTCCGGGCCGTCGCCTTTGGCGAGCCCTCGGCCGTTCCGGCGCCGGTTTCGTAGGAGATCGACGCTTAGGCTATGACTGTACGACGGGGCTCATCCCCACCGGAGCCGCTCGCCCTGAGCCCGTCGAAGGGCCGTGCACGAGAGAGGGGAGTGGCGCCAACGTCCGGCATGACTCCCCCTTCTCGCGCCGGGAAGGGGGGCGAAGGGTTGGGTCTCCCTGTCCCGGGGGTGGAGGGGCTAGGTCCGTCCCAGCCGGGGGGAGCGGAGTCCGCGTCCCACGCCAGCCCACTCGGGGGCTACACGATCGCGTTCCTCGAAGCGCGCCGTTCGGTCGACCTGGCCCGCTTGATCGAGCGGCAGGGCGGGGCGTGCTTCGAGGCGCCAGCGCTGCACGAGGCGCCCCTCGTCGACGATCCTGACGTCCGGGCGTGGCTGGAGCAGTTAGCCCATGGCACCTTTGGGGTCTTCATCTTCCTATCGGGCGTCGGCTGCCGCTTGCTCTTCGAGCAGGCTGAACGCGATGGGATCGTCGATACGGTATATGAGGCGCTCGCGGCCGGCAAAGTGGTGGCCCGTGGGCCGAAACCGGTGCTCGTCCTCAAGCGACGTGGCGTGCGGATCGACTACGTACCACCGGAGCCCAACACGTCCGAAGAGCTGCTCGCCGGCCTGGCAAGCTGGCCGCTCGCAGGCGCATCGATCGGGCTGCAATGCTACGGCGGCGAGACGCCGTTCCTCGCCCGGCTGCGTGGCGGACTCGCGGCACGGGGCGCGTCCGTGTCCGAGGTGGTACCGTATCGGTGGGAAGGACCGGCAGACGAGGCGCCGGTCCAGGAGCTGATCACGCGCATTGTCGCCGGTGAGATCGACGCCCTGCTGATTCTCAGCTCGTCGCAGATCCATAATCTCTTCGCGATCGCCGATGAGCATGGCCGGGCCGCCGAGCTGCAGCGCGCGCTCGCCGACCCGAGGCTCCTCGTCGCCGCAGTCGGTCCGGTGGCCGCGGACGCGATCGAGTCGCACGGCGTGCCAGTCGGGTTGCAGCCCGAGCACCCAAGGATGGGTCACCTCGTGATGGCCCTCGGCCCAGCCCTTGCCAACCGCCCAGTCAAAGCCCAGGAGAGCACACGATGAGCCAGCCAGCGACCACACAAACTCTCGATACCGCCGAGGTAGCCGCGCTCAACGCGCGCTTCGCCGGTCGCCCTCCGCAAGAGCTGGTCGCCTGGGCCCTGGAGCGATTTGGACGCCGCGTCGCGCTCTCCTCGAGCTTCGGCGCCGAGGATGTGGCGCTCATCGACATGCTCTGGCGCATTGATCCCAACGCACGGATCGTCACGCTCGATACGTGGCGGCTGCCCAACGAGACGTATGACCTGATCGACCGCATTCGCGCGCGCTACGGAATGGCGATCGAGGTCTTTTATCCGGACGTGAAGGCTGTCGACGAGATGGTAAAGGTCGCCGGGTACAACCTCTTCTACCAGAGCGTCGAGAACCGCAAGCTCTGCTGCGGGATCCGCAAAGTCGAGCCGCTTGGCCGCGCGCTCAGCGGCCTCGATGCGTGGATCAGTGGGATGCGACGCGACCAGGTGGTCACCCGCACGGAGATCGACCTCGTCGAGATCGACGACGTGCACGGCGACATCGCCAAGCTCAATCCCCTCGCTGAGTGGACCAGCGAGCAGGTATGGGACTACATCCACGCCCACGACGTGCCGTACAACGCGCTTCACGACCAGGGCTATCCGAGCATCGGCTGCGCGCCGTGCACCCGGGCGGTGGCGCCAGGGGAGGATCCCCGCGCCGGCAGATGGTGGTGGGAGCTCGACCCGACGGCCAAGGAGTGCGGGATCCACATCGGCTACGACCTGAATAACGTGCCGTACATCATGCGCGACAAGGAGGCCGCGGCGGAGAGCAGCGCGTGAGCGCCTACTTCCCCGTCGCGCTCGACATTCGCGGTAAACGCTGCCTCGTGGTCGGTGCCGGCACCGTAGCGGCAACGAAGCTCGGGGCGATCCTCGCGAGTGGCGCGGAGATCACGATCGTGGCCCCCCACGTCGCTCCCGAGGTCGCAAGCCTCGCCGCGACCCACGGCTGCGTGGTCCATCGACGACGGTTCGGGCCTCAGGACCTCGATGGGGCGTTCCTCGTGATGACCGCCACCGATGACCCAGCGGTGAACGCCCTGGTTGCGAGCGAAGCGCACGCTCGCGGTGTGCTTGTGAACTCGGCCGACGATCCCGCGAACTGCGACTTCATCATGCCCGCCATCGTGCGCCGCGGCGACGTCCAGATCGCCGCGACGACCGGCGGGACCAGCCCGGCGTTGGCGCGCCACCTGCGCGAGCGCCTAGAGGCATTCATTCCGCCGTCCTACGGGCAGCTCGCCGAAATCCTTGCCAGCGTTCGCGCCGACGTGCGTCGCGTGGGATTTCGCCCGACCGGCGAGGCCTGGCAAGCGGCAATTAACGACGACGTGCGCGGCCTCGTCGAGGCAGGGGACGCGGACGGCGCGCGGAATCTCGTGCTGCGTACCCTGCGCGAATTCGACCAAGCGGCGACATCGCCTCCTCCCGATCCGCCGACCCTGAGCCTGTCGCAGGACCCCGTCGAGGGGGAGGGAATTCGATCCACCCCATCCCCCGCAAGGGGGTCGGAGGCCCAAGCTGCCCCTGCCCCCCTTGCGGGGCCCTTCGACAGGCTCAGGGTGAGCGAACTGGGAGGGAGGTCGTCCTCCGACTCGGGGAATATCGGCCGTATCGTGCTCGTCGGCGCAGGGCCAGGCGATCCGGGTCTCATCACCGTTGCCGGAAAGCAGGCGCTCGCCGAGGCAGACGTGATCGTCTACGACCGTCTCGCCAACCCCGAGCTCCTCGCCACAGCGCACGCGGGCGCACAACTCGTCTACGCGGGGAAGACGCGCGGCGGCCACACTATGACCCAGGCGGAAATTAACGAGCGCCTGTGCTGCGAGGCACGGGCTGGCAAGCTCGTGGTCCGCCTCAAGGGCGGTGATCCGTTCGTGTTCGGCAGAGGCGGTGAGGAGGCACTCGCGGCGCTCGCCGCCAGCATTCCCTGCACAGTGGTCCCGGGCGTCAGCTCGGCGATTGCCGTTCCAGCCTATGCGGGCATTCCGGTGACCCACCGCGGGATGGCAACCTCATTCACGGTCGTAACCGGCCACGAGGACCCGACGAAGCCCGGGGGCTCTATCGACTGGGACGCCCTCGCCCGGGTCGGCGGCACGCTCGTGCTGCTCATGGCGGTCGGCGAGCTGCCCGCCATTACCTCAGCACTGCTTGCAGCCGGTATGGACGGGGCAACGCCGGCGGCGGTCATCCAGGATGGCACGACCAGCGCGCAGCGCATCGTGCGGGCGCCACTCGCCGAGATCGCCGCCTGCTCCACCGCGGCCCGTATTACAGCACCGGCTACAACGGTTATCGGCGCTGTGGCGGCGCTCGCGGACCAACTCGGTCCGCCGATCCATGAGGTCTGGACAGTCTAAGGGCGCACGGCAATAGGCAGCAGGGAAGCCGCGGGGTGATGCGGCACGGAAGCGAGTGGAACTGCTGGCACACCTTGTGCCCGAGCCGATTGCCACGCGCTGCACGTGATCGACCGAGAATGATCGATCGGCGCTCCGCGGTGGCGCCGCGACACGCTGCGCAGCAACGCCTGGCCCGGGGGTAGGGGCGATGGCTTGCCCATCGACTCCAACTATTTCGGAGTTGGCTGGTGCAGAGTCCCTTTGCGGGCGGCATAGCGTGGCGTGCGGGTCAGCTCCAGAGCGGGCGGGGGGAAGACCAGTTGGTCGTGCGGGAGGTCCGGGGCCTGGATCACGGTGCGGGTCGAGGGCCGAATGAAGCGCAGCTCGCGGCCGTGGGCCACGAACTCCGCCACGGGATCCTGGCCGGTATAGGCGTACTGTGGGAGGTAGACCACCAAGAGGTGGAGCGAGACTTCGAAGGGGTCCACCCCGGCGCGGCCCGCGATCTCGAGGCGCAGGGCCTGGAGGATCTGGGCGATGAGCAGCACCGCCCACACCTGCTGGAGGATCACGGTGGGCTTGGCGGACCAGAGCAGATGCAGGCCCAACTCCCGCTTGAGGGTCTTGAAGGCCAGCTCGATGTCCCAGCGCCGCGCATAGAGCCGCGCGATGTCGCGGATGGGGAGGTGCGGGGGATCGAGGACGTTAGTCAGGTACTGGTAGGTGGTGGCCCCCACCTGGAAGCGCACCAGCCGCACCGCGTGCGCCGCCCGATCGGCGCGATGCGCCCCCAACCAGACCAACCCGTCGAAGGTGCGGCCGTCATCGTAATACGCATGGATGAGGGTCGTGCTGGTCTTGGCCCGCAGGCGGCTCACCCACCAGTAACCCCGGGCGGTCAGTTCGTCAAACCAGGCGAAGCCGAAGTAGCCGAGATCGGCCACGAGCAAGCAGCCGGGTGGCAGGTCGGCGAGCAGGTCCCAGGCCACGACCTTCTCGTTCTGCATCGGGTCATCCTGGTGGACCACGGTGCGCCACTGCTGGAGCCGCAGGTCAAACAGCGCATTGAGCCGCCCCGGCAGCAGCTGGCGATCCCCTGGGGGCAGGGGCCGCAGCTCCGGGAGCATCCGGGCCACCGGATCCAGGGTGGTGGCATCGAGGGCGAGCACGGCGCTGGCGAACGGCGCCAGGGTCTGGTCCGCATAGGGGGCAAGGCGCTCGGCCAGCACCGTGCTCAACTGGGCGAAGAGTTGCGCCAACGGCG
>JAXDLH010000296.1:0-31706 GCA_034666705.1 Chloroflexota bacterium
TCTGCGGAGAAGGTATTGCTGTGGGGCCGGTCGATATGATTCCAACGAGCTCGGCCTACGTTTCACGTGAAACGATCAATGTCGGGTCGCCGGTAGCTGCACCGCGGCGATAGCGGAGGCGCTTTCGATGCCGAGCAACGCTTGCAGGGTTCGAGCGCTTGTGTGGCATTAGCATCGTCGTAGCTCGCGCCGGAGCGCCGCCAGGTCAGCCTCGACTGCCTCAGAGTCGGCGAGCTCCTCCAGCCCAGCGATGCGGATGGACCCGAGACCGGGCGCGTCGAGGAGTTCGCCGACGGCCGCGGCGCGCGCCTCGAGGTCGTCGCTCTCTGACTCGGCGGTCTCGAGTGCGATGCCCAGATCGGCCATCTCGTGCGAGATCCCAGCAAGGGCTTCCCCAATACGGAGCTGCGCCTCGGCCGCGCTGGAGCGGGCGGTCACCAGGGTTTGGCGCGCCTGGATCGCCGCCATCCGCGCCTCGACCTGATCGGCGGCAAGGCGGAGGCGATGCTCCTCGTCGGCCAGTTCGGCAAGCTGGTGCTCGAGCCGTTCGAGCACGTGGCGCCCCGCCTGGCGCCTTCGCAGCATGCTCCGCGCGTCCGCCTCCCGGTCCTCGACGAGGGCGCGACGGGCGGCCTCCTCGAGTGGCTCGATCTGCGCGCGCTGGCGGCGGAGTTGACCCTGGAGACGGCGCCGCGCGGTCGCGAGCGCGGCGAGCGCCTCCTGCAAGCGGCCGAGGAGGTCCGATGGGCCGTCGGCGGGTTGGTCCTCAACGGCGCGCGGATCGTCAGCCGGTGCCAGCAGCGAGCTGAAGACGTGCTTCAAGCGCGGAAGGAATGGCATCTACGCCTCCGGATCTGGCTGTTTACCTGGGTGACCCACCCCCGCCCGCTCCCCGGTGCGAGCGGAGGGAGCGGGCGCTCAGGAGACATCCGTTTCGCCACCTCTCGGTCATCTCGGGTGGTCGATGGGCACGAGCGGGACCCGATGGCGCGATCGCCATCGCGCCTCACCCTGCAATTGGGTTGGCTCAGATGCCAATATCCTGGACCCGCTGGGCAGGCACCCGGCTGGCGCGCGCGGCTGCGGCTCGATGGCGGGCAGGGGCCGGTCCCTCGGCGGCCACCGCGCGGCGGCGCCGCTGGATGCGCCAGAAGTAGGTCGCGAGGCCGGCTGTAGCGAGCAGGGTGACGACGCGCTGCAGAAGCGTCTTGAACGCGGTGAGATCGTCGACGCCCCCGCCGATAAAGACGAGTCCCACGTAGATGGCGATCGCAGCAATGGCATAGCCAAGCGTAACGCGGGGCGGGAACACGAGCGCAAAGGCGAGCAGCACCGGGTAGAGCAGCACGAAGCAGAGACTGGCAAGGCCGGTATGGCCCGGTGCCCAGAAGAGCATGAGCAGGCCGATGACGAGCAGGTCGAGCGCCGCCGAGCCGTAGACGAGCCGGGCATTGACGGGCTGTCGCATGAGGTAGCGGCCGTGCAGGAAGAAGTTCATGGCCATCAATGCGATCACGATGGCGATGGGCACGGTGACGTCCGCGATCGTCTTTGCGCTCCACAGGGTGAGCAGCGTGCCGGTGGCGATCAGAAACCAGCGCGCGACGATCATCGCAAGTTGGCCGTAATAGAGGTCCTCTTTGTCGTCCTGGGTCGCGTGGAACATCATATCCTCCGTTTATGATTCGCAATGACAGATAATGATCGTTCGTGACTATCAAGTTGCCTGGAGGTCCGCGCCGGGTGCTGGGGCGAGTCTTCAATCGAACTAAGGATGTGCGGGACGTCTATTCCTATGGTGTCCCGAACGCTCGCGTGCCCATTGCGTCCTCGTTCGGGTGCGGACCTTCGAAGGAGGCTGTCCTGCGCCCCGATCCTGTTGAAACGTCGACGGGCTCAGGGCGAGCGGCGGGGCGGGGTGCCGGCCGGTTGGTGCGGCGGGTCGTAGCCTGGGGGCGCTGGCGCATCTGGGTCGCCTCCCGACGGTCGTGCTCCACATCGCGGTACATGTTGCCAACGACGGCTACCGCCGCGATCGCGAGCAAGCGGGCGACGAGGACGCGCAGGTCGTCATCCGTGCGCAGCCCAACGGCGCACACGGCGGCGTAGAGCGCAAGCAGGCCCGCCGTGAAGCTGAACGTCACGGGGCGAGGGAAGACGACGGAGAACGCGATAAGCGCCGGAAAGTAGAACACGAACACCGAGGCGGCCAGTCCGGCGTAGGTCCAACTCAGCGCGGTGATCACCAGGATGTCGACCGCGCTGGCGCCGTAGACGATGCGGGACGCGACGGGCCGGCCCATGAGCAGTTGGGCGTGGAGGTAGAAGTTGGCGGCGGCGAGGCCGAGCACCACGAAGATCGTGATGCGCACCTTGTCGAGATCAGCCTGGCCCGGTCCCCAGAGCGTGATGACCAGGCTGGTGAGGATGAGCAGCCAACGGGCGGCCAGAATCACGATCTGGCCGGCGCTCAGGTCGTCCTCAGGGTCGCGGCGGGGACGCGGTTCGGTGGCCAGCATTGACGTTTCCTCCAATTCCTATGACTGGTGCTCGATGACCGGCAGCTCGGCAGGCAGTTGCTCGGTCACGGTGTGCTTGAGCGTGGCAAGCTGCGCCTCGATCGCGGACTCGTCCCCCATGCGGCGCAGCTCCGCCGCCACGGCATCGCCACCCGGCAGCGGACGCGTGAGCGCGGGGTCGGTCAGCACGTCGAATGCGTCCGCCCGCGCTTCCATCTGCTCGATCCGCTCCTCCGCGCGGCCAAGAGCCGCGCCAAGCTCGGCAGTCTCGTCCGAGAGGCCGGTGAGTGCCTCGCCGACGCGGGCGCGGGCCTCGGTGGCGGTGTAGCGGGTGGCCACGCGCACGCGACGCGAGCGAAACTCCTCGATCCGCGCGGCGAGCGACCGCTCGGTTCCGACGAGGCGCTGCTCCTCGCCTGCCAGCTCCGTGATCTGTTGCCCTAGCTCCTGTGTCTCGGCGAGTGCGGCCTGGCGGCGCTCCAGCGCGAGGCGGGCGAGGTCGTCGCGGCCGAGGACAACGGCGCGGTGGGCCTGCTCCTCGAGGCGGGGCAGCGCGTCCTGGCGAAGCTTCGCCAGGCGTTCCAGCCGGCGCCGGGCGGTCATCACCTCGACGAGGCCCTGGCGCACCTTGCGCAGCAGCTCCTGCTGCTCGGCGTAGGCGTAATCGAGCGTCTCGCGCGGATCTTCGCGACGGTCGAGCTCGGCGCTGGCTCGCGCTCGGACCAGCAGTGCGAACCGTGATCGGATGCCCATCGGCGTGCCTCCCATCCATCTGGATGAGCGCAGTCTAGGGCGCTGGAAACGCCAGAACGTGCCGGGGAGCTGTCAAAAGGTGCCAGAAATAGCGCGCGGGGTCGTGACGAGCCGCTGCTCTTGCTCCTGCAGCTCGCGCGCGAGGCCGGCAATGGCCTGGCGGCGATTGCGGGCGAACGTGCCCTCGCTGAGGGCATGGCGGGCCATGATCTGTTTATTAAGGAGCCCCTGCAGATACTCCTCGCGAAGGATCGTGTACTGCAGGGCCCCGGGGCTTCCCGCGGCAACGGCCTCGTCCGGTTTCAGTCGCTCGATTGCCGCGACGATCGCCTCACGAAGGGCACGGGCCTGCTCGAGCGCCGTGGGGCTCGCCGTCCCGTTGAGGCCTGCGGCGACCGTATACGACAGGCGCAGGGTGAGCTCGGACTCGGCGAGGGCCGGTGGGCTATTGAGGCGGCGGAGCGCCTGCTCGGTAAGACGGATCATGTGCTCGGCGGAGACCTGCGCGATCTCCTCCTGCGCCTCGGTGAGGAGGCCGCCGAGGTCCTGGGTGCGCGCCGCGCTCTGCGCGACGTCGGCGAGGTTGGCGCGGAGGCGCTGGACGTCACCGCTGAAGAACAGGCGATCCAGCGCGCGACGGCTCACGTCGATGAGCGCGTGGGAGAAGACGACCACGGAAAAGGTGGCGACGGCCAACTCGATCAGCGTAAAGCCGATAATCGATGGCGCGATGAACCGAAAGAGCACGCCATACAGGAGCAACGTCGCCGCGGTGGCGGTCACGAAGTAGAGGAAGTCGGTGCGCACGACCTGGCCGCGGAAGAGCAGGCTGTAGGCGGCGACGTTCCATGCCATCACCACCATGGCGGCGGCGATGACGATGTGGCCCGCCCACGTTGGGACGGTGTCCGGGCGCAGGTAGTTGACGAAGCCGAGGCCGTTGGCGCCGACGATGAACAGCACCGCGCTGAGGAAGAGCCAGCCGAAGCGCTGGCGCCGCTCGGCGTCCGGCGCGAGGCGCCAACCCAACGCCACGAAGGCGGCACCGCCGAGCGTCGTGGCGAACAAAAGGCCGGCGAAGAGGCCGAAGAGCGGCCCAAACGGCAGGACCCACAGCGAGTAGGTCGGCGCGGGCGAGAGGTGTGCCTGATCCCACGCGATGAGGCCGTTACCGGCGTACGTGGCGATCAGGTCGAAGATCGTGAGGAGGCTGAGCAGCGCCCCCAGCGCAATGCCGAGGCGCTGGGCCATCACGCGTGCTGCTGAGGCTGGCAGTTCCCGGACGAGCAGGACCGTGAGCCAGTACCAGAGGAGCGGCGCGATCTCCGCGCCGGCCTGCCCCGCACGCGTCCATGGGTACCATTCGTCGACGTTCGTCGCGTTGGCGGCGAGGCCCTGGCCGAGCAGATACACACCGGTCGCGATCTCGGCGCCGACCGCCGTCAGCGAGACGAGGCTGCGCGGGCTGCGGGTGACCAGATAGGCCGCGAGGAGCCAGAAGAGCAGCATCGCCGCAAGCGTCGGCGCCGAATACCAGTTAAACATCGCCCGCATGATACGAGGAACGAGCGCGCGGAGCGCATGGGATAATAATGTGTAACCGCGTCACGCACGCATACCTGGCGTTCGTATCGACCGGGTTTGAAGTGTCATAGCGGAGGACCTGTTGGCGCTTCCCGTCGCCGTTGAGACACTACGCCGTACGCTCGGAGATCCGTGGCGTAGATCTGCGCAGGCGCCCTACGAGGCGAGGTTGCGTTCGGCGTGCTCGCGGGTAAGGAGGTCGGCGAGGTCCGGGTAGGCCTCGAGGAGCGGCTTCGGCACGTCGGGCGGGACGTCCTGGCCGAGCATCAGTTTGAGCTGCAGGGCGTTGGCGATAGCCTTGGCGCCGTAGTGGTTGTTGTAGGTCACATAGACGTTGCGGGTGACCTCCGCGACCTCGAGGATGCGTTGCGCGAGCTGCGATTGCTCCTTCGGCGTGTAGAGGTAGTCGTAGCGAGTCTCTCGATCGCCAGTCCACCATTCCTTGAAGTTGCGGCCGTGGAAGCGAAAGTAGCCAAGTGGCCCGGTCTGCGGTACGTCGCGCGCCGAGGTGGCGAACTTCGGTTCGTCGACGTGCACCAGCGACACGCCGTGGCGGCGGAGCAGTGCCGCGGCCTCCGGGCTCGCGGTCCAGCTCCGATGGCGGAGCTCGACCGCAAGGTTGTAGGCCGCGAAGTGCTGGGCCAGCTCCTCGAGATAGCCCAGCGTCTCGGGGTCCCGCTTGAAGCTGGGCGGGAACTGCGCCAGGAGCGGGCCGAGCTTGCCAGCGTCCGCGAGTGGGACCAGCATCTCCTCGAAGCGGGCGAAGTCGCCCCGGTCGACGTCCGCCTCCTCGCCGGTCGCCTCGCGGAACATCTTTGGGTGGGTGAACTTCTGAAAGAGCTTGATGGCAAAGCGAAACTCAGGCGGTGTTTTCTCTGCCCAGGCTGCCGTCACGCTTGGTGGCTGCGGCCGATAGAAGGTGTTGTTCACCTCAACCGTATCGAAGTAGCGCGCATAGAACTGCAAGGCGTCACCACCGCGCTCCGGGTAGAAAAGCCCCTTCCAGGCTCCCTTGCCCGTCGGGTAGGACCAGCCGGCGGTTCCGATGCGGATCATCGCGCACCTCCTGCCTCGATTCTAGCAAGCTCCTTACCCTCGATCGCCTCGTCGCCGCGCAAGCGAGGGCATTTCGAAGTCGGGCATATAATTTCAATGAAGATGGTGACGAGCGATCCCGACCGCCGAAAAGGCGCGCCCGAGGGATCGCAAGGGCGATGGAGAATCGATGTACGAACGAAGTGTGCTCGACAACGGACTGCGCGTGCTCAGTAGCTCGCTGCCCCACACGCGGTCCGTCAGCATCAGCTTGTATGTGGGCGCCGGGTCACGCTACGAGGACGACTCGGTGGCAGGCATCTCCCATTTCGTCGAGCACATGCTCTTCAAAGGGACCGAGCGGCGGCCGAACCCGCGGCAGATCGCCGAAGCGATCGAGGGTGTCGGCGGGGCCATGAATGCGGCGACCGACAAGGAGCTTACGGTCTACTGGGCGAAGGTGCCCGTGGACCATTTTGTGTCGACCCTGGACGTGCTGATGGACCAGTTGCTGCACTCGCGGCTCGACCCGGTCGAGTTGGAGCGCGAGCGGAAGGTCGTGATCGAGGAGCTGGCCATGGTCGAGGACAGCCCCGGCGAGATCGCCAGCCTGCTGCTCGACGACCTGATGTGGCCGGACCAACCGTTGGGTCGCGACATCGCAGGCACCCCCGAATCAGTCGCCGGCATCTCGCGCGAGGCGATGATCGACTACATCCACCGCCAGTATGTGCCCGACAACGTGGTGCTCTCCGTAGCGGGCAACCTCGATCATCAACATGTGGTGGGCGAGGCGATGGAGCAGGTTGTCGGCTGGGCCTCGGGACCATACGGCACGTGGCAACCAGCGCGCGATGGGCAGACGGCGGCCCGCGTCGGACTGCGGAACAAGCGGACGGAGCAAACGCAGATTCTGCTCGGCTACCCGGCCTACTCGGCGTTTCACCCTGATCGCTACGTGCTCGACGTGTTGAACACGATTCTGGGCGAAGGGATGAGCAGCCGCTTGTTCGAGCAGATTCGCGAGGTCCGAGGACTCGCATACGACGTGCACTCGGGCGTCGGGCACTTCCTGGATGTCGGCGAGTTGGTGGTGGGCGCGGCGGTAGATCCGAAGAAGGCGGACGAGTGCATCCGTGCGATTCGCGGCGAGCTGGACCTGCTGCGCACGAGCCCCGTGCCGGCCGAGGAGCTGACCAAGGCGAAGGAGTTCATGAAGGGGCGCATGCTGCTCCGCATGGAGGACTCGCGGGCGGTGGCCTCGTGGATCGGCGGTCAGGAGCTCTTGCGACGAGAGATCCGCTCAGTGGACGACGTGGTGGCATCGGTCGACGCGGTGACGGCGCACGACGTGCAGCGCGTCGCGCAGGATGTGATCCGCGACGACAAGGCCAACCTGGCGGTCGTCGGCCCCTACCGCAGCGAGGAGCGCTTCTCCAAGCTGCTCAACTAACTGCGAACCGCCCGGCCGGGTAGCTATTGTGTCCATGCCCACTCGTGAATGTTCCATGTAGTGCCGCCCTGGGCGGGCCAGCGTGGGCCTGGGCCGACGAGCCCCTTGCGAATCGGGATGTTCTCGGTGCTGTAGGACATCGTGATGATGCCCACCTCGTCGTTCATCGTCTGGAACGCCTGCACCGTGGCGTCGACGCGCTCGGCGTCGTTCAGGCTCGTGGTGGCGGTGCTGATCAGGCGGTCGAAGACCGGGTTGGCCCAGCAGCCGTAGTTGCCGCCAACGTAGCGATTGTCGGCGCGTGGGCACTGGTCGGACATGAAGACGGTGACGCCGTTGGGCACGTTGATCGGCTGCAGAATCGCGTAGATCCCGGTGAAATTCGCATTGAACTCGCGCTCGGTGGCGAGGCGGGATTCGCTCTGGGTGATGTCCATGCCCAGCGCACTCAGATTCGAGGCCATCAACTCGCGCTGCGCGACGTTATCAGCCGCCGAGGCGTTGGTGCGTACGTCGAGCTGGAATGGCTGACCGCTGGCATCGAGCAGCGCACCGGCCGGCGAGCGCGTCCAGCCCGCATCCCGCAGCAGTGCGAGCGCCCGCGTGGAGTCGAATGGGTACTTCGGCACCGTCTGCAGCACCCGCGAGAAGAGGGGATCGTTCGGGCTCACCATCACGTCGGCCGCGGGCGCGCGCCCGGCCGTGACGACCTCGGCAATCGTGACCCGATCGAGCGCCGAGATGAGCGCGCGGCGGACGCGGACGTCGCGCAGCGCTGGCTGGCCGCCCTTGCCGGGGTCCTGCTGGACGTTCACGTAGCGGGTGTGGGTCGGGTTGCTGATCACCACGCCATCGCCCCGCGACTCCCATTGCTCCTTCAGCGTGGATACCTGCTGCTGGCCGAGCACGAAGCCGTTGGTGAGGTCGACCGCGCCGGCGAGCACGGTGGCGACCGCGGCGTTCGGATCCGGGTTAATGCGCAACGTCACCTCGTCGATCTTCGGCCGGCCGAGCACGTAGCCATCGAAGGCCCGGTAGTCCATCTGTGAGCCCTTGATCCAGTTGACCAGCCGATACGGGCCGGCACCAACGTAGTCGGGGCCGGTGAAGAAGGCCGCGTTCTGAAATGCTTCCTTGTCGCCCGCGCTGTAGAGCGCGCCGAGGACGTGCTCCGGCAGCGGCTCGAGCTGGCCCTGGCCGAGCTGGTTCGCCCACGGATACGGTTGCTTCCAATAGATCGTGAAGGTGCGGTCATCCACCGGCTCGATGCGATCCATCCGGCGCTCGGGCTCACGATCGCCCACCGCGATGGCCGGGTCGAGGTACACCTGCAGGGCGAAGACGAAGTCCCGCGCGACGACAGGCTGCCCGTCCTGCCAGAGGGCGGTAGGACGGATTTTCCACGTCGTGGTCATCGTGCCGTCCGGATTCACCGTCCACGTGTTACGGTCGCGGTCGGGCAGCTCGGCCGCCAGCCGCGGCTGCGGCCGGCCCTGCGGATCGAGCACGACGAGCGGTGCATTCTGCAGGAAGCGCAGGTCGCCGCCCGATGTGATCGGCAAGCCGCCGAGTTTGGTGGCGAGGCTCTTGTCGTCGGAGAGGACGCCGATGGTGACGCGGGTGGGCGCTGCCGGCGTCGTATTGGCCGATGTGGCGGGCAACCCGCCGGTCGTCGGCGCCGCGGCGGGGGGTTGGGCGCAAGCGGCGAGCGCCACCATGAGCATCAATGGAATCGCCCGCGCCCAATTTGCTAGTCGACGCATCGTCTCCTCCTGTCACTCAAATGACCGTCCCGTCGATCGCAGATCACCGACACGATGGCCGCAGCGCGGAGACTCGTCCCCCGCGCGTCATTCTCGCCCTCCTGGACCTGGGCGTTTGGCTCGGCCCCGACGAGCGGACGGCCACAAAGGCGCGCGCTCCGGACGAACTCTGATTCTCGGACCCGGGATGCACCCGGGCCGCAAGTCCTTCGACAGGCTCAGGACGAGCGGAAATTGAGGCTGCTCGATGCCGACCCCAGCTATCGTTGCCAGGGGCTATAGGTCGCAGCCCCCGCTACGGCCTCGCCCACTCGCTGCCAGGGCGCGTCGATTGGGATGACCGCGGTGCCGCCGTAGATCTGGTCCCAGCGGATGCTCGGATCGAGGCCTCGCGGCTCTCCACCGGCCTGGAAGGTGCGGACGGCGTCGAGCAGCAGTTGGCGCACGTGGATCACTGCCAGGTCGGAGGCGCCCAGGTGCTCCTCGGTACGATCCGAGATCGGCCCCATCGTCTCGAGCACCGCCATATCCTGGTTAGGGCCGTTGCCGGCGATGCCCGAGAAGCTGCGTCGCGCCCGCATCGCCTCGCGATCCTGCAGGAAATTGTTGGCGACGGTCTGGATGCGCGTACGGTCCGGATTCAGGTCAACGCCGATCACGTGGTGGCGCGCCGCGAGATGGCGCTCGTGGTTGACCGGCTGCTCACGGTTATAGAACACGTTGAAGTTCCAGTAGTGCTCGTCGTCGATCGGCACGAACATGTGCGCCTGGCCGCCGAGCAGGCCGTGGAACGGCATCGCGAACGACATCGCCTGGACCCACTTCAGCCGGTCCGGCTCGTCAACATGCCGCGAGATCGCGGCGTAGCGAAAGCCGTAAGCAGTGTCCTCGACCTCGTGGCGCGGATTGGTGTCTTTCGTCGGCCGGTGCCAGTCGTCGTGCTCCCAGGTGCCCATGATGGCCCAGCCGGAGTGCAGGACGGTCGCGTGGGCGTAGTCCACATTCCCCTCCAGCCCCTGGAGCCAATTGCACTCCGCCCGCGACTTCGCCCAGCTGCGGTGGCTCGGCGGCAGCAGCGACCATTCGAAGGTCGGAAAGGGTGGCACCAGCGCGGCCGGGCCCATGTACGCCCATACCAACTCGGCATGCTCCCGCACCGGATAGGCACGATGCTTCACGCGGTCCTTGAACGTGCTGCCGTCCGGCTCGCAGGGCGTGTCGAGCACATTCCCCTCGACGTCGATCTTCCAGCCGTGGTAGAGGCAGCGGAGGCCGCCCTCCTCGTTGCGACCGATGGCGAGCGACGCGCGGCGGTGGGGACAGCGCTCTTCCATGACGCCAACCCGGCCCTGACTGTCGCGGAACGCGACGAGGTCCTCGCCAAGGATGCGCACCCGATACGGGTCGCAGTCCGGCTCGGGAATCTCCTCGGTCAGGCAGATCGGCATCCAGTAGCGGCGCATCAGCTCACCCATCGGCGTGCCTCGCCCCACTCGTGTCAGCAGCTCGGTCTCTTCCTGTGTGAGCATTGCGCTCCTCCCGGATTGTTAGGCGGCTCGAAGGCGGGTTCCCGTGGCGCGTGGCTCAGCCGGGGACCGCGGGCGACGCGAAGTTGAGCGGCGAGAGCACCTGGCCGGTGACGTCGCGCGACTCGTCGCTGGCCAGATATTGGATGATGGGCACCATGCAGTCATACGCCTGATTTTCGGGGTCGTGCACCCCGCGCCGATTCGTGCGGCCGGCTGACATGAAGACGTTGCAGCGGACGCCGTGGGGCTGCAAGCCAGTCGCTGCGGCGGCGCAGAACGCCTCGACGAACGCCTTGGATGCGCCGTACGGCTGGTTGAAGGGCGTCGTCTTCGTCGAATCGCTGGTGCTGTGCGTGAGGATGCTGCCGCGCCCGCGGGCTACCATGGCCGCGGCGGCGACGCGCGTGCAGAGATACATCCCCATCAGGTTGATCTCGATCAACTCGCGGAAGCGGTCGACGTTCAGGTTCCAGAACTCCACCGGCTTGTGGGGCCAGGGATTCTCGGGGCCCATCATGTGCGGATTGCGCAGGGTGGCGTGGTTGACGAGCACGTCCACCTCGCCGAGGCCGCGGCGCACCGCCTCGTAAGCAGCCTGCACGGCAGCCAGATCGGTCAGGTCCACGACGCGGTACTCCGCGGTGAGGCCAGAGGCCTCCAGCTCGCGGCGGGCGACGTCGAGGTCGGCGGGATCCGGGTCCCAGACCGCCACGCGGGCGCCGGCGCGCAGGAGCCCCTCGGCGGAGGTGATCCCTTCCTCCTCGGTATCAGTAGTCACGATTGCGACCTTGCCGGTGAGGTCCCACGCCATAGTGCGTCCATCCCTTCGGCCTCTCGGCCGGCCACTTCATGATGGAGCCACTCTACCCACGGGCCGCCGCGCCGTCAACTGGATGGCGCGCTCGCGGCGTCTCGGGGTCCGGACCAGGGTGGGCGGACTCCGCAGGGCGACGCCGACGATTGGACGGCCGACCTGAATCTTCTCAGTGGGCGTGGCCGTTGGTTGCGGGACAGACGTGCGGGCCATCCATCGGAGCACCGCAGAGGGGACAGCGCGGCCGGCCGGCTGAGACGATCTCCGTGGTCTTAGCGCTGATCGCGATGGCGTGGGACGGTCCGATCACGCAGGTGAACTCGGGCTCGGTCTCCTCCACGTCCTCGACGTTGCGCGCGGACACGGTGAAGCCGCTGGTCTGCTCATCGAAGCCAAGGGCCAGCCGTCCTACCTTGAAGTCGATCGTGGGCTTGGAGGGGAAACGAGCTGCGAGGGTGAGGAGCGTCCGCGAGCCGGAGTAGCCACGGCCACCCGCGGGGTTGAGGTGCTGCTCGATCACGAGGCCGACGGCTTGGAGCTGCTCTTTCTCCAGCCAGAGTGATGCTGTGCGGTCGCCGCGCTCGACGATCAGGCGAAAGGTGCGCTGCCCAGGCTGCCCAAAAGTCTCGACGTCGGCGTCGTCAACCTGGCCGAAGTCGTACTGGGCTGGCTCCGCCATCCATCCTCCTCAGCGCCCGCCCGGCGCCGACCTAGGATAGCACAGGCATAGCACGAGGCCCCCTGCTCTTACAGGGGGCCTCGTGCTATCGCGGATCAGAGAGGAGGGGTTGGGATTAGCGGCGCGTCATGCGCGGATCGAAGGCGTCGCGGAGGCCGTCCCCGATCATATTGAAGCTGAACAGGGTCAGGAAGATGCAGATCCCTGGGAAGAAGACGAGCCACGGTGCGCTGAAGAAGTACTGCTGTGCGTTGGAGAGCATGTTGCCCCAGCTCGGCATCGGCGGCTGAATGCCGAGGCCAAGATAGGAGAGGGAGGTCTCCGCGCGGATCGCTGCGCCAGCGCCGAGCGTCAGCGAGACGAACAGCGGCGACAGCGAGTTCGGGATGATGTGGCGGAAGATCAGACGTGACCAGTCCGCCCCAACCGCGCGCGCCGCCTCGCTGAAGAGCTGCGTCTTCAGCGACAAGGCTAAGGCGCGGGTGATCCGCGAGCTTCTAAAGAGCGAGAGCACCACCAGAATGAGGCACATGGTCCAAAAGCCGGGTGGGAAGATCTTGGAGAGCACCATCAGGATTGGCAGCTCGGGCAGCGAATGGTTCACGTCCACGAGACGCATGATCAGGTTGTCCCAGATACCACCGAGGTAGCCTGAGAGGGCGCCGAGCGAAGCGCCGAACGTCACGGAGAGGATCGACGTGATGAAGCCGATGCCGAGGGAGACACGGCCGCCGAACATGGCGCGGGTCATCGTATCGCGGCCCAGGTCGTCCGTGCCCAGCGGGTGGCCGAACTTGAGCGGGCGATCTGCCGCGTCCTCACCGTCGTACTGCAACGCGGCGAGGTTGTACACCGCGGGCTTGGGGCTGGCTGCGGCGCGCATCACGAAGCTCGGCGTGGCGAAGCGCTCGCGCAGGTTCACCTGATCCGGCTGGTACAGGTTCAGGAACGGCCCGCCGAACGCAAATAGGACCATTGCGGTAACGATGATCAACCCGGCTACGGCGAGGCGGTGGCGGAAGAATCGCTTCGCAACAATCGATTTGAGGCTGACGATCTTGACCTGTTTCTCTTCTGTCCTGGGAAGCGCCCTCGTGGGTGCCGCGATCTCACGTGCCATGGAATCCCCTCCTCTTCGGTGTACCAATGTGCCCGGGGTTGACTACACCCGGCTCAGTCGTAGCGGATGCGCGGGTCGATCCAGCCGTACATGAGGTCGGCGAGCAGGTTGCCCCAGAGCACCATCGTGGAGAGGATCAGCAGGATCGCCATCGACACCACGAAGTCGTTGCCCATCACCGAGTCGAACAGCAGCTTGCCCATCCCGGGGTAGCTGAACACCGTCTCCACGATGGTGGCGCCGGCGAAGAAGCGGCTGAACGAGCCGCCCACCACCGTGACCAGTGGGAGCAGGGAGTTCTTGAGCGCGTGCTTGATCACCACCGCCTGCTCCGGGAGCCCCTTGGCGCGGGCGGTGCGCAGATAGTCGAGCTGCAGCACGTCGATCAGGCTGTTGCGGGTGTAGCGAGTCCACGAGGCCATCTCGGCCAGGGCGGTGATGACCACCGGCATGATCAGGTATTTGAGCCGGTCGGTGAACATCGGCCAGAAGCCCGGGGGCACGTCGCTGCTCTGGATCCCCCCGGGCGGCAGCCAGTGGAGGTTGACGCTGAAGAGCACGATCAGCATCAGCGCCAGCCAGAAGTTGGGCACCGAGAAGCCGAAGAAGGCGAAGGCCATCGAGCCGTAGTCGAACGGCGAGTACTGCTTGACCGCCGACACGATGCCGATCAAGAGCGCCAGGCTGAGCGCGAGGATCAGTGAGGTGATTGAGAGGATCAGGGTGTTCTGGAGCCGGGGGCCGATCAGGTTTTGCACCGGGATCTTGTACTGGCGGCTGTAGCCCAGGTTGCCCTGCACCATCTGGCTCGCCCACTTGAAGTAGCGCACGTAGATCGGGTCATCCAGCCCGTAGAGGCCGCGCAGGCGCATGTAGTCTTCATAGGTAAAGTCCGGGTTGTCCTGCAGCATGCGGTCGAGCGGATCGCCCGGCATCGAGCTGAGCAAGGAGAAGACCAGGACCGAGACGAGCACTAAGATGGGCACCATCGCCACGATGCGGTTGATCATGTATCTCAGCATCCGGGACTCCTTTGTCCGTCGCATTCTGGTGCAGGGCGGCGCAAGTATATCGCAGGACTTTGTCCTGTCAATAGCGTACGCCCATTCCAGGGTGGATGGATTCGATACTAAGGTGGCCCGGGATAAATTACAAATCAGACTTTTCTCGTCATTCCATAAGCACGTGCTTATAGAACCTTCAGCATTACCAGTAGCGATCTTCAGCCAGCCCTCGTGCAGGCATGCGGCTGGGGCTACCCGCGACGATCTGCTCATCGTTTGCCATCGTTGGTTCGAGGTCTCGGTCATCTATTAGACGACGCTGGCTCACCATGAGTTGGCAGCAATGCGACACAGCACAACTCAGAGCTGTCACATCGCATCGCCCGGCTCTTGACTTCGGGCGTCGCCGGACGTACCTTCGCGGCACGACCTCGCTCCGCCTCCAGTGACCTGCCGCCTGGAGCGGGCGCCGCGCGACGCGAGGCGAACAGCGCCGCAAAGGCGGCGCAGGAAGCGAGGTGTGGCGTGCAAACAGGGACGCTTTCTATCGAGGAGTGCCTTGGTCGCGGTTGGGCAGCATTCAAGGACAACTTTGGCTTCATCGTCGGCGCGGCCGTCGTCTCGTTCATCATCCTCGGCATCCCGTATGGCCTCGGCTTCGCGTTCGTCGACAAGGCGGGAGGCATTGCGGGTCTGTTCTTCCTGATCACGGTCGTCATCGGGACGGTCGTTGGCCTCGGTTGGATGAAGATAACCCTGCGGCTGGTCGATGGGCAGCCGACCAGCATCGGCGATCTATTCAATTCCTGGAACCTGTTTCTGAGCTTCTTCATTGCCTCGATCGTCGTCGGCATCGTCGTCGAGCTCGGCTACCTCCTGCTCTTCGTTCCAGGTATCTTCCTCTCCGTGCGGCTGGCGTTTTTCGGGTATGCGATCGTGGATCAGGGCGTGGGTCCGTTCGAGGCCGTGCAGCGGAGCTGGGATCTCACCCGAGGACGCTTCTGGAGCATTTTTCTCCTCGAGATCGTGTTGTTCCTGATAAACGCAATTGGCGCAATCCCGGTCGGTCTCGGGTTGATCGTGACGTATCCGGTGACCGCTATCGCCATCGCGGCTGCATATCGGCAACTGCAGGGTCAGTCGCTTGGCGGGGCAATCCAGACCACGTTCTAATCCAGTGGCGATTTCCCGAAGCCCCCTCTCCCGCACGCAGGAGAGGGGGCTTCGCCTTTGGTGCGAAAATAGCGTGCAATCAGGGGGGCGAGCGTATGGAGACGGTTCCGACGGCGGTCGTCGTGGCGGCGAATCAGCAGAGCCATCGCCTGCGCGAGCTGGTGCATGCACCGGAGATCCTGGTGATGCCCGGCGCGTACGACGTGCAGTCGGCGCGATTATTCGAGGCGATGGGGTTCCCGGCGATCCAGGGGACGAGCAGCGGGATCGCGGCCGTGTGGGGGCTGTACGACGAAGAGCTGCTCGGGCGCGAGCGGACGGCGGCGATCTATAAGGAGATAGCGGCTGCAGTGGCGGTGCCGGTGAACGCCGACGGTGAGAAGGGGTACGGCGGACCGGAGGCGATGGCGGAGACGGTGCGGCAATTCGTACATGCCGGCCTTGCGGGGATGAACCTCGAGGATAGTGCGCCGCACCCGCATGGGACGCCGATGACCCTGCTGCCGCTCGAGGCGCAGTTGGAGAAGCTCGCGGCCGTGGCGGAGGCGAAGCGATCGGTCGGAAGCAAATTCTTCCTGAATGCGCGGGTCGACGTGTTCGGGACTGTGCACGAGCATCGCGAAGGGATGGACGAGGCAATCCGCCGCGGCAACGCATACGCCGATGCGGGGGCCGACTGCATCTTCATCTTTCGCCCGGGGGATGCCGCGACGATCCGTACGCTTGTTCGGGAGATCCACGCACCGGTGAGCGTGCTGGCCGGCGATACCACGCCGTCCATCCCCGTGCTGCAAGAGCTCGGCGTGGCGCGAGTGAGCTACGGCGGATCCCTCCAGCGAGCTGCCATCACGGCCGTCCGCCGACTGGCGCAGGTGCTGCTGGATCGCGGCGACCCCACGCCGCTGCTGCGCGAGGGCATGGAGCGCGCCGACTTCCAGGCTCTACTGCGCGATCGTTGATCGAAGTTGAGGAGGGAGCGCATGCCACGAATCCGCGCGATCCAGGCTGACGAGGCGGCGCCGGCGGTCCGAGCCGCAATGGACCGCGATGTCGCGCGACAGGGCTACGTCGGGCAGAACCTCGGCGTTCAGGGGCACACGCCGACGATCTGGGAGGGCGCCCGGGCGCTGGATGCCGGCATCACGAACGCCGGGGGGATCTCGCCGCAGCTCCGGCGGCTCATGAATGTGCGGGTTGCCTCAATCGTCGGGTGCCCTTTCTGAATGGACAGCAATGCTGCTGGGAGCAGCAAGGAAGGTGCATCGGACGAGAAGATCGCCGCCCTGGTGCGCTACTGGGCGAGCGACCTGTTCACCGCGGAGGAGAAGGCGGCGCTGGAGCTGGCGGACGCCATGACGCAGACGCCGCCAACCGTGACAGACGAGCTGTTCGCGCGGCTGCAGACGTTCTACGACGAGGCGCAGCTCGTAGAGCTGGCCGCGCTCGTGGCGCAGGAAAATTACCGGTCGCGGTTCAACACGACGTTTCGGATCGAGAGCGCGGGCTCGTACTGCATGGTGGTGCCACGAGGCGAGCTGCGACCACCTGCGCCGGCTCACTTGAGGACTGCAACGCCCTCGTGATGCTTGCAGCCGGCGCCGAGTGCCGGTTGTGACGGCGACCCTGGTACATGAACCTGAGCGCCCGGCCGCATGGCCCGCCGCTCGGGAGGTGCTCGTGTTCAGTCGCCGTCCTCGCGCCGCCGACGAGAAGCGCATTCTGGAGTTCGTCGGGGAGGCGGAGAGCTTTTGCGACACCGCGGTGTCGCTCGCGAACCGGCTCAAGGTCGACTTGCGCACTGCGCGCGCCGTGCTGGATCGCATGGTCGGGTCGGGCGCGCTGCGCCGTCGGGTGTACGTCGACATTGAGACGGTCTACTTCCGATATCGAACGCTCGAGGAGCGCAAGCTCGGAGCCTGAGCGCCCCGGCCTCGCCGGCACCGCGTGCCTCGCATCGAGATGTGCAAGAGACCGATAATGGGCGGGCCACGATGTCGCCAGGCCCCGGAGGCGTGCCCTGGAGACGTGGCTGCCCGCGGCGAATACGGCGCTCATTGTCGTGAGCGGCTGCTTTCTCGGACTCGGCTATTGGTTCATTCGCCACGGGCGCCGCACGGCGCATCACCGCAGCATGTTGACGGCGACCGTATTCGCGGGCGCGTTCCTGGTGGTCTACGTGCTCCGTTCGGTGCTCATCCCCACCAGGCTCTTCCCGACGCACGATGCCGCCTACGTCGTCTACCTCGGGATCCTCGTCCCGCACGTCATCCTCGCCATCGCCGTGGGCCCCCTGGCGCTGATCACGCTGGCCCGCGCCTTTCGCGGCAACTTCGTCAAGCATCGCTTCATTGCGCGCATCACCCTGCCGATCTGGGCGTTCGTCGCCATCTCGGGCTGGGTGGTCTACGTGATGCTCTATCTGATCCCCTGGGGATCGTGAGGTACCGCTACAGCATGAGCTGGCGGTCGATCACCATCGCGACGAAGAGCAGGGCGAGATAGAGCAGCGAATACTTGTAGACGCGCAGGGCCGCATTGCGGTCGGCCTCGCGGACGAGCCGGATGGCGTCGATCGTGAAGATTGTGCCCAGGGCGAGGGCTGAGCCGAGATAGAAGCGGCCAAGCAGGCCGAGCGCCCCGACCACGACGGTGAGCGCGAGGAGGAAGAGCGTATAGAGGAGGATCTCGTGGTGCGTCTCCTCGTCGCCGCGCACCACGGGCAGCATCGGCACGTGGGCTCGCCGGTACTCATCCTTGATCAGCAGCGAGAGCGCCCAGAAATGCGGCGGGGTCCAGTAGAACACGATGGCGAAGAGGTAGATGGCGAGGAGGCTCACCTCGCCGGTGACTGCCGCCCAACCGACGAGCGGCGGCACGGCGCCCGCCGCCCCGCCGATGACGATGTTCTGGACCGACGAGCGCTTCAACCAGCTCGTATATACGAAGACGTAGTAGGCGAGTGCGCCGATGGTGAGGACCGCCGCCAGCAGGTTCACGACGGTGGCGAGGAGCACGAACGACGCAATCCCCAACGCGATGCCGAAGATGAGCGCACGCTCCGGGCTGACTGCGCCCGATGGAATGGGGCGCGTCGACGTGCGGCGCATGAGCAGATCGATGTCGCGGTCGAGGAAATGGTTGATCGCGTTCGCGCCGCCAGCGCCCAGGTAGCCGCCGATCAGCGTCGCGATCACGATGTGGAGCGGGGGCAGCCCCCGCGCGGCGACCATCATGGCGCCGAGCGTCGTGACGAGCAGTAATGAGATAACCCGGGGTTTGGTGAGTGCGACGTAGGCGTTGATCTGGTCAGCAAGCGCGTGGGTTGCCTGGGCGCGAACGGTGGTCTCGCCGAGCGCGCTCACCCCGCCTCCCCCGCGGACTGCCGCGCGCGCCAGACGATGGCGGTGAGGCCGACGATTGTGGCCCAGACGGCAGAGGCCCCCGCCACGTGCAGTACCTGGGCAACCATGGGCACGCCCATCGAGACCATCCCCGCGCCAATGCCGATCTGTGCAAGCAGAGCCGCGAGCACGAATCCGGCTGCGGTGCGCAGCGCCGGCGTGCCGCGTTCTCGCCGCCAGGCGCGCGCGACGACGACGAGCAGGTGCGCCGCCACGAGATACGCGAAGAAGCGGTGCAGGAGTTGGATGTCCATCAGCCGGTCGATGCCGAACGGCGCGAATTGGCCGCTGCACAGCGGAAAGCCGGCGCACGCCCAGCTCGCCTCATTGGCACGCACGTTCGCGCCGGTGAGCACGAGCAGGTAGACGGCCGCCATGCCACCAACGGCCAGGTTGCGGAAGCGGCGGTTCGGGGCGGCGCCGACGAGCCGTGGTGCCGGGCTGGCGTGGGCGGCGACGAAGATGAGCATGCCGAGCAGGATCTCTGCCATGCCGAGGTGCACGAGCACGACGTACGGCGGCAACTCCAGCTTCACGGTCACGGCGCCGAGGATGATCTGGGCGAGCAGCAACACCCCAACAGTGGCTCCCCCCGCGACGACGCGCGGCGACCAGTTGTGGGTGCGTGCCCAGAGGATGCACGTCGCCAGGATGAAGCCCGATGCGATCAGGCCAAGGAAGCGGTGCGAGTACTCGATGATCGAGGGGATCTGGCCAGGTGGCACGACCTGCCCGTAGCAGAGCGGCCAATCCGGGCAGCCGAGTCCGGAGCCGCTGGCCCGCACGATGGCTCCCATGATGATCAATAGGTACGTCCAGGCCACGGCGCTGTAGGCGACCCAGCGAAAAGCGGGCGACGCGAGAGCGGTACTGCCATTGCGCGCCACCGGTCCGTCGGCGGGCCGTCGGGCCGCTGGTAGCCTCCCGGCTCGACCGAGGGCAATCGAGGAGCGGGTGCGCTCCGTCACGACTTCATCACCGTCGCAGTCACATTCGCAACCTTTTCGTAGCCTTCTTAGTTCGCAGCCTACTTAGAAGGAAGTCTCGTTGCACACTCTTGCGCCTGCTCCTCGCAGTCGAGCGGCAGGCGGGTGAGAGGGGCGCGGCTAGCGGGTGGTCAAGACACTGTAGACCAGCAGGAGTCCAAGCAGCACGCCGGGCAGCGCCACCCAGAGCAGCTCCGTGAAGTCTCCTTCAATCGGTACATCCCCTCGTGGCCCACGACGCTGCATACGGCGCGCCCGCACCGTGCGCACGATGAGTGCCAATTGCACGGCTGCGAGCACGACCACGCAGACGACGAACGTACTGATAGCCAGTGGGCGGTCGCTTCCTGTGGGCTGGGGCGCGGCATGTGGATGCGTGCGAAGGCGGCGGAAACGCCGCTGGCAGGCGCTGCTTCCCCAGCCGGATCATGTGCCGCGGCGCCCTGCTGCGCACGACGATTGACGTGCGATTATAGCGTAGGGGTTCATTTGTCTCAGGGCGGCAAGCCGAAAGCATCCCTTCTGAGCATACCGATGGTCCACGGGCGATCCTATGAGCTAGCCTGTCTTGAGCTCGGAGTAAAAGTGCGAAGAGCGCGCGGCGTTTGTTGCATCGCCGCTCGGAAGCGGGCTATAGTCCGGAACCCGGTACCCATTGTCCTACCGTCCGTGTGCGCTGCGCGCGCTCGAGAATCGAGCGCGCACCACCGGCGGGGGGCAAGACCGGAGGCTGCTCGCATGCGTCTCGTAAGAGGGCCTGCCCACGCGATCGCTGGCCCGAATCCCTGGTCCCCCGAAGCCCTGGTCCAATGTACGGGGAGGAGTATGACACCGCGACGCCGCGCGCTCGTACGCAATGCCGCTCTTACCCTCGTCCTAGTTCTCCTTGCCACTGGGTGCAATGCCCTCGCCGATCCGCGGGCGCCGCAGTCGACGGTGTTTCCCAAGTCGGACTGGGCCGCATTGATTTACGACCTCTACAACAAAGTGTTCATCATGGCGGTTTTGGTGTTCGTGGGTGTCGAGGGCGCGCTCCTGCTATTCATCATCCGGTATCGTCGGACTGACGAGAACCGGCTGCCGAGCCAAACACACGGCAATACCCGCCTCGAGATCCTCTGGACAATCCTTCCGGCGCTGGTGCTCTTCGTCATTGCGATCCCATCGATCCAGGTGATCTTCGCGTCCGAAGAGGTACCGCCGAACGTCTCTGCGATGTACGTCAGGGTGATCGGCCACCAGTGGTGGTGGGAGTTCCAGTACCCCGAACTTGGCATCAGCACGGCGAACGAGCTGCACGTGCCGGCGGGACAAACGGTGCGCTTTGATCTGCAATCGGCGGACGTGATCCACAGCTTCTGGTTCCCCTTCATGGGTGGCAAGGTCGACGTGGTGCCCATGCGAGTGAACCACATGTGGTACACGCCGGACGCCAGTGCAGCCAGCGCGTCTCCCTACCTATCCCAGTGCGTAGAGTTCTGTGGAACCGAGCACGCCATGATGCGGAACCGGCTCTTCGTCGATACGCCCGAACAGTTCAATGCCTGGGCGGCGCTGCAGCGCCAGGACGCGCAAGTCCCACAGGGCGATGACGTGCAGCGCGGCGCCGGTTTGCTGCTGGGCGGCCAGTGCCGCAACTGCCACACCATCAAAGGCACGACGGCGATCGGCGTCATCGGTCCGAACCTGACGCACGTCGGCAGCAGATCGACAATCGTGTCCGGCACGCTGGACACGAACGTCGACAACCTGGCGAAGTGGATTCATGACCCGCAGTCGGTGAAACCCGGCGCGAAGATGCCGACGCTCGGTTTCAGCGAGGCGGACGCGCGGTCGATGGCTGTCTATCTGATGACGCTAAAGTAGAGCAGGGCTACCACCGAACCCAGTCGCACCCGCATGATCATCGGAGGCCACGCATGGCAACGATTGCCGTTCCGAGCCCAATTGCCGAGCGCCGGGTCCTCCGGCCGATCGCTCCGACCGGCGTGTGGAGCTGGATCACCACCATCGATCACAAGCGGATCGGGGTGCTCTACGGGACCACGGCCTTCATCTTCTTTTTGATTGGCGGTCTCGAGGCGCTGCTGATGCGCACCCAGCTAATTCGGCCGAATAACACGCTGCTCGGGCCGGATCAGTTCAACGGGCTCTTTACGATGCACGGCACCACGATGATCTTCCTCGTCGTGATGCCGCTGAGCGCGGCCTTCTTCAACTACGTTGTGCCACTGCAAATCGGGGCACGTGACGTGGCGTTTCCGCGTCTCAACGCCTTCAGTTACTGGACGTTCCTCTCGGGCGCGATCCTGCTCAACCTCGGCTTCGTCGCCCAGACGGTGCCCGATAACGGTTGGTTCTCGTACGCCAACATCACCGAGCGCGCTTTCAGTCCGAGCGCAGGCCAGGACTTCTGGGTTGTCGGGCTGCAGGTGCTGGGAGTCGCCTCGCTTGCCGCGGCCCTTAATTTCCTCGTGACGATCGTGCAGTTGCGGGCGCCCGGCATGTCGTTGATGCGCATGCCGCTGTTCACGTGGACCACGTTCATCACCTCGATCCTGATTGTGCTCGCCTTCCCCGTGATCGCCATCGCGCTGTTCGAGCTAATGTTCGATCGCCTCTTCGGGACCAACTTCTTCAACACTATTGGCGGTGGCGACCCGATCCTCTGGCAGCATCTGTTCTGGACCTTTGGTCACCCCGAGGTCTACATCCTCATTCTGCCGGCGATGGGGATCGTCTCCGAGATCCTGCCGGTGTTCTCGCGGAAGCCGCTCTTCGGGTATCCATTCATGGTGTACGCCGTCGCCGGTATTGCGTTCCTCTCGTTCACCGTGTGGGCGCACCACATGTTCACGACGGGGCTGGGCGCGATCGCCACGTCGTTCTTCGCGGCGAGCACCATGCTCATCGCGGTGCCGACGGGGGTCAAGATCTTCAACTGGATCTCCACGATCCACGGTGGCTCGCTCAAACTGACCACGCCGGCGCTGATGTCGATCGGGTTCGTCTCGATGTTCACCATCGGCGGGCTCAGCGGCGTGATGCACGCGTCGCCGCCGATCGATACGCAGCACCAGGACACGTACTTCGTGGTAGCCCACTTCCACTACGTGCTGTTCGGGGGCGCGATTTTCGGTCTGTTCGGAGGCATCTATTACTGGTGGCCAAAGATCACCGGTCGATTGCTGGACGACGGGATTGGCAAGCTGCAGTTCTGGCTGATGATGATCGGCTTCAACCTGACGTTCGGCCCCATGCACTTCCTGGGCATCGACGGCATGCCGCGCCGCATTTACACTTACCCGGCGAACATGGGTTGGGACATGTGGAACCTGGTCGCGAGTATCGGCGCATACACCCTTGGGCTCGCGATCCTGGTGATGATCTTCAATATCGCGAAGACGTTCATCAATGGCGAGCGGGCGGGCGCGGATCCGTGGGACGGGATGACCCTCGAGTGGACGATCCCCTCCCCGCCGCCGGCCTATAACTTCGCGGTGATCCCAGAGGTGCACTCGCGCGACCCATTCTGGCTGCAGAAGCATCCGGAGTTGGCGAGCCACGAACTGACGGAATCGACCGGCGAGATCACGATTGGCGCGCAGCATGTCGGAGATCTCGGTATTCCCGCCGTGCACGCGGGCCAAGATGGCGGGCATGAAGCCCATGGCGACGTCCACGTGCACATGCCGGATCCATCCTACTGGCCGCCGATCGCAGGCCTCGGCTTCTTCATCGCAGGGCTCGGCGTCCTGATCGCATCGGCGACGACGTATGCCGCGCTCGGCCTCACAGGGATTGGGCTACTCACCGTGCTCGTGGCGATCTATGGGTGGTCGCTCGAGCCGGTGAACGGATAAGGCGGAAGGCCACAGAACCGCGGACGAGGAGAACAGGTTGCGGAGTGTTGCAGCAGCACCCCCGATAACACCAGCCGCTCCCCCGGCGCACACGGAGGAGCACCGCACGTCGACCGGCCTGAACAACCGCAAGGTCCTCATGTGGACCTTCCTCGGGTCGGACTGCATGTTCTTCGGGGCGCTGATAGCGTCGTACATCGTGTATCGGGGCAAGTGGCAGCAGACGCCGACCCCGAATGAGCTCTTCGATATCCCCTATACGTCGGTGAGCGCGTTCGCGCTGCTCATGAGCAGCCTGGCGATGGTGCTGGCCCTCGCGGCGATCCAACGAGGAGATCTCAAGCGGCTGAAGATCTGGCTCCTCACCACGGCCGGACTGGGTTTGATCTTCATCGGCGGGCAGATCTACGAGTTCACAGGCTTCGGCGCCGAGGGTATGAACCTATCGACGGGCACGGGCGGCACGACGTTCTTCGTGCTCACCGGGTTCCATGGCACTCACGTGTCGCTGGGAATCATCTGGCTGCTCTCGCTGTACACGCTGGCGCGCCGCGGCGCGTTACACCAGGGCCGGAGCCTGGACGTCGAGATAGCCGGTCTCTACTGGCACTTCGTCGACATCGTCTGGATCATCATTTTCACGGTCGTCTATCTGCTGCCGGTCTAGCGCATTGCGCGCCAGGGGGATGAGATGAGCGTCGTTCACGCCGCCGATCATGCTGCGGAGCACCACCCGGGGGCTCGCGATTACGTGATCATTGCGGCAATCCTAACTGCCATCACCGCGGTCGAGGTCGCGGTGTACTACATTCTCCAGGGGCCGACCCGGGCACTGCTGTCACCGGTGCTTATCGTGCTTTCGACGCTGAAGTTCACGCTCGTCGTGATGTACTACATGCATCTGAAGTTCGACAGTCGGCTCTTCACCACCATCTTTGTGTTTGGGCTGTGCGTCGCGATCTTCATGATTCTGGCGTTCGTTGCGATTTTCCACGGCTTCCTCGTCATCCCGGGGGGCGCCTAGCCATTGCGAAACGCGGCGTGTGGACTGCGGAGGTAGGCACGAGACTGCGGCGCAGCCGCGCTACCTGCCTGGCGAAAGGGCCCGCGGCGCGGGGAGCGGGCCGTGTCTGACAAGCTCTGGTTGATTCTCCGTACCAGTTGGGACCTGCACCCGTCTCTGCTGCTCGCCGTGGGCGTGCTGGTGACTGGCTACACTTACGGGCTCGTCCGATTCCGGCCAGGACCAGGCGAGACGCGTTCCCACGCACGCATCGGGACGTTCGCGCTGGGCATTGCGATCCTCCTCGTCACGCTGGGCTCGCCGCTCCATCATCTGAGCGATGACTACCTGTTCAGCGCGCACATGACGCAGCACCTGCTGCTCACGTTGATCGTGCCGCCCATCCTGCTCATGGGGACCCCGAGTTGGATGCTGCGCCCGCTTCTGCGCCGGGAGCTCATCGAGCGCTTTGGCCACTCCTCGGCCTATCCGCTCCTCGCGTTCGCGATCTTCAATGGCGTCTTCACCCTGGCGCATATACCGGTCGTTTACGACGTGGTCTTCGGAAATGAGACGACGCACCGCATCGCGCATATCGTCTTCCTGTTCACCGCAATCTTCACCTGGATGCCTCTGGCGAGCCCGGTGGAGGAGATCCTGCCGCGGCTGCCTCAGCCCGGGCAGATGCTGTATTGCTTCGTGCAGACGCTCCCGGGGCTGTTGGTGGGGTCGCTGCTCACGTTTACCGATCAGCTTCAGTACCGGCACTATCTGCCACACGCGATGGAGCTGGACGTGTCACCGCTGACTGACCAGGCGGTGGGTGGCCTGTTGATGTGGGTGATTGGCGGCACGTTCTGGCTGGTGGTGCTCACGATCGTGTTCTTTACGTGGGCGGAGCGTGAGGGCGTGAGCGAGTGGGGCTGAGGCAATTGCGGAGTGTGGAATGCGGAATAGGGGACGGGGCGTGGGGATACGGACTCGACACGGCGGTAATCGATGTGCCCGCAGTGGGAAGGTGATGTAGATGGCGGAGCCGGTGCGGCTGACGATGGCGATCCTGAATCACGGGCAGTGGGATGCGCTGCGCGACGGCATGATCCAGCCGAAGGGGATCGCGCTCGAGCAGATCGACGTCGAGCAGCCCCCCATGATCTACCGGCGTATGGTGCGCAACCTGGAATTCGACGTGGCCGAGGTGGCGATCACCACATTTCTCTGCGCCAGATCGTTCGGCATCCCGATCACGGCGCTCCCGGTCTTCACGAATCGGGATTTGACGATGACCCAGATCGTCAGCCGCGTTGCCTCGGGCATTCGTGCGCCGAAGGACCTCGAAGGCAAACGGGTGGGGATGCGTTCGTACACGGTCACGAACAACACGCAGGCCCGCGCCCTGCTGAACTCCGAGTTGGGCGTCGATACGAACAGGGTGACGTGGGTGGTTACCGAAGACGCGCACGTCGCTGAGTACCGCGAGCCCCCGAACGTCCAGCGCGCGCCGTCCGGTAAGAGCCTCGAGGAGATGCTGCAGGCGGGGGAGATCGACGCTGGCATCCAACTCCGGATCAAGCCAGGGGGTGACTTCCGCGCCTTGCTGAGCGAGGTGGAGGCCGACGAGGTAGGCGTTCGCTACCTGCGACGGACGGGCGTCTACCCCATCGGGCACATCATGACGGTGAAGGACGCGACCCTGCGAGCGCACCCATGGATCGCCGAAGAGCTCTTTCGGGCGTTCAAGGCGTCGAAGGATGCCTATGTGGCGGGGCTGGATACGCGCCCGAACCCCGGGGAGCGGGACCGACAATCGGTGCGCAACCGGGAGATCGTCGGCGGTGATCCGCTGCCGTTCGGACTGCCGCGCAACCGTGCGTCAATGGAAGGGATGGTTCGCTGGAACGTGGATCAGCAGGTCATCCGGTCGCCGCTGGACATCGATAGCCTGTTCGCCGCCGGTACGCACGAACTCGACTGAGCGGGACAACTCAGGTACGCAACGTCCGTTCGCGATAGGGCGAATAAGGATTCGCCAGGACGGGGCGGGCGTGGACCTAGCGGCGGCGACGGCGCGGGGGCTGCTGACGCCCGCTCGCGGCCGGCTGAGGAGTCGAGGGTCCTGCCATGCGGTCGGCGATGAAGCCAGCGCCCATCACGAGCAGGACCAGCACGAGGGCGACGATCGGCGCCACGCGCAGGTTCGGTGAAATGTAGAGGCCGTCGAAGCGGTGAAGCAGGACGCCGATGAGGATGGCGACCACCGCGGCGCCGGGGATGACCACAAAAGGAATGGTGAAGGCGTTCGTGATCCGATCCATCGATCCTGGCTCCCGCAGAGGTAATCCCCGGGCACACCGCGCTCCCGCAGGCGGCGCAAAGAACGACTGTAGTGTAGAGGCTGCGAGCCTGCCCTCACAAGGCGACCTGTCTCGTAGGATCGTGCGTGAGGGACGGCCCAGTAGAATCACCGACGGGACCTGCGCTGTTCGTCATGGGGGCAGAAGATGGATCGAGAGAGTTTGTGGCAGCAGTTCAGCGTGCTGTCTCCCAATGCCAAGCAGCGTGTTACGGATCTGATGGCTCGGCTCGCCAAACAGGCGAACGGTCATAAAAATCAGGTGGAGACGGGGAGTGCCGCGGCCGCGGACGATCCGTTCGTTGGCATCTCAGGGCTGTCGCTTCTTCCTTATCCGTAGCGGCATCCGTAGCGGCGATAGCTGCTCGACTCGCGCCAGAATAGAACCGTGCGCGGAGGATGCAGCGCCGGTGGTCGGGGGCGGTGCTAAAATCTTGCACTGAGTCACTGGTTGATTGGCTGCCGTCCCTGCCCTTGCCCCGCTTCGCGGAGTTCCGGATGAACCCATCTCCCGCCACGAAGCTCGCCCCGATCGACGAGTCCACACAATCTGCCGGGCGCGCTGCGCTCTGGACGATGATCGGCATCCTCGTCGCGTTCAAGATCGCGACGACGGCCGTCATTCTGATCGTTGCGCCGGGCGCGCGCGACGTCGTGATCGCCTTCTTCATCGCGTTCCACTGGCCGCTGTTGCTGGCGGCAGCCGTCTTCGGATTCGCGCCGCTGCTGTTCTGGCTGCGCCTCGTGAAGGTGCGGGCGAAGCGGGCCAAGCTCCAGGCCGCCGAGTGGAACGTGGCGTAGCGGTCATTTGACGCTCGGCGCGCTGAGCGCCTAGCATAATGGCTGCACACGGAGAGGTATCTTGGCGCAAGCGACCCTCGCCGCCCAGCCAGCAATGATCCCCTCGCCCCGCCGCCCGCGCGTGGCCAACCCTAAGATTTTGATCGCTGCCGCCGTGATTTTCGCTGCGGTTGGGTTCCTCGTATACACCGCGGTCGCGAGTACTGCGGTGTACTACCTCACCGTGAGCGAGCTGCAGGCCAAGGGCCCGGAAGTCTATGGCCAGTCGGTCCGCGTGGCGGGCAATGTGGTAGCCGGCTCCATCCAGCGCGACCCGACCTCGTTCGACGTGCGCTTCATGGCTGCAGATGGGTCAGGGCAGATGCCGGTGGCATATCGCGGCGTGCTGCCCGATATCTTTGGCGACGGCATCGAGGTCGTGGTCGAGGGCAAGTACCGTGCCGACGGCACATTCGCCGCGAGCACGCTCCTCGCGAAGTGCCCCTCGAAGTTCGAGTCGTAGTCGCGGGCGATCCGTGCCGCCGCTCACCAGCGGCGCTGGCATCGCCCCGTCGCATCGCCCCGTCGGTTTTCACATGAGCATCTCCTCGGCGTCGGCCACTCCGCTGCTGAGCGCGCGCGGCATCATGCGCCGCTTTGGTGGGGCTCTGGCGCTGCGCGGTGTGGACCTCGACCTGCACGCTGGCGAGTGCATCACGTTGCTCGGTCCAAACGGGGCGGGGAAAACCACGCTCCTCCGCGTGCTCGCTACGCTGCTGCGCCCTACCGCGGGCCGGATCGTGATCGCCGGTCGAGATGTTGGGCACGAGGCGGCGGCGGTGCGGCGCCTGATCGGGCTCGTCGGCCACCTGCCGCTCCTTTACCCCGATCTGTCGGCGCGCGAGAACCTGCGGTTCTATGGAAAGCTGTACGACGTGCCGCACCTCAGCAACCGAGTCGAGGCGGTGCTCGACGAGGTGCAGATGACCGCGGCCGGCGATCGACCGGTGCGGGCGATGTCGCGGGGGATGCAGCAGCGAATCTCGTTAGCGCGTGCCATCCTCCACGAGCCGCCGGTGCTGTTGTTGGACGAGCCGGACACTGGTCTGGACGATGCGGCGCAGGGGCGGCTCGCCGGGCTGCTGCGGCGCTGGGCGGCGGCCGACCGGGCGGTCCTCGTCACGACGCATCGCCTGGAGTGGGGCGAGCAGGTGGCGAGCCGGGCAGTTATCTTGCGCGAGGGCGCCGTCGTCGGCGAGGTCGCAGCCGACGGCCGTGCGGGCTGGCTGGTGGATGGCTACCGAGCGCTGGTCGGGGAGGCGGACGACCCGCTCTCCCGTCCCCTCTCTCCCGCACGCGGGGGAGAAGGGACAGACGTGGGACCGGCCTGATGGGCGCGTTTGGGCGGCAGATCGTGGCGGTGCTCGCGAAGGATCTCCTCCTCGAGTGGCGCACCAAGGACGCGCTCACGGCGATGCTCGTGTTTGCGCTGCTAGTGCTGGTCACCTTCGATTTCGCGTTGGATCTCCGCCCGGAGGTTATGGGCGTCGTAGGCCCCGGCGTGCTCTGGGTCGCCGTGGTTTTCTCGGGCACCATCGGGCTGGGCCGGACCTTTGCGGCGGAGCGTGACGCCGGTACCCTCGATGGCTTGCTGCTCGCCCCACTTGACCGCAGCGCGCTTTTTCTGGCCAAGCTGCTGGGCAACCTGATCGTGATGGCTATCATGGAGGCGGTGACGCTGCTTGCCTTCGCGATTATGTTCAACGTGCAACTCGACCTCCCACCGATTGTGCTCACCGTGCTGCTCGGCACAATCGGGCTGGCGGCGGTCGGCACGCTGTTCTCGGCCATCGCGAGCCATACGCGCGCGCGGGAGGTTATGCTTCCGGTGCTTCTATTCCCGGTGATCGTGCCGGTGTTGATCGGCGGCGTACAGGCCACCGGGGTCGCCCTCGGCAACCCGGTGGCGCGCGACATGCCGTGGCTGAGCCTGCTGGTCGGGTTCGATGCGGTGTACGTGGCGGTCGGTGCCATCCTATTCGAATACGTGCTGGAGGAATGAGATGATCGCGAGCTCCGGGGCCAACGCCTCGCTCAACGCGAAGCTCGGTTGGGCCACCATCGTCCTCACGGTCATTGCGCTGTGCATGGCGATCTTCTACGCGCCGATGGACCGTGTCCAGGGCATCGCGCAGCGTATCTATTACTTCCACGTGCCCATGGCGATCATGGCGTACGTCGCCTTCTTTGTGGTGCTCGTGGCGAGCGTGATGTACCTGCGGACCAGGGAGATGAAGTGGGACCGGCGGGCGCGCGCCTCGGTGGAGATCGGCGTGCTCTTCACGACGCTCACCCTCATTACCGGGTCGATCTACGGCAAGCCGATCTGGAACACCTGGTGGACGTGGGATGCGCGGTTGACCAGCACCCTGGTGCTGTGGTTCATCTACGTTGGATACATCATGCTGCGCTCGTACACGCCGGAGCTGGAGCAGGGGGCGCGCTTCGGTGCCGTGCTCGGCATCGTGGGCTTCATCGTCGTGCCGATCAATTACATGTCGGTGACGTGGTGGCGCACGCTCCACCCGGAGGCAATCATCCTCCAGCCGACGCCGGCCGCCCCCCCGGCGGCAACCGAGACGCTGCTGGTGTCGATGCTCGCGGCGTTCCTGCTGTACTGTTGGCTCCTAGCGGCGCGGACGGGCCTCGAAGCGGCTCGCGATGAGAATCGCGAACTGGAGCAGGAGCTGGCGACGGGGGGCGCGACCTATGCCTGAGCTCGCCGACCCGATGCAGAGCGTCGGCTACCTGATCGCGGCCGGCGCGATCACGCTGGTGACGCTGGCCGGCTACGTCGCCGCCACCGTGCGACGTCTCGCTGAGACACGGGCGCGCAATGCCGAGCTCCGTCGCGCCACCGACCCTACGGCGGTAGGCGGCAGGCGGTAGGCGGCCTGGCCAGACGCGGGGGGCTCGTGCCGATCCCGGACCTGCGGGCTTGTCAGCCTGGGCGGGAGGCAGCGATTGTCCAGTAGGGGCGAGGCATGCCTCGCCCACGCACCCACGCGACCGAGTATTCTCAACTACATCGACTACGTGCAAAAAAGAGTTGGAGACGTACCGTTTGAGGCATCGATTCGCGTGGCTGAGCACAATGGCGATCATCGCCGGCGCGCTGCTGATCGGACTGCAAGGAGCTCGAGCCCAGGATGACCAGGGACTGGTGCTCGTGCGCAACGCCGATGGCGACCTCTACCTGGTGCACGACGGATCGAAGCAATTCATCATGCCGCAGGACGTGGACCGGGATGCCCTCGACGCACTGGACAACGGCCCCGACCTGTCCGACGGGGTGATTCGGCTCGATGCGTTCCTGCCGCCGACGGCAACCGCCGCGCCGACCGCGACCCCGCAGCCCACCGCGACGCCGCTCCCGAGCGCCACACCCACGGCATCGCCGACCGCTACGCCGGCGGTGACCGCCACGCCAACTCTCCCGCCGCCGCCCGCGAACCCGCAGCCATTCGGCGTGGGTGCGTTCACCACATCGCCCTCGCAGGCGGGCGGATGCTGTTTCACCGTGACGGTGACCAACCAGAGCCTCACGGCGGGCGCCGCGCGGGTGCGAGTGCTCAGCGGCGACTTCTTCAGCGGGGACTACTCCGACTACTGGGTGCCGCTGAACGGCTCGATTCCACCAGGTGGCTCGGCGCAGCTCAATTTCACCCAGGGATCGACCAACGGTCGCTACACAATGCAGATCACCGCAGTCCAAGCGAACGGCTGCACGCCCAATCCGTGCGGCCGGTAGGAGACGGCCTCATCCTTGCGCCCCCTCCCGCAGCTCAGAGGGCGGCATTGGTTGCGGCGGCACGCCTCGCCTGTAGGGGCGAG